>QHVV01000225.1 GCA_003222385.1 Acidobacteriota bacterium
AGGCCCCTGGTACGTGCCGCTGCTTCAGGAGGCCTTTCCGCTGTGGCGGGAGCTCGAGGCGGTCAGCGGAGCACAGCTGCTGACGATGACCGACGCGTTGATGATCGGCGACTCGTCATCGGAAGCCGTCACCGGTGCGAACGCGTCCGCGCAGGCGCATGGTCTCGATATCGAAGTGCTCGACGCCGTCGAGCTGCGCAAGCGTTATCCCGGCCACGTGGTTGGTGACGAAGACATGGCTGTCCTCGACAAGCAAGCCGGCATCCTCCGCCCTGAGGCGGCGGTGGTCGCGATGCTCTCCCAGGTCCCGCGGGTCGTACGCGATACGCGGATCACATCGATCGCTGAAGTGATGGACGACTTTGACGCTGTGGTCGTGGCGGCCGGTCCGTGGACACCGGAGCTCATCGACTGGATTCCGCTCAAGGTCGAGCGTCAGGTCCATGCCTGGCTTGCGATCGAACGCGAAGCCGGCTGGCTGACGCCGGACCGGTTTCCCGTCTTCATCCGGCACTCGAAGGCATTCGGCCACGTCTACGGATTTCCCACGCTCGACGGAGTGGCCGTCAAGGTCGGACGGCATCACGAGGGTGAGTTCACCGACCCCGATCACGTGCGCCGCGAGGTGGACGCGACCGATCTGGATCCGCTGCGCCGCATGGCCGCCACCTACATGCGAGGGGTCAGCGGGCGCGTGACCAGGACTCTGACCTGCATGTACACCAACACGCCGGACGGCCATTTCGTGATCGACTTCAGCCCCGACGACAAGCGCGTGGTCGTGATCAGCGCCTGCTCAGGTCACGGTTTCAAGTTCGCGCCGGTGATCGGCGACATCGCGGCCGATCTCGTGTGCGACGGCGGCACCAAGCGCGACATCTCACGTTTTGCCGCCGCGCGGTTCGCGCCCTCGTACGTACCAGACCACAATCACGATCGCAACTAGAAGCGCGATCGCGATCGCACCTTTCTCCAGTGGGCCGCTGATCCGGTCGTAGTTGCGGCCGAGGACGTAACCGACCAGGGCGAGGGCGGCACACCACGGAAGCGCGCCGACAAGTGTCAGGACCGAAAACTTCGCGAGGTCGATTCGTGCGAGGCCGGCGGGAAACGAAATGTACGTGCGGATCACGGGAAGCACCCTTCCGAGAAATACCGCCAGCAGTCCCCAGCGGCGAAACCATCCGTCGGCCAGCTCGAGGTGGTGACGGCGGATCCCGATGTAGCGTCCAGGGCCGAGCAGAAGCGGCTCCCCAAAACGCGCCGCGACCCAATACGCGATCAGCGACCCGACGAGGTTCGCGAGCCCCCCGGCGATGATCGCGGCGACCAGGTTCATGTGCCCGGCGGCGGCGAGCACTCCGGCGGTTGGCATGATGACTTCGCTCGGAAACGGGAAACCGCAGCTCTCGCCGACCATGAGGACGAACACGGCGAGGAGGCCGTAGCCGGCGATGAAATTGCTGACGGCGGCTGTCACACCGTCTCAACCGTGGCTGCTTTCACCGCGCGAAAAGGCAAGGTGCGTACCTGTTGGTCGTCGATCAGGATCTCGAAGTTGTAGAAGCCGGGCTTGTTGATCGGGACGGTGGTGAGGTTGATGACGATGCTCGCCGAGAGATCCCAGCCGTGCGGGTACTCCGCCGGCACCTGGCGCGCCGGCAGGTTCAGCACGATCGGCTGAGGCAGCAATGGGTTGCCGTCCTCGTCGGTGCAGTGCACTTCGACTTTGTGCGGTCGTTCGGTTTCCAGGCGCGTGGTCTGCAGCCGCAGCACGATCACCCCGCCGAAGGGGGTCGGATACTGGTCGCGGATCAGGGTGTCGAAGCCCGCGCCGAGGATGTAAACGAGACCATTGGGTGGCGCTTCGGCCGCGTTTGCAAGCAGGGCCCAATCGAGCCTCATCCTCGGGCCATTATCGACGGGGTGAACGACTCGGGTGGGCCCGGTTCCTACGCGGGCCGCCACCCCAAGTGAATTCTGTCGTCGATCGATTCCGCGCGGTTCGCCCTGGAGGCTATGCGCTAGAAATGAGAGCTCGTGGCCGGCCAGACGGCCTGCACCTGGTCGATGACACTGCCCGACTCGGAACCGTCGGTGATGTCATAGATGAGTGGCTGGTTGCTGCCTGGTCCGCAGATGCTCGGGCCCTCTGTCTTGTACCAGAGCTGCGTGGAGTTCAGGAAGACCGGCACGGTGCGAGCGCCCTTGCCGATCCGCGTCGGGCTGCCACCATGCGCCAGGTCGACGAGGTAGACGTCATGAAGGCCGTCTGAACGCAGCACCGAGTAGGCCAGGTGGCTGCCGTCAGCAGAGATGGTCGGGGAGGACCAATTGACGCCAGATAGGTACCGCTGCGCGCCGCCCGCCGGTGTCCACCGCCAGACATCGGCCTGCTGCCGATAGAACAGCAGTTGGGATGTCGGCGACCAAACCGCCATGGCCGGCTGGGCTCCTTGCGGCCAGCCCGCGCTTGGAGGGACGAGCGAAAGCACCTGTTGGTTGCCTTGAAGGACGATGAGGATGTTGCTGGAGGGAATCGGCTGATCCAGCACGTAAAGATGGCTCCCTGAATGTGTGTAGGCGCCGTTTTTCGAGTCGTCCGGGCTGCCGCACCGGCCAAGGGCCGTCCGAAGGGTGGCGACGACCTGGTCCCCCGACTTGGTGGTGAGATGGACCTTTCTGTTGGTGCCGGTCGTGTCGTCGTTGCTCAGCCACGCGATCTCGTCGAGGCCTGGTGATACCGCCACCAACTCCGCGCCAAAACCCGGCGGGTGTGGGAGCTGGAACCAGTGGTAGCGCACCTCCGGAATGTCGACCACCGCTGCGGCATAGGCCGACTCCGGATCGCAGCATGCACTCACCACCACGTGGCGGGCATCGATGAGCTGCGCGACGCCACCTTTGAAGAGGCATACGGTTTTTGGGCTGAGCGCGTTCGCGTAGTCACGCAGAACGGCCTCGGCGCTGCCTGCAGGCGCCGTGTGCAGTTGAACCACTGCGACGGGGTCCGACACACCGATCGAGCCACTGCAGCTGATCTTCGAGACAAAGCCCGCAGGCTGTTGGCGGGGCAGAAGGCTGAACGACGTTTCAATCGAGCTGACAGGACCCGTCGAGGGGGACTCCGTCGGGTTCGGAGTACTCGAAGCTGCAGAAGGGGTTGGGGTTGAGGACGTGAATGGCGAGCCGTGCGAGGCCGTGCCAGTGTTTGACCCGCACGCAGTTGCCAACAGGGCTAGGAGCGCCATCATCATGGCCTCACGATTCATCCGCACCTGGAACTTCATGCTCACCCGCGGGGGGCGCAACACTGAAACTGGGTCGGTGCCTCGCCCGCTAGAAAACGGACCGCTTGATCGCTTGCGCTTGCCAGGTCGAAGGCACGGATGACGCCCGTCGGCGAGGTGTCACCCGCCAGACCGCCTTCGGTGGACGGCCCCTCCTCCGCATACCACACCACGGTCGGAGTTACGAATCCGGGGCTGCTGGCAAGGCCGGT
>QHVV01000073.1 GCA_003222385.1 Acidobacteriota bacterium
CAGGTCGGTCTCGAGGCCGACCTCGAAGAGGAGCAGCAAGACGCCGATTTCGGCGACGAGGAGAATGCCCGCGGTCAGAGGGACGAGACCCAGCAGCGAGGGACCGAGCAGAACGCCGACCGCGAGCTCGCCTAAGACAGCCGGTTGACCGATGCGCTCCGCGAGCTCGCCGAAGAGCTTCGCTCCGAGGAGCGCAACCGCGAAGGCGAGCAAAAACGTGGTGAGCTCGCCGGGATCCATCGCATCGAGATGCTAGCCGAATGCGCTTTTCCGCCGCGACCGCGCGTGCTATCCTGCGCGACCGTGCGTGCTATCCTGCGCGCCCTTTCGGCGTGTGGGGCTGTAGCTCAGTTTGGGAGAGCGCCTGAATCGCACTCAGGAGGTCGCCGGTTCGATCCCGGTCAGCTCCACCAAGCACGTCGAAGGCCCGAGGCTAGACTCTCCCCTCATGATTTCCATCCGGCGCGCCGCGGACCGCGGCCATTTCGATCATGGCTGGCTGAGCACGTACCACACGTTCTCCTTCGCGGATTACCACGACTCGGCCCACATGGGTTTTCGTTCGCTGCGCGTCGTCAACGATGATCGCGTCGCGCCCGGACAGGGTTTCGGCGAGCACCGGCACCGCGACATGGAGATCGTTTCTTACGTCCTCGAGGGCGCCCTGGCGCACCGGGACAGCATGGGGAACTCGGGTGTCATCCGGCCGGGAGACGTCCAGAGGATGAGCGCCGGAACCGGCGTCCAGCACGCCGAGTTCAACGATTCGGAGACGGAGCCGGTGCACTTCCTCCAGATCTGGATCCTGCCGGATGCGCCCGGGACTCCGCCCGGCTACGAGCAGAAGACTTTTCCGCTCGAGACCCGCCGCGGAAAGCTCCGCCTGGTGGGCTCGCGCGACGGCCGGGAGGGCTCGTTGACCGTCCGACAGGACGTCTCGATCTACGCGAGCGTGCTCGAACGGGGCGAAGAAGTCCGGCACCGTCTCGCGCCGGACCGCCACGCCTGGCTGCAGGTCGCCCGGGGCGCGTTGGCCGTCAATGGTGAACGACTGGAGGAGGGGGACGGCGCGGCGGTCCGCGGCGAGGAGGAGCTCGTGATCGCCGGCTCAGGATCGGAATTCATGCTGTTCGACCTGAACTAACCTTCCGGGATGATTCGAACCTTCGGCACCATCTTTCTGACGGTCTTCCTCGCCGAAGTCGGCGACAAGACCCAGCTCGCCACGATGCTCTTCGCCGCGCAAGGCCGGAGCAAGTGGCTCGTGTTCGCCGCGGCCGGCGCGGCGCTCGTTGTGGCGGCGGGAATCGGGGTCCTCGTCGGCGGAGCGATCGAGCGGTGGGTCTCCCCGCGAACGCTCAAGGTGATCGCCGGAATCGGGTTCATCGCGATCGGGCTTTGGACGCTCCTCCCGCGGTAGACGTCGCTCACGGAAGGACCGAAAAGGCCGGGAATCCGAAATTTCCCGGGCCGGGCACGGATCTTGTTCTTACAATGCGACGGCGATGAGCCTGCGCGACCTCTTCGGTCGGAGAAGGAAAGAGGACACCGGTCCCGAGGCGGCGGCCGCCGAAGCCGTCGCCTCCGACGCCGCGGCCCCGACGGGCCACATCGGCAAGTACGAGATCGTCGAGAAAATCGGCTCGGGAGGCTTCGGCACGGTCTACAAGGCCTGGGACCCGCTCATCCGGCGTCACGTCGCCATCAAGACCTGCGAGGTCGGAAGCAAGGACGTCCGCAACCGATTCTTCCGTGAGGCGCAGATCGCGGGCGGACTCCAGCACCCGAACATCACATTCGTGTACGAGTTCGCTTTCGAGGGGGACGTGCCCTACATGGTCCAGGAGTTCCTCTCCGGCGAGGACCTGGACCGGATGATTCGCCGGGGCGCGAACCTGTCCCGGCAGGACAAGTTGAAGATCCTGATCGGAATCGCGTTCGGCCTCGAGTACGCGCATCGCGCGGGAGTGATGCACCGCGACATCAAGCCCGGAAACGTCCGCGTTCTCGATACCCACTCGGTCAAGATCATGGATTTCGGAATCGCGAAGTCGGTCGATCCCGTCAACGACATCACTCTGACGGGAATCACCATCGGATCCTCTTCCTACATGTCGCCGGAGCAGATCGGCGGGGACTCGATCGATTTCCGCACGGACATCTTCTCTTTCGGCGTCCTGGCGTACGAGCTACTTTCGTCGAGGAAGCCGTTCCAGAACGACAACCTGTTTCTCCTGCTCGAACAGATCGTCAAGACGGAGCCGACGCCGCTGGCCGAGCTCGCGCCCGACCTTCCTCCGTCCTTAGTCGCGCTCGTCGAGCGCGCGATGCGCAAGAACCCGGACGACCGATTCCCGTCGACGCGGGATCTTCGAAACGCACTCGTGGCCGTCCAGCAGGAAGTCGCTCCCGCCGAGGCGGCGATCTCGGGCGTTCTCGGGACACCGCTCGCCGCGACCGAGTCGGCCCGCCTCCAGGCTCTCGAGCGGCTCGGGATCCTCGACACGGAACCCGAGCGGGAGTTCGACGACCTGGCGCACCTGGCCGCCGTCCTGTGCGGCACCCCCTTCGCGCTGATCTCGTTCGTGGACCGGGACCGGGAGTGGTTCAAGTCGAGGGTCGGCCTCTCGGCCGCCGAGCTGCCGCGCGTCCTCGCGTTCTGCTCTCAACCGGTCGCCCGGGACGACTCCCGGACATCGCCGCCGAGAAGCGGTTCGCGCAGAACCCCCTGGTCGCCGGCGATCCCGGGCTGCGGTTCTACGCGGGAGCCCCTCTCTCGACCTCGGACGGGTTCGCCGTCGGAGCCTTGAGCGTTCTCGATTCCGAGCCGCGGCAGCTTTCGACCGAACAGCTCGAGGGACTCCGGGTTCTCGCCCGCCAGGTAACGGCTCTCCTGGAGCTGCGTCGCCTTCGGCGTTCCGAACGGGAGCAGTCCGGTGAGAAGCTCATGCTCGAGGCCGCAGGGCTGTCGGACCGGGAGCCGACCGGACCGCAGATGGAGAAGCTTCAATGAGCCCGAAAACCGCGACCATCCTGATCGTCGACGACGACGGGGCGACGTTGACGTCGCTCGGCGGTTTCCTGGAGCTCGAGGGCTACGGCGTGGAGACCGCCATGAACGGCCGGGAAGCCCTGGACAAGCTCGCGCGGATTCCGCCGCCGGCGCTCATCCTCCTCGATCTCAAGATGCCGGTGATGGACGGCTGGGAATTCCTGTCCGAACGCTCGCGCGACCGCGCTTCCCGCGCCGTTCCGATCGTCCTGCTCTCGGGTCTTCCCTTCATCCCGAACGCCCCGGGGGTCGTGGACTTTCTCTCGAAGCCGATCCATCCGCCACGGTTGCTCGAGTGCGTTCGCCGGTTCTGCGGCGACCCGGCGCGCGGCGGACGCAAGGTCCCGGCCGGACGCCCGACGAGCCGGACGTAGATTCCTCGGAATCGCTCCCGAGCCGGACGGTTATTCCGAAGGAGTCGGAGTCTTCTCGATTTCGCCGGTCATCGGCACGAAGCGGACCGGCAGGATGTCCTTCTCGGTGACCTTTCCGTCGGCGGACTTGTGGAAGACCTTCAGCTCCTGGAAGAAGCCTCCCACCGGAATCACCATGACTCCGCCGGGGGCGAGCTGGTCGACGAGGGGTTCCGGGATCCTCTCCGGCGCCGCAGTCACGATGATGGCATCGAACGGGGCATGCTCCGGCCAGCCCCGGTAGCCATCCCCCTCCCGCACCGTGACGTTGTCGTAGTGGAGCTCCTGCAGACGCGTCGCCGCGAGGTGCGCGAGCTCCGGAACGATCTCGATCGTATAAACCTGGCCCGCGAGCTCGGCCAGCACCGCGCTCTGGTAGCCGGACCCCGTCCCGATCTCGAGAACGCGCGCGCCCGGCTTCAACTCCAGGAGCTCGGACATCAGCGCGACGATGTAGGGCTGCGAGATGGTCTGGTTTCCGGGGATCGGAAGCGGGTGGTCCTCGTAGGCCTGGGCGCGCTGCGAAGCGTCGACGAAGAGGTGCCTCGGGACTTTGCGCATCGCGGCGAGCACGCGGGGGTCGCGCACTCCGCGCGCGGCGATCTGCGTTTCCACCATCCGGACGCGCCGCTCTCGATCGGCGTCGGAAGGCACCGCCGTCACCTTGCGCGCGCTCGCGGGAGGGCGGTCGCAGGCGCCGGCAACCACCGCGGAGACGAGGAGGAGCGTGGCGATCCCATGCCTCACGGAGAGGGCTCCGGACGGCGCGCCCCTGTCACGACGACGATCCGGCCGCCCACGACCGTCGCGACGGTCGCGATCCTGGGAATCTCCTTTTCCGGCGCGGTCATCGGGTCCGCGGCGAAGACGGTCAGATCGGCGGCAAAGCCGGGCGCGATCCGGCCCCGGACTCCTTCCTCGAAAGCCGCATACGCCGCGTCGGAGGTGAAGAGAGCGAGCGCTTCGCGGCGGGTCAGACGCTCCTCCGGGCGCCAGCCGCCGGCCGGCCGACCCGCGAGATCCTGCCGCGTGATCGCGGCATAGAAGCCGAGGAGCGGGTTCTCCGACTCGACCGGGAAGTCGCTCCCCCCGGCGAGGTGCGCGCCCCCGTTCTTCAGGCTGCGCCAGGCGTATGCGCCGCGGATTCTCTCCGGCCCCACGCGCGCCTCCGCCCACGGCATGTCGGAAGTCGCGTGGGTCGGCTGAATCGACGCGATCACGCCCTCGCGCCCGAAGCGCGGGATGTCGTCCAGCGCGACGACCTGGGCGTGCTCGATCCGTTGGCGGTGTGCTCCGGGATCGGAAGGAAGTGGGCGGGGCACGGCCGGGGCCGCCGCCGCCTGTCCTGCCGCCTTGTGAAGGGCATCGAGCGCGACCCGGTTGCCGCGGTCTCCGATCGCATGAATCCAGAGCTGCCATCGGTTTGCGCGCGCCTGGCGCGCGATCTCGTCGAGCCGCTCGGGCGGCGTCACGAGCAGGCCCCGCTTGCCCGGCTCGTCGGAGTAGTCGGAGAGGAGAGCCGCGCCGCGGCTGCCGAGCGCGCCGTCGGCGTACGTCTTGATCGCGCGGACCGTCAGGAAGTCGTCGCCGCGCCCGACGCGAACTCCTTTTCGGAACGCGGTCTCGAGTGCTCCCGGCTCGGCCGACACGGTCGCATAGATCCGCAGCGGGAGCTCGTGCCGTGCCGCGAGCCCTTCGAGGACGGCGACCTCCTCCGGAGCGTACGCGGAGGCGTCCTGGACCTGCGTCAGCCCCAGGGCGACACAAGCCCGAGCCGCCGCGAGGATCCGCCGGGCGAAGTCTTCCGGCTTGGACGCCGGGATCGCGGAATCGAGCAGGTCCATTGCGTTGTCGACGAGGACGCCGCTCGGAGTCCCGTCCGCGCGGTGAAGAATCCGGCCCCCCGAAGGGTCCGGCGTCTCCTTCCGGATGCCGGCCGCCGCGAGCGCCCGCGAGTTGACCCAGAGCGCGTGGCCGTCGACCCGACGGGCCGCGACGGGCCGGTCCGGAATTGCGGCGTCGAGGTCGCGCGCGTCCGGAAAATCCCTTCCCGGCCAGAGATTCTGGTCCCACCCGCGCCCCTCCGCCCACGCGCCCGCGGGAAGCGTCCTGGCGAGGGCCCGAATCCGCGTCGCCGCGTCCACCGCGTCCGCGGCTCCTCGCAAGTTCGCGATCTCGAGCGACTTTCCGAGGCCGAGAAGGTGACCGTGGGAGTCGGCCCACCCCGGAAAAACGAAAGCTCCCGAAAAGTTCACACTCTTCGCGTCGGACGCGAGGCGGCGGGCGGCCCCCGCATCTCCCACGAAGGCGATCTTCCCGTCGCGCATCAGGATGGAGGCCTTCACCGGCTCCTCCTGCGCGGACCGATAGACGGTCGCGCCTTCCAGGAGCAGCGGCGGCGCCGGGCCCGCGCCGGCGAGCGTCAGGAGCCCGATCGCAAGAGCGAGCACGGCCGCGAGTTTAGCGCGGCCGAACCCTCACGCTTCGCGCTTGATGATCAGGAGGGTCTGATCGTCGTACTGCGGGATGCCGGCGGCGAAGGATGCCACCTCACCGTAGAGCGCGTCCGAAATCTGCCGGGTCGGGAGCGTCCGGCGGCTGCGAACGCCCTGTTCCAGCCTCTCGAGACCGAACTCTTCGTCGTCGCCGTTGGTCGCCTCCGTGAAACCGTCCGTGTAGACGCAGAGAAGGTCCCCCTTGTGAAGCGGCGCCGTTTCCTCCCGCCACGAGCCCCGGGGCAGGAGACCGAGCGGGACGCCGGTCGCAGAAAGACGGTCGATCACGCCTCCGCTCCGGGCGATCAGCGCCGGATTGTGTCCCGCCGAAACGTACCGGACGAGATCGCCTCCGGTCTCGAGCAGGCCGAAGAAGAGCGTCAGGAACTTGTGTGCCGGCGAAAACCGCTGCAGGTGGCGGTCGATGCGCGACACGAGGTCGACGATCGTCTCGGAGGCGTCGATCTGGAGGTGGATCGCGGCATGCACCGTCGAGACGAGGAGCGCGGCGGGAATCCCCTTGCCCGAGACGTCCGCCACCACGAAACCGAGCCGCCCGTCGGAGAGCGGGAACCAGTCGAAGTAATCGCCGCCGACCTGTCGCGTCGGCAGGGTCGATCCGGCGAGCTCGAATCCCGGAGTGTGCGGGAGCTCGCGCGGGAGGAGCTGTCTCTGGATCGCGGCCGCGAGCTCGAGCTCCCGCTCGATGCGCTCCTTCTCGATCGCCTCGCGGTGGAGTCGCGTCGTCTCGATCGCCGCGGACGCCTGGTTCGCGAAGAGCGAGAGGAGACGCGCATCGCCCGGCGTGAAGTCGAGGACCCGACCATCGCGCGACTCCTTGTCGGCGACCGCGAGCACCCCGAGCCGCCGCCCGGGAACGGCGATCGAGACCGCCAGGCACTTGGAGCAGTCGGAAAGCTGAACGCCGGCGGTCGGCACGCGCGCCGCGTCGTTGTTGATCACGGCCTCGCCCTCCGGAAGCTCCCACGACCAGAGGGCGTGCGCCGGCAGCAAATCGCCGCCCACGCTCCGGACGAGAGGACCGGCGCCGCGCTCCCCGAAAACGATGAGAGTTCCCTTTCGCGCGTCGGTCAAAGAGATCGATCGGTAGAGGACCTCGTCGGCGAGCGCGGAGATGTCGAGCTGTCCGGAAAGGGAGAGTCCCAGGTCGTAGAGCGATTCGAGCTCGAGAAGACGCGCCTTGATCTCGAACTCCGCATCCTTGACGAGCCGGGAGAGCCGGCTCGCCGCCAGGACCGACCCGAAGATCCAGCCGAGCGCGGCCGCCAGCTCCTCCGGCTCTTCGTGCTCGACGCCCTCGAGCGCGAGACAGCCGTGGGTCTCCCCTTCCGCGTCGAGCGGTACCCACAGCCGGCCGCCGTCCGAGACGACGTTTTCCAGAAGCGCCTTCGGAGGCTCGATCGGCACGCCCTCTTTCCCGGAGTCGAATCCGAGCAGCCAACGGTCCCCGTCGCGAAGGTAGACGGCCGCGCGGCGGGCCCCGACGGCGGCGAGCGCGGCCTCGGCGATCCGGACGGGCAGCGGCTTGTCGGTCTCGCGCTTCAACGCCGCGAGCGCCCTGGCGAGGCCGGAGACGGATCCCGGCGCGCGCAGGGCATCCTCGCTGACGGCTCCGGAACGAGTCGGCGAGCTCGGCATCGTTCGGTCGCGAGCGGTCAGGCGGTGGCGCCGACGGCCTGCAGAGCCTCGTTCTCGGTCGGGTAGATCGCCGCGTACTGGGCCAGCCCCATGATCCGGAAGGTCTTGTCGATCGTGGGCGTCAACCCGCAGAACGCGAGCACCGCCTTGCGCTCCATGACCTTCTCGAGAACCTCGATCAGGATGGAGATGCCGATCGAGTTGACGATGCGTGTCTTTCCCAGGTTCATCACGAGGGCCCGGGCTCCTCGGTCGAGCTCCGCATAAGCCTCCTTCGCGATCTCCTCCCCCCCCTGGTTGTTGATGTACCCGTCGGTCCAGAAGACCGCCACGTCGCCTCGCCGCTCGACTGAGACCTTGCAGGTTTCGCTCACTTGTACTTCCTCATGAGAATTCGGGTTCCCCAGTCGCCCGAGGCGATCTCGACCACGTCCATCAGGCTCTTGATGATGTGGAGCCCCCACCCGCGGCGTCGCCTCTCTTCGAATGTTTTCTGCGGGCTCGGCGACTCGATGCCCTCCGCGTCGAAGCCCCGGCCCCGGTCGCGAACCTCGATTTCCAGCCACTCCCCGGCGGACCCTCCCACGCGGAACGTGATGTGGACCTGGTTGTCCTCCGTGTGCGCGTGCTCGAACGCGTTGATGCAGGCTTCGACCAGCGCGAGCTTGACCTCGTCGATCTTGTCGCGGGACATGTCCATGTACTCGCCGAGCGCCTCCGCCTGGGCCGTCGCGACGATCTCCATTTCCGGCGCGACGGGAATCGTGAGCGAGACCTCCGGCGCTGCCGCGGTCGCGGGCTCGGTCGGTGCCGGTCCTTGCTGTGCCATCAGTTCGGTTCCGGGCTCGCGGGTTTTCTCCTCGGGCAGCAGGATACCTTCTCGCGGCGGGCACGGCGGGCAGGCGGCCGCGCGGCGCCTGCAACCCCCGTCCCGAGGGTCTCGGATGGTCCCTGCCGATCCATGGCAGGCCCTAAAATCGGAGAAACAGCTGGAGCGAGCGCAGCAGAACGGGCGGGACGTTTCCCGACGCGAGGAGGCTGACCGCCGCCGCGAGTTCTCCGACGAGCGCCGCCCACAGGAAGGCGGAGGCGTCGAACCGCTCGCGCGCGATTGAGGCTGCTGTCGTTTTTGCGGTCACGGACGAAACGAGAGCGCAAGCAATCTGCCAGGCGGGCGCGACGGGCTTTCACCGATGCAACACCTTGGAGAAAAAGGACTTGGACGAAAAAACCGCGGTCGAGCGCCCCGAAGCCGAGTGTGACGGATCGGCGCGCTCGGTGACTACACGCGCAGTGATTGACTTGGTAAACCCGTGTTGAGACGAGACTTATCGAGAAAACGCGCCAGAAAGATACAGCGCTCTTCTGTCACACTCGCCGGCGTCTATCGGCCGAGGTACTTCTTCCGGTAGAGGGTCCGCCGGCTGATCCCGAGCAGGCGCGCCGCCCGGCTCTTGTTTCCGCCGGCCAATTTCAGCACCCGCTGGACGTGCAGCTCTTCCAAGTCCCGGAGGTTGGCCGGCGCGCTGTCACCGTCGAGAGCGACCTTGCCGCCGCCCGCGCCGAGCGTGGGGAGCCACTGGAGGTCTTCCCGGTGGATCACGCCGGCCTGGGAGAGCGCGGCGGCCCCTTCGAGCACGTTCTCGAGCTCCCGGATGTTGCCCGGGTAGTCGTGAGCGAGCAGCGACGCGAAGGCGTCGCGATCCACGTGCGGAACCTCGCGTCCGTCGCGGGCGGCGAAGCGCTCCAGGAAGTGCCGCACGAGCTTCGGAATGTCTTCCCGCCTTTCCCGCAGAGGCGGCAGCGGGATCTCGACTACCCGGAGCCGGTAATACAGATCTTCGCGGAACTCGCCTCGGGAAATCCTTTCCGGCAGCCGCGCGTGCGTCGCCGCGAGCACCCGGACGTCGATCGGAAGGCGGCGCCGACCGCCGACGCGCTCGATCTCGCGCTCCTGCAGCACGCGCAGGAGCTTCGCCTGCAGCGAGAGCGGCATGTCGCCGATCTCGTCCAAGAAGAGCGTCCCGCCGCTCGCGACCTCGAACTTCCCGAGCCTCGGCTCGACGCCGGTCGCCACGCCGCGCTCGATCCCGAAGAGCTCGGACTCGAGCAGCGGCTCGGGCAGAGCCGCGCAGTTGATCGGGACGAAGGGCTTTTCGGCCCGCTCGCTCCGCGCGTGGATCATGCGGGCGACGAGTTCTTTGCCGGTGCCGCTCTCCCCCGTCAGCAGAACGGAGATCCTCGAGTTCGCGACGCGGCCCACGAGATCGAGAACCCGGCGGGCCGCCGGCGAGTCGCCGATGAAGAGCCGGCCGGCCGCGGAACGGCCGGTCTCGTCCAGCAGGCGGCGGTTTTCTTCCTCGAGCCGCTCCCGCTCGCGCGTCAACCGTTCCAGATGCCGCCGGTTCTCGATCGCCATTCCGGAGAGACCGGCGAGGGAGGTCAGAAACCGTGCGTCGTCCTCGTCGAACGACAAGCGTCCCCCGCGCCGCTGCTCCTTGTCGGCGAGAACGAGCGCGCGGATCGCCACCCCGACCGCCGCCGAAACCGCCGTGCGCAGGAACCGGAACCGTTCCCGCGACACCGCGCTCGGCGACCGCATCACGTCGCGCAGGAACTCGTCCTCCGCCACGACTCCCTCGGGCTGGCGCCGCGGAAAACCGACCCGCGCTTCCGCTTTTCGCGCTCCGCCTTCGCCGAACGTCGCCAGGTAGCCGCGGGAGGCGTCGAGCACGCCGACCGCCCGACCGAGAACGTCCTCGACGAGAGCGTCCTCGCTCGGCAGGGAGCCGAGCGAGAGCCCGGCGTCGTAGAGAGTTTCGAGGAGAAGGAGCTTGTGCTGTGTCTCGAAAGG
>QHVV01000074.1 GCA_003222385.1 Acidobacteriota bacterium
CGAGCCGCACTGCGCCAGCGAAGCGCGCCCGGGGAAGCCCGAGCCACTCGAGCGCCGTGCCGTGCAGCAGCCGCTCACGGGTCTCCTTCGGGAATCCGCACGAATCGATCAGCTCTCCCGGGCGAGGCTCGCCGAGCGGGAAGGGATAGTCGCTGCCGAGGGCGATCCGATCGGGGCCCATCAAATCCAGGAGGTAGCGCAGCGTCACCGGATCGTGCACGAGCGAGTCGACGTAGATCCGCCGCAGGTATTCACGCGGTGAAACGTCGTTGGAAACGGCGCACAGATCGGGCCGCGCTTCGAAGCCTCGGACGATTCGCCCGATCGTCGCGGGGAAAGCGCCGCCGCCGTGTGCGAATGCGATCCGCAGGGCCGGCAGCCTCTCGAGCACTCCGCCGAAGATGAGCGAGCAGATCGCGAGCGAGACCTCCGCGGGCATCCCGACGAGCCAGGGGAGCCAGTAACGCGTCATTCGATCTCTGCCGGCCATCTCCCACGGGTGGACGAAAACCGCGGCGTTAAGCGTGTCGGCCGCCTCGAAGATCGGAAAGAGCTCCGGGCTGTCGAGATTCGCTCCGTTGACGTTCGAGCCGATCTCGATACCTGCGAGCCCGAGGTCCCGCACGCACCGCTCGAGCTCGGCAATCGCCAGGTCGGGACTCTGCATCGGAATCGTTCCGAGGCCGGCGAAACGCGCAGGGTGCGCGGCCACGACCCCGGCGATGTGGTCGTTCAGATGCCTCGCGAGGTCGAGCGCCGGACCCGGTTCCGCCCAGTAGCTGAACATGACCGGAACGGTCGAGAGAACCTGCACGTCGACGCCCGCCGCCTCGCATTCTGCCAGCCGCGCCTCGACACTCCAGCTATTGCTCTCGATCTCGCGGAACAGGGAGCCGTTGACGATCATACGCGCGCGGCCGGGCGCGTAATGCTCGATTTGAACGAACCGTTCGCCCCCCGGCACCTTCCGGAAGTCGGGCAGCGTCTCGGGAAGGATGTGAGTGTGGACGTCGATCGTCAGCAAATCAGCCGACGGGCGCGGTCATCACGGTGCCGCACTTCTTACAGGTGCGGTTCTTCTCGTCGCCGAAGAACCGGTTGAAGACGGGCGGAAAGTCCTTCTCGACGTTATGGAGAGTGAAGAACTCTTCGTAGAGCAGAGAACTGCAGTTGTCGCAATAGAACTGCACCCCGTCCTTTTCGTGCGGGAGCCGCTTGCGCTCGACGACGAGACCCACGGAATTCGGCATCCGCTGGGGCGAGTGGGGAGTGCGCGGCGGAAGGAGGAAGACCTCGCCGGCGCGAATCGGGACGTCCACGGCCTTCCCGCCCTGGATCGTCTTCAGGACCATCTCGCCTTCGAGCTGATAGAAGAACTCGGGTCCCTCATCGAGGTGGTAGTCCTTGCGGTTGTTCGGCCCGCCGACGACCATGACGATGAAATCGTCTCCCTCGAAGACCTTCTTGTTGCACACCGGCGGCTTGAGATAGCTCCGGTGCTCGTCGATCCACCTCTCCAAATTCAGCGCCTTCGATTCCATGGCGTACCTCGCGCGTAGTATATCGGCGTGAATCGCGACCCGAGGAAGCCGGGCATCGTTTCCTCGCGCGCACCGCGGCCCCTCGGTCCCTATCCGCACGCTCGGCGGCTCGGCAATCTGCTCTTCCTATCCGGGATCGGCCCGCGCCATCGGGAGACCGAGCAGATTCCCGAAGGCATCGAGGCTCAGACGCGCGCGTGCATCGAGAACGTCAAGGCAATACTCGAGGACGCCGGAAGCTCCCTCGAGAAGGTGGTCGACGTGACGGTCTTTCTGACGAACATCGACCGCGACTTCGCCGCGTTCAACCGGGTTTACGCGGAGTTCTTCGAGACGCTCCAAAGCCGGCCGACGAGAACGACCGTAGGCGTCGTCGCGCTCCCGGTTCCGATCTCGGTCGAGCTGAAGATCATTGCGGAGGGTTGAATCGGAATCCCATCCGGCTCCTCACCTCGGGAGGAAGCCTGGGAAGCTTCGACCGGGGAATGAAGAAGCTCGAAAGAGCCGAGAGGTCCGCGAAGACCTTGTGACGCTCGGCCGCCCGGTCGAGATACTCGTGACCCGACGTGCCGCCGGTGCCGATCCGGGTGCCGATCATCCGCATCGCCATCTGGGCGTGGCGCTGCCGCCAGGTCGTGAAATTTCTTTCGATATCCCCCAGGAGCGCGAGCAACCGGAAGGGCAGGTGCAGAATCGGCTCATCTCGGTAGAGGTTGATGAGGAGCGCCGCCTGGAGTGCGCGCCTAGAGAAGTGACGTCCCGACGCGGCGACTTGTAGGGGTTCGCTGGCCCCCTCTTCGAACACGTTCGCGAACCGGCGTGCCGTCGCCTCGACTCCTGCCAGCTGTGCGGCTTTCTCATCTTCCGTCAGGATGGGGTTGCCCCGGACCGAAGCGCGGTCGGCGGCGAGCATTGAGTCGACCGCCCGTCGATACTCCCGCCAGAAGTCGAAATCGCCGAAGTTGAGGAAGGGCGTTCGCTCGAGCCAACCCTCGATCAAATCGAAGAGAGAAGGCTCCTTCTCCGCAGCCTCGACACGCGCGGCATCCTCTGCGCTCAAGCGCGACGTGTAGGGCGCGGCGTGAAGGCGGTCCTGGCGCCGCATTCCCAGCTTGTTCTCGATCAGCCGGAATTGAGCGCTCTGAAGGCCCGAGGCCGGGATCAGATCGTCGCGGAAATCGAGGAAGTCGAGAGGAGTCATGGTCTCCAGAACGTCGACCTGTTGAATCAGAACCCGCTGGATCTCGACGATGCGCCCGCAACGCAGGACCGCTTGCCCGAGTTCCTCCTCCGGGACGGGAGAGCCTCGAAAGGTCGCGAGCACCGCGTCGAGTTCCCACAGGATCTGTTTGAACCACAGCTCGTAAGCCTGATGAACGATGATGAAGAGCATCTCGTCGTGTGCAGGCCGGCCGTAGAGGGCGCTTTGCATCTGCTGGCTGCCAAGCAGCCGATCGAGCTGGATGTAGTCCGCGTAATAGAGAGGACCGCGGGGCTTTTCTTTTTCCATCTTGGCGTGCTTCGTACCAGAATGCCCGAACCGATTCAAACTGTCGAGCGCGGTCAACGCCGCGGGAATGGCTCGCTCGCCACGGAGTCCATGTTTATCGCGCGATAGGATCTCCCGCAGTGAAACGTGTCCTCAATTTCATCGATGGCCAGTTCCGGCCGCCCTGCTCGGGACGATACCTTCCGAACGTCAACCCGGCGACGGGAGGAGTCATCGGCGAATCTGCGGAAAGCGGCCCCGAAGACGTCGATGCCGCAGTCGTCGCCGCGGCCCGCGCGTTCGACTCGTGGCGCAGGACACCCGCCGAGGAACGATCCCGGCTCTTGATCCGGGTTGCCGACCTCATCGAGGAGAACTTCGACGAGCTGGCGCAGCTCGAATCGGAAGACGGTGGGAAGCCGATCGCGCTCGCCCGCCGGATCGACGTGCCCCGAGCCATCCGGAACTTTCGCTTCTTTGCGACGGCGATTCTGCACGCCGAAACGGCGTGCCACATCACGGACGACCGGGCGCTCAACTACACCATCCGACAGCCTCTCGGCGTCGCCGGGCTGATCTCACCCTGGAACCTACCGCTGTACCTTCTGACCTGGAAGATCGCTCCGGCCATCGCCGCGGGGAATTGTTGTGTGGCCAAGCCTTCGGAGCTCACACCGCTGACCGCCGACAGGCTTGCCGCACTGACCCTGGAGGCGGGCATTCCGCCCGGCGTCGTCAATATCGTGCACGGCCCCGGAGGAAGCGCCGGCCGCGCCCTCACGTCGCATCCGAAGGTCCCGCTCATCTCGTTCACCGGAGGGACGAAAACGGGCGCGGACGTGATGGCCCGCGCGGGACCGCTTTTCAAGAAAGTGTCCCTGGAGCTCGGAGGCAAGAACCCGAACATCGTGTTCGCCGACGCCGATCTCGAGCAGGCCGTCGCCACATCGATTCAGTCGAGCTTCGCCAATCAGGGGGAGATCTGCCTCTGCGGATCGCGTCTATTCGTCGAGAAAACGGTCTACGAGGAGTTCGTCGACCGCTTTCTGGGGGCAACGAAGAAGCTCCGGATCGGAGATCCGCAGGACGCTACGACCGACGTGGGCGCGCTCATCACCGAGCCGCACCTTCGCAAGGTCGAAGGCTACGTTGAGCTCGCGAGAGAGGAAGGGGGCACCATTCTCGTCGGCGGAAAGCGTCCCGAGAATCTCCCGGAGCGCGTTGCCGACGGTTACTTTCTGGAGCCGACCGTGATCGCTGGCCTCGACTGCCAGAGGCGCGTGATGCAGGAGGAGGTCTTTGGGCCGGTCGTCACCGTCACACCCTTCGATTCTCCCGAGGAGGCGATTGCGTATGCCAACAGCACACGCTATGGACTTTCGGCGAGCGTCTGGACCCAGGACCTCCAGAAGGCCCATCGGGTCGCCGCGGCGATCGAGAGCGGGACGGTGTGGGTCAACACGTGGCTACTGCGGGATCTTCGCGTTCCTTTCGGCGGAATGAAGGAAAGCGGCCTCGGGCGCGAGGGCGGGTTTGAATCTCTCGATTTCTTCACCGAAGCGAAGAACGTCTGCGTCAAGTTGTGAGATTTGAGCACTCCGACAAGCAAGGCTCGGGAGCGGGTCGGCTGCAACGGCATGTTAGGCCGCGCGACCTAGCTGGCCTTTCGGAGGAGTCAAGATAGAGGCGCACACTGTCGAGGCAAGGTGCGGACAGCCAGCCTCGGTCAGGAAACGCGAGCGGAAGTCCTCTGCCGGCCAAATGCGGCACATTCGGCACCGCACCGGCATACTCAGGTCTGCCGTGTCCGACACTTCAGTCACCGTCTCGGGGCCAGCCGCCTGACCTAGTTGACTGTCCGCCGCCACGAGGTGAGATGGTTGAGGGCCCGGCTAGTCATTCTTGGGTGCATCTCCCGTCGTCACTCAGTTCAATGTCACCATGTCGGTCCCTGGATACGCCTGAGAGCCACTGGACCTACCCCGGTGGGGGCCACGCATCGATGACCTGACGCAGGGCAACGATCTTCCCGAGGTGGTAAGCATTATGAACGGCCAAGCTCTCGAGCCTCTCGGCAAGCGTGACGCCCGGGCCCACTTCCTCCATCAGCGCCTCAGGCGAGCGCCCTAACTCTACTGCCGTCTCCGACCCGGCGAGAAACTCACTGACGAGATCCTCCCACATGCGCTCCTTGCCAGGAGCCTCTGAGGGAAAGTCCTGTCCCCCGTCGATCCATGCAGCTGCGGCTGGTTCATCGCATTGAACGACGATCGACTGCCACTTGGTTGTGTGCCAGAGCTCCTCGTAGATCGTATGCGGGAGCCCAGGTGGCCGCACGCTCACCTGCTCGACCGTCAGACCCGAGAGCAGGCGAGCGCGGGACATGAACTCCCCGTCAATGAAAAGATGCTCCCACTGACTCATGAGTCGAATGTCTTTCCTCTAAAGATGACGTGCAGCAGTCCGCCGAACGGTCGGGCGTTCAGCGGCGACCCGAGCGAGCGACCCGTGCCAGCGTGCGCCCGGACTAGGACAGAGCGGCGGGTGCCGGACCGCATCTTGAGAAAACGCGGGCGGGGCATTCGCTGCAACGCCATGTTAGGCATCAGCTCTTCTTGACCGCGATGGTTGCCGCTGGAGCCTTGCCACGATGGAACTCCCATGTCACCAACCCGCCGCATGACAGCAACGACCTTGTTAGAGCGCCGTCGGCTCAGTGCGCGGCCGTCGCGACGGCGGCTGGCTGGTAGCGCAGCAGGAGGCAGCGCTCGCCGAGCGGCCGCGACTGCAGGAGTTGCAGCCTCACCGGCTCGGAATCAGGCTTGAACAGCGGGTTGCCCTCGCCGAGCGTGACCGGCACGAGCCCGATGCGGTACTCGTCGAAGAGCCCGTGGCGGATCAGCGTGGCGGAGAGGTCGGCGCTGCCGAAGACGAAGAGATCCTTCCCCGGCTGCTCTTTCAGTCGCGCCACCGCCTTTCCGGCGTCCTCCTTCACCAACGTGCTGTTGGCCCAGTCGGCGCGCTCGAGCGTGCGCGAGAACACGTACTTTGGCACCGCGTTCATGAACTCGGCGGTCTCGCCCGTAGCCGTGGCCCAGTGTGCCGCCATGCCCTCGTAAGTGCGGCGGCCGAAGAGGAGCGCCTCCGCCTCCTGCCCCTGCTCGAGCGAGAATCGCTTGAGTTCATCGCCCCAGGCGTACTCGTGCCAGTCGAGGTCCCACGGCTGCGGGCCCTCGAACATGCCGTCCAGGGTCATCAAGTTCCACATGATGAGCTTGCCCATGAACTGCTCCTCCTGAGGGATAGGAAATCCAAATGTCCTTTCGGCGATATTCGGTTCTAGGGGAAGGGTATGGAAGGCGGCGAAGCGGAGTCAAGGAAGTTGGAGGGAGTGAAGGGGAGAGATCCCGATTGCCGATCGGGTCACGCGGGAGCACGCGAGGACACCGGCATGCGAGGCGCCTAACGGGCGGCGCGTCAGCGGCGAGCCGATGCGAACGAAGCGAGCGGCCCGAGCGAATGTGAGGGCGGCGAGTCCGCTGCAACGCCATGTTAGGCGACCGGTCCTCGCAGGCCTCAGGACTCAAGTCCCTGAAGAAAGGAATACCATCTGACACTACCTTCCGGCATTCGCTTCGCCATTTCCAGAAGCTCTGGCGATGGCTTCCCGTACACCCTGACCATATGATCCTCTGCAAATTCGCTGAACAGCTTCTCCAGGGCGTCGCCAACATGCATCCGATGTTCGACTAGACCCTTGGACCCGCGATAGGCCTCACGGATCTCGCACTCGGTCTCGTCATTGCTTAGAAACCAGTCATAGCGCAGCGTCTTCGTGTCCTTCTCCTTCGTCTGCTTGATGCATTCAGCCGCTTGGCGCCTAAATCCGCCAAGCTTCCCCTCTCGGACAGTCATTCGAGCGCTAACCTCCAACCTCTCCATCGCACTGCTCCTTTACAAGACCCGCTATCTTATCCGGTCGCCTAACGGTCGGGCATTCAGCGGCGAGCCGAGCGGGCGCAGCGAGCGGCCCGAGCGAAAGCGAGGGTCCGCTGCAACGCCATGCTAGGCCGCGATTGCGTTTCGCCCAAGCCGCCGATTACCAGCAGCGAGCGTCAGACGACTGAGCGTCGTCGGTGCGGCGTTCACTTCGCGAGTCCGATCTGCTTCATGAACTCCTGGTTGTCCCAGAAGAGCCACTCGTGGTCCATCTTTCCACCCTTCCAGTGACCGATTGTGGCCATCCCGATTGCGAAGCGTTTACCCGTGGGCGCGATCGTGGTGCCGCCCGGGCTGGGCATAGGGCGGGTAAAGGTGCCGGTCATCACGCCCGTGACGCCGGTCCAGCTGCTCGAACCGAAGCGGATCGGATGCACCTTGATCCTGATGTCGGGGCCCCAGGCGAAGAGGCCCTTGAGGTCCTCAATGTGCTTTTGGATGCCCTGGGTCTCGTGGCCATCGGGCCACGTGACGATGATGTCAGCGGCGTGGCTTTCTCCGAGGCGATCCCACTTCTGGTTGCTGAAGACGTCGAAGTCGAGCACGTCAAAAACCTTGAGGTTACGCTCGACCGCCGGCTGCTGACGCTCGTGCGGGGCCGGGGGAAATTTCGGGTGCTCGAACTGGTCCTGGGCAAGCACCAGCTGGTAACGGGCGCCGAGGGGAATGATCGCGAACACCGCCAGGATGAGGGCGCGGGTGATCGAAGAGCGTCGCATACTGAACTCCTTCACGGATCTAGCGCGAAACCTACCTTTGAGCATCT
>QHVV01000012.1 GCA_003222385.1 Acidobacteriota bacterium
AGAAGGGCGACCCCCGCGCAGATCGCCGAGTCCGCGAGGTTGAAAGCGGGCCAGTGGTGGCCGGAAATCGAAAAGTCCAGGAAGTCCACGACGTAGGTGAACCGCACCCGGTCGAGGAGGTTGCCCACGGCCCCGCCCAGAATGAGAGCGAGGCCGACCTGGAGCCGGACGCTCTTGTGCGAGGAGCGCAGCGCGTAGCCGGAGACGATCAGGAACACGAGGACGGCGACGCTGTTCAGCACGATCGCCTTGACGGAGGAGTCCACGGAGGCGAACAGCCCGAACGCGGCCCCGCTGTTCTGCACGTACGTCAGATCGAAGAGCCCCGAGACGATTTCGCGCGACTCGTGGACCTGAAACGTCCGCATCACGACTCCCTTGGTCCACTGATCCATCAGAAGAACGGCGAGCGAGACGAGGAAGTAGCCGGTGCGGTAGATCGCGCTCTCCTTCAGCCTCGGGAAATAGCTCATCGCGCGACCCCCGCAGGCTCGGCAGCCCGGGACTCGAGGGCCCGCCGGCAGCGCGCGCAGATCCCGTCCGCCTCCGCTTCCGGAGTCACCTTCCAGCACCGGTCGCACCGGCGCCCGCGCGCCTTTTCGAACCGGAGCCGAAGGCCGGGATAGGCCTGGGACTCGGTCCAGCCGCCGCTTTCGGGAGACCCGGCGTCGATCGTCTCCGACACGATGAAGAGGTCGGCGAGGCCGGAGCCCTGTGATCCGGTCGCGGTGCGGTCGCTCGCGAGCTGTTCGTTTTGCGTGAGCGCGATCGCGCCCTCGAGCGAGGAGCCGATCGTCTTTTCCCGGCGCGCCGCCTCGAGCAGCGCCGCCGCTTCTTCGCGGAGCCTCATCAGGCGGTCCCAGGCTTCTTCGGGGAGCGGCTGGTCGGGAAGGTCATCCAGGCCGTCGAAACGCACGGCGTGGACCGATTGTTCCTTCGGAGAGGGAAGCGCCTCCCAGATCTCCTCGGCCGTGAACGCCAGGACCGGGGCGGTGAAGGTCGCGATCGAGCGCGCGATCCGGTGCATCGCCGTCTGCGCGGAGCGGCGCTCGGGGGAGGCCGGGGGTGAGGCGTAGAGCCGGTCTTTCAGCACGTCCAGATAGAAGGCGGAGAGCGTCGTCGCGCAGAAGTTGACGAGGGAATGGTACACGAGATGGTACTGGTAATCGCCGTACGCGTCGGCGAGGCGCGCCGCGAGCCGGCGGGTCTGGTGGAGAGCCCAGCGGTCCAGGGGCGCGAGATCGCGCGGCGAGACCGCGTCCGCCGACGGATCGAAGTCGTACAGGTTGGAGATCAGATACCGCGCGGTGTTGCGGATCTTGCGATACGCCTCGGCGCAGCGCGCCAGGATCTCTTCGGAGATCGGGTCGTCGTCGCGGTAGTCAAGGCTCGCGACCCAGAGCCGCAGGATGTCGGCGCCGTATCGCTTGATGAGATCCTGCGGCGCGATCACGTTCCCCAGCGACTTCGACATCTTGCGCCCCGCGCCGTCCACGACGAAACCGTGCGTGACGACGGTCCGGTACGGCGCCTCCTGGAAGAGTGCCACGGACGTCAGCAGTGAGGACTGGAACCAGCCGCGATGTTGATCGTGTCCCTCGACGTAGACGTCGGCCGGGGGACCGCCGTCCCCGCGAACGAGCTCGGGCCACTGGCCGCGCCGCAGGACCGCCGAGTGCGAGACGCCCGAGTCGAACCAGACGTCGAGGATGTCGGTCTCGGCCACGAAGTCCTCGGGGCGAAACCCGCGCAGATCCGCCCCCGGGGGCAGGAAGTCGACCGCGGGCCGTGCGTACCAGGCGTCCGCCCCCTCCCGGCGAAAGATCGCTTCGACGTTGCCGAAGAACCGACGCTGCTCCTCCTCCGAGTCGCTCCATGGGTAGAGGCCCGCCCGCTCGCCGTCGCGCATCGCGTAGAGAAGCGTGATCGGGGACCCCCAGCGCCTCTGCCGCGAGATCAGCCATTCGCGCCGGTTCTCGACCATTCCGGAGATCCGGGCTTCGCCCCAAGGCGGCACCCAGCGCACGCGCCGGATCGCGTCGAGCGAGCCGGCCCGGAGGTCTGCCGACGGCTCGTCGAGCCGGATGAACCACTGGACGGTGGCTCGGAAGATGACCGGGTTCTTGCACCGCCAGCAGTGCGGATACTCGTGGCGGAAAGCCGGCTCGAAGTGAAGGAGCGCGCCGGCGGCCTCCAGATCCTTCACGATCTCCGCGTTGGCGTCGTGCACCTTTTTGCCCTGGTACCTGGGTACCGTGGTAAAGCGGCCCGCGTCGTCGACGGGCGACAGGATCGGCAGATTCTCCCGGACGCCGGTCTGGAAATCGTCCTCGCCGGCTCCCGGCGCGGTATGGACGAGGCCGGTGCCCGCGTCCATCGTGACGTAATCGCCGGCGACGAAACGGAACGAGCGCGCCTCTTCCTCGGGGGTGAGCGTCCCGCGCATCTCGCTGCCGAGCGGGTGCCGGTACTGCAGCCCGACCAGCCGCGAGCCGGGCACGACCCCCCGCACGTTCCAATCCTTCCAGCCGAGACGGCGCGCGACTTCCGCCGCGAGCTTCTCGGCCACCACGTAGAGCCGGTTTCGCGCCGAGACCAGCTGATACCGCTCTTCGGGATGGACGGCGATCGCGAGGTTCGACGGAATCGTCCACGGCGTCGTCGTCCAGATGACCGCGAAGACGGGGAGGTTTTCGGTGCCCGCGGGAAGGTCGGCGTTCCGGAACCGGTCGAGCGCCTCCGGACCGAGCTCGAAGGCGACGTCGATCGCGGGGTCGGTGCGTTCCTCGTACTCCAGCTCCGCCTCGGCGAGCGCCGTCCGGTCCGTCGGGCACCAGCGCACCGACTTCAGCGCCTGGTAGACCAGGTTCTTCCGATAGAACTCGCCGAACACCCGGGCGATCTCGGCCTCGTACTCGCGGCTCATCGTCAGGTAGGGCCGGTCCCACCGGCCGCCGACTCCCAGGCGCCGGAACTCGTCCCGTTGGATCGCGACGTAGCGCTCGGCGTATTCCCGGCAGGTGCGCCGGATCTCGACGGCGGACATGCCCCGCTTCCGGTCGCCGAGCTCGCGGTCCACCTGGCGCTCGATCGGCAGGCCGTGGCAGTCCCAGCCCGGAACGTACGGAGCGTCGAAGCCCAGCATCGAATGGCTGCGCACGATGAAGTCCTTGAGGATCTTGTTCATCGCCGTGCCGATGTGGATGTTCCCGTTCGCGTACGGCGGCCCGTCGTGGAGGATGAAGCGCGGCCGTCCGGCAGACGCGGCGCGCACGACCGCCTCGAGCCCCTCTTTCTCCCACGCCGCGAGCCTCTCGGGCTCGCGCCGAGGGAGGTCCGCCTTCATCGGGAAGTCGGTTCTCGGGAGGTTCAGCGTCGCCTTGTAGTCGCCCGGAGTCGTCATCGTCAAAGCCCGGAAAGATAGCAGGTGTCGGGTGAGCGCGACGCCCGGGCGCTACTCCTCCGCCAGCAGCGCGACGACCGCGGCCGCCATCGTGGCCGTGTGGGTGATCGATACTTCCGTGCGCGCGATGCGCAGCTCGCGCGAGCGGTCCAGCGCGCGGCCGTGGAACGAGAGGGTCGGCTTTCCGCGAAAGTCCCGCCCGACCTCGACGTCGCGGAACGCCAGACCGCGCCAGCCGACTCCGAGCGCCTTCATCGCCGCCTCCTTCGCCGCGAACCGGCCGGCGACGTGCTCCGCCCGGGCGCGAGGATGACGGCGGCGCGGCGAGATTTCCCCGGGCCGGAAGACGCGGCGGACGAAACGGTCCCCCCAGCGGTCGAGGACGGCGGCGACGCGGTCGACTTCGGTGAGGTCGAGACCGAGGAGGACTTTCACGCCCTCACTTCAAGCCGAAGAACCGCGCGATCCGCTGGCGCAGCGGGGTCCGATCCGCCGTCCGGTCGGCATCGGGCCGCGCGGCTTCGAGGGCATCGGCGGCGCGTTTGCGCCGTTCCTGCATGGTCAGCTCGAGCATCCCGACGATCGAAGGGTTCTCGCGGAGGATGGGCAGGAGCGTCGACTTGTCGATCTCGAGAAGCGTCGCTTCCGTCAGCGCGCGGACCGTGGCCGTGCGCGGGTCGCCGGTCAGGAGGCTGATCTCTCCGAACGGGGTCCCGGGCTCGAGGACCGCGAGCCTCTGGCTCTGGCCGACCGTGCCGTGGGCGGAGACGCCGAGACGGCCCGACTCCACCACGAACATCGAAGAGCCGCGGTCCCCCTCCTTGACGACCGTCTCGCCGGCTGCGAAGCGGCGCTCCCTCGCGCCGTCGGCGACGCGGCCTTTCGCGTCGTCGGACAGGAGCGCGAAGAGGTCGACGCTCGCGATCGCGGACTCGACCGCCTCCCGGCGCGAGGCGGCGGTCAAAGTCCCCGCCGAATACTGCCACTGCCGGATCAGCGGGAAGGCGATTCGGATGCCCTCGCGGTCGAGCCGGTACCAGACGCGTTCGTGGATCTGCGAGTCCAGGTCGAGGAACTTCGAGTAGTCCTCCAGCCAGTACGAGATCGAGAAATCTCCGAAGCTCTTGACGTACGCGACCGGCTCCGGGTAGGCCGCGACGCCCGGGACGTCTCGCGCCGCGGCCTCCAGCGCCTCGCGGGCGGGCGCGGGCGGATGGTCGTACTCGAGCCCGACCCGGAGGATCCTCGCGATGGGGCGACCCGGCCGCGGAAAAACTTCCAGGCGCTCCCGGCTCGCGACGCTGTTGGGGATCAAGAGCACGTTGCCTTCCATCGTGCGCAGCTTGATCGCCCGCCAGGAGAGCTGCTCGACCGTTCCGAAGGTCTCGCCCGATCGAATCATGTCGCCGACCTGGACGGTCTTTTCGAGGTGCAGCGCGAGGCCGGAAAAAAGGTTCCCGAGCGTTTCCTGAAGCGCGAGGCCGATGACGACTGTCAGCACGGCCGACGTGGCGAGGACTCCGGTCAGCTCGACCTGCAGGATCACGTGCAGCAGGATGGCCGCGGTGACTCCGAAGACGAGGAGTCCCACGAGCTGCCGCAGGAGCGCGGGGGCGGGAGTTTTCCGCCGGAGCCGGAACGCGACGTCGAAGAAAACGTAATCGAGGACTCGCGTCAGGACGAGGGCCACGGCGATCCCGATCGCGAGCGTTCCGTAGTCGCGGTCCCCCCGCGCGTTGGTGGTCGGGATCCGGAGCGCCGTCAGCAGCAGCACGACGGCGATGACCGTCGCGACGACGGCGAGCGGCCCGATCAGGCGGCGCACGAGGATGGGCAGCTTTTCGCCGATCGGCTTGATCCGGTCGAGCGTTCTCACAGGCATCCGACTCTCTCGACGATCGCCCGTGGATCCGCCGTCTCCTGGAAGAGCCGGATGGCGGCGATGCCCGAGACGCGGTCCCGGAACGGCGCCATCGCGTCCAGGCGTGCCTCGTCGATCCCCCCGATGGCGAAGACCTCCGAATCGTGCGTCTCGAGCGGCGGCAGGTCTTCCAGGATCCCGGGTCCGAGCGCAGGCCCGAAAGGCTTCTTCGAGGGGGTCTCGAAGATCGGCCCGATCACGACGAGGTCCGCGCCTTCGCCGATCGCGTGAACCGCCTCCTGGACGGAATGTGTCGAGACACCTACCCGGAACCCCCGGGGAGCCGAGGCCCGGACACGGAGAAAGGGCAGACCGTCCGCGGGAAGGTGAACGCCGTCGGCTTTTGCGGCGAGCGCCACGTCCAGTCGCCGGTTCACCAAGATCGGCACCTCGGGCTCGAGCCGTGTGCGCGCGAGCTTCGCCCACCGCAGGATCTCGGAATCAGATGCTTCCTTCTCGCGGAGCTCGACCGTCAGTTCGGCAGCGCCTCCGAGTCTCTCGAGCAGCCGCAGGAACGCGTCGTCCCCGATCGCGCTCCGTTCCGTGACGTAGAAGGATTTCATGGATGAATGCGCCCCGCCGGCGGGTCGTCCTGCGAGAGCTGCCGGGAGAGGACTTTCAGGTCCGACGCGCCGGCAAAGAGGTGAACGAGGCCCAGACCCGAAACGAAACCCCGAAAGAAGCCGGAAGCCGTCCACCCTCCGCCTCCGACGCCGGACGTCCACGGTCGCAGCAGGAGGTAGACCCCGACGGCCGTGCAGTAGAAGACGAACAGGGCGCTGCCCAGAAAGGTCGACGGACGCAGGCTGCTCATCGGATCGGAATTGTAGTTTCCCATGAGGCGCCGGCCGAGCCGGCCGCGCGGGCGCCAAAAAAAACCGCGCCCGAAGGCGCGGTGTGACGAAGAGGAAACCCCGATCGATGCGGGATCAACCCTTGTGGTTCTTGCCGTGGCCCCTGTCGCCCTGGGGAGCGGACGGCCGCGAAGGCGGGGCGGAGTATTCCCGGCCGCGTTCGACGCGCGGCGGCTCGCGGTATTCGCGCGGGGGAGGCGCCGGCGCCGACCGGTACTCCCGCGGAGGCTCGCGGTACTCCCGCGGAGGCGCGGGAGCGCGATACTCACGCGGATCGGGGCGGTACTCGCGCCGAGCGGGTGACCGGTACTCGCGCGGAGCGGGCGACCGGTACTCGCGCGGATCGGCGCGATACTCCCTCGGCGCGGGACTCGCTCTCTCGACGCCGCGCTGCCGCCAGTCGAGCTCGCGGGCGCTTTCCCGGGCGCGGGGCGCGTTCTCCGTCTCCGGCTGCCAGCGACGGCCCGGAACGGCGCCCTCGATCACGCGGCGGGCGGGCGGGACGTCCGAGCGGCCCCGCCAGCCTTCCGAAGCGCGCGGCTCGAAGGCCGGCGCCGCCGGCCGCGATTCGGGCAGACCGCGCCACGATTCCTGACGGGAGGGGGACTTGCCCGGGTTGGGCCGGTCGACGGACGGTCGCGGCGCTTCGCGCTTCGACTCGGGGGCGCGCCCGCGCCACTCCTCCGCCGCGGGAGCCGGCGCGGACCGATCCGGCCCCCTTCCCTCGCGCGGAGCGATCTCCGGCCGTCCGCGACCCCGGTCTTCACGGCCCGGGCTCGAGACGTCGGGAGCCGGCACGCGGCCGATGTCCCGGCCCCGGCCCCGCCAGGCGTCTTCGTTGCGCGGGCCGACTGCCGCCGGCGCTTCGCGAGCCGAGTCCCCCGAGACGACGGGTGCTTCACCCGCACGGCGGCCGCGAGCGAGCGGGGACCCCCGGTCGATGACGGCGCCCTTCCCGGAGCCGGCCCGGCCGCCCAGGAACTCGGTCACCGACCGCCCGCGCTCGACCCGCGTTCCCCGGGACGCGAGCTCTTCGGAGCCGGGTCCCGCGATCCGGCCGCGGCCCGTCACGACCGCCCGCTCCTGCAGAGCATCGAGCGTCGACTGAGGCAGGGTCTTCTCGCGAGCGAGAACCGGCGCGAGCCGGGTCGCGTCCCTCGATTGGGTGCGCTCGATCCGGGCCGGCGCCTCCCGGACGTAGTTCTGGATCGCCTGCGCGACGGAATCGCCCCGCGAGCCGACGACGATCGGCTTGCCCGAGATCGCAATCTGGTCGCCGAGGGTCGAAGCGATCCGGGAGCCGGGCACGATCGGCAGCCGCTCGGAAGTGTTCGCGAAAGACCGGGCGGCGACGAAGTTCCATCCGCCGAAGTCGACCTTCGAGGTCTTGAACGTGCCGGAGAGGGCGAACACGAGGTTCTGGGCGCGGCTGTATCCGCCCGTCCAGCCCCACGACCGGTAGTAGTTGTTGAACCAGGGGGAGTAGTACGAGTAGTACCCAACAGGGCACCAGACGACGTAGTTCGATGCGTAGCCCCAGTAGACCCACGCCGGCGAGTACACGTACGACGGCGCCCAGCACCAGTGATGGAAGCCGACGTCGAAGAACCAGCTGCCGTAGTGGAAGGGATACCAGCCCCACGGATCGGACGACCACCACGTCAGGCCGATCGGTGTGTAGTACCAGCTCCCGTAGGAGTACGGCGTCCAGTTGATGTCGACACGCGGGACCCAGACGTTCGCGGAGTAGGTGGAGTTGTATTCCCAGTCGCCGTAGCCGTCGAGCGCGACGACGTCGTTCGCATAGTCTTCGTCGACGTAGCGCGCCGAGACGCTCCGCGTTGTCTCGGAGGAAAGACCTTCGAGCCGGTCGGAGCACCAGAGGTCGAACCGGTCGCGCGAGAACACGCCGCGGGAGATGTCGGGAGTTTCGTCCCCCTGTGCCATCAGGTACTGACCGGCGTCTAAGGTGTAGCTGTCGGAGCGCGTTCGGACTTCGGCAGAGCCGGCGCGCACGACGACGACCGTTCCGCGCCGCGGGTCCACGTTGACCCGGACCCGAGAGCCGGCCGAAAGGTAGACCGTGGCGTCCTCGGTGTCGATTCGCGGAAGCGATCCCTGATCGGCCCCGCTCGCCGCGAGAACCACGGACCCGTCACGCAGGTCGATCGCGGAGAACTGGTCGTTCTCCCCCTGCTGATCGGAGAGCGAGGAGAACCGCGCGCGGGTCCCGCCCCCCACGAACAGCAGATTGCCATCGGCGAGCCCGACCTCGGCGCGACCCGCTTCGGAGACCAGGATCTCGTCACCCGCCGCGATCGGCATGTTGCGCCGGGCCGTCACGCGGCCGTTCCAGCGCGAGGCAACGGTCACGCCGCCCACGGTCTCGCGCAGATAGGAGTAACCGTTGCGCTGGCCGTCGGACGGGCGATCGGAATAGGTCGGTCTCGAAGTCGTGTCGTATTGCGAGAAACCGGTCGCGACCGTCAGGAGCGTCGTCGCCACGCCCAGGAAGAGTCGCTTGATCGAGCTCATCGGCATTCCTCCGTCAGGAAGAGAGAGCGATGCCCGTGCCATCAGGCGAGGCGGGGATCCGCGAACTAAGTGCTCTCGAATGAGAAGATTCGATGACCCTCCGGAAGCCGGGCTTCGCGCGACTGTCCCTTCCCCCGGACACCATTTGGATGCGCGAGGACAATCGAGGAGACCGCTGCGTCGGGCTGCTAGTCTCCCCCGATGTCGATCCGGGACCTGGTTCGCTGGGGAGACGCGCGCCTGCTCTCCCAGAACGAAGAGGTCGTTTCCTCGGATGCCGGCCTCGCCGCCCTGATCGTGGACCTCCTCGATACGTGCCATGCGGCGCCCGGCGTCGGGCTCGCCGCGCCCCAGATCGGAGTCAATCGGCGGGTCGCGGTCGTGGACCTCTCGGTCGGCGAAGACCCCTCTGCCATCATCGTCCTCGTGAACCCGGTGATTCTTTCGACGTCGGGGGAGCAGAAAGAGGAAGAGGGCTGCCTCTCGGTCCCCGATGTGGCCGAGAAGGTCGTGCGCCCCGCCGGGGTGGTCGTGCGGGCGGCCGATGCGGATCTTCGGGTCCGGGAAATCGAGGGAAGCGGCCTGCTCGCGCGCGCCCTTTCTCACGAGACGGACCACCTGAACGGGATCCTCTTCGTGGACCGGTTGAGAGGGCTCAAGAAGGACCTGACCTGGAGAAAGATCGAGCGGCGCCGCGCGCGGGGAGCGTGGTGAAGCTCCAGAACACGCTCGGACGCCGGCTCGTGGACTTCGCGCCGCTCGAACCGGGCCACGTCCGGCTGTACACGTGCGGGCCGACCGTCTACAACGTCGTTCACATCGGGAATCTGCGGACGTTCGTCTTCGAAGACGTGCTCCGTCGTCATTTCCGGGCGGGCGGGCACCGCGTGACGCAGGTCATGAACCTGACCGACGTCGACGACAAGACGATCCGCGGCGCGCAGGAGGCCGGCCTGCCTCTGGCCGATTTCACGGCGAAGTACTCCGACGCGTTCTTCCGCGACATCCGGCGGCTGAACGTCCAGCCCGCGGAGGGGTATCCGCGGGCGACCGAGCACGTTCCGGAGATGATCGACCTGATTCGCCGGCTCGACGCGCGCGGCCACACCTACGAGTCGGACGGATCGGTGTACTTCCGCATCTCGACATTTCCCGGGTATGGAAAGCTCTCCGGGATCGACCTCGACCGAACTCGGCGCAGCGAGCGCGTCGCCGACGACGAGTACGAGAAGGAAGACGTCCGGGACTTCGCGGTGTGGAAGGCGGCCAAGCCGGGCGAGCCTTCGTGGCCCTCGCCGTGGGGAGAGGGGAGACCCGGCTGGCACATCGAGTGCTCCGCGATGAGCATGAAATATCTGGGCGAGCACTTCGACATCCATACCGGCGCGGTGGACAACGTCTTTCCGCACCACGAGAACGAGATCGCCCAGAGCGAGGGCGCGACCGGCCATCCTTTCGTCGAGGTGTGGCTGCACGCGGAGCACTTGATCGTGGACGGCGAAAAGATGGCGAAGTCGAAGGGGAACTTCTACACGCTCGACGACGTGCTCGCCCGGCGCGACGATCCGGCCGCCGTGCGGTATCTCCTGCTCTCGGTGCCGTATCGGAAGAAGCTGAATTTCACGTGGGAGGCGCTCGCTGGGGCGGCTGTCGCCGTCGACCACATTTTTACGACCTGGGACCGACTCACGGATTTCGGCGCGGCGTTGGGATCCAAACCATCGCCATTCCCTGCCGAAGAGCGCTCAGAGGAATTCCTCCGCGCCTTCAGCTCCGCCCTGGATGACGACTTGAACACGCCCCAGGCTCTTGGCGCTCTGTTCCCGTTCCTGACCGAGATCAACAAGGCCTTCGACGAGCGTACGCTCGATGCAAAAGGGGCCGAGATTGCGCGTCTCGCAATCGAGACGGCGGACAAGGTGCTTGGTGTGATTCCGTTTCACGTGGAAATGCGCGCGGAGCCCCTCCCGGCCGAGATCGAGGCGCAGATCGCCGCGAGAAACGCGGCCCGGAAGAGGCGGGACTTCGCGGAGTCCGACCGGATCAGGGACGAGCTCGCGGCCCGCGGGATCGTGCTGGAAGACCTGCCGGGCGGCACGCGTTGGAAGAAAGCGGCGCCCGTTTGATATCCTGCGCGCGATGATCGGTCGCTCGGTCCTGTGCTGGCGGGAGGGAAACAGGTAGGGCGAATCCACGCCCTGCCGAAGATCTTTCGGGCGGGGCGAAGATGAAGCAAACGGACCCCCAGCCCGAAAGGGCTCGGGGGTTTTCGTTTTGAGAGACAGAACGCTTTCGCTTCCCGCCCACGTCGCGTCGCTCGCGCCGCGCGATCTGGCCGACGCGAGGCGGCTCGCCGCGGCCATCCCCGCGCGGGCGAACGCGATCGAGTACCGCCTGGATGGGGCGCCCGAAAAGATCCCGGCCACCGCGCTCGCCGACGTGGACCCGCGCCCGGTGATCATGACCTGGAGAAGCGTCCGGGAAGGCGGACACTTCGACGGCTCGGCCGAGGAGTACCGACGGCTGGTTTCGGACGCGGCCGCGGCCGGAGCCCTCGTGGACGTCGAGCACGCGAGCGGGCTCGCCGACGACCGAACTCTCGTGGACCGGCGCCGGCTCCTCGTCTCGTCGCACTTCCCGTTCGGCCTTCCTCCCGACTGGGAGGCGCGTCTGACCGCGATGCGTCAGACGGGAGCCTTCGCGGTGAAGCTGGTGGCCGGGGCGGCACATCTGCGGGCGAGCCTCGACCTGGCGGAGATCCAGCGCCGCTGCGCCGACGGCGCGACGACGGTGTTCCCGATGGGCCCGGCGAGCGCTCCCGGCAGGGTCCTGGCCGCGCTCTTCGGCGGCGCGCTCGTCTACGGATCGGTCGGCCGTCCGACCGCATCGGGACAGCCGCCTCTCTCGGAGCTCCTCGAGGTCTACGAGACCGACCGGCCCCGACTGCCCGAAGCGGCTTTCGGGATCGTGGCGGCGGACCCATCGGGCTCGCTGTCTCCCCCGGTCCACAACGCGCTTTTTCGCTCCCGCGAGATGCCGTTCGTGTATCTCCCGATACCCGTGTCGGATTTCGATCGGGAACGCCCCTTCGAGATCGAGCTCGATCCGCCGTTTCGAGGCTTTTCGATCACGCAGCCGTGGAAGATCCGCGCCGCCGAAGTCGGAGTGCCGGGCGAAGACGTCTCCGCGACCGGCGCCGCCAACACGCTTCTTCCCGAGAGAAGGCATTGGCGCTCCGAAAACACGGACGTCGACGGGGTCTTCGATCCCCTCTCGGATCACGATACGGGCGAAGGGAGGACTGCTGTCATTCTCGGAACCGGTGGCGTCGCGCGGGCCGCGATCGTCGCGGCGAAGCGGCTCGGCTACGAGGTCGCGGTCGCGGGACGGCGCGATTCCGAAGCCGACGCGCTCGCGACGAGGTTCGGGACGGATTCGATCGCGTGGGCGGGGGTCGAAGAGACCGAGGCCGACCTCTACGTCAATGCGACCCCGGTCGGTTGGCTGCCCGACGACCCGCCGGCCATTCCCGTTCGGGTGCTCGACACGCGCCCGCTCGTCTTCGACTGTGTCTACCGGCGCGACGGTCGAGAGACGTCGACCGTCCGTGCGGCGCGCGCCGCCGGTTGCCGGGCCGTCTCGGGCCTGGAAATGTTCGCTGTCCAGGCCGCCGCCCAGGCCCGGCTCTTCGGCGTTGCCGACGTCACCCGCGAAGAAGTCGCGCGGATCCTGATCGGAGGGCGCCCCTCGTGAGCCGCCGGGGAGAGGAGAAACGCTCGATTCTCGCCCGCTCCGACGGCCGGGCGTTTCCGGTCGCGCGCGAGCTTCCCGGCGACGATCGAAACCCGGTCGACCTTTTCCGGCGGCTCAAGAGCTCCGGCGCCGAATGCTTCCTGCTCGAGAGCGTCGAAGGAGGCGAGACGATCGCGCGTTACACGTTCCTGGGCGTCGCGCCGTCGGTGCGCCTGATCGTCCGCGATGGAAACGTCGTGATCGAACGCGACGGCCGACCCGAGCCGGCCGGCGCCGGCGCGCTCGAGTCGCTCGCCGCTCTCGCCGTCCGCGAGGGTTTCGTGACCGACCCCGACCTTCCGCCTCTCTGCGCGGGCGCGGTCGGCTATCTGACCTACGACGCGGCGCGGCTGTTCGAGGAGGTTCCGGACCGACACGCCCGCGAAGGCGGGATGCCCGACGCCCTCTTCCTCCTCTTCGACTCGATCGTCGCGTTCGACCACGCCCGCCATCGCCTCCTGCTGCTGACGTGCGCCGATCTCTCGCGAGCCGAAAGCGGCGCGCGCGCCGCGGAAGAGGCCCTCTCGCGGCTCGACCGGCTCGAAGGACTCGTGTCCGATCCCTCTCGGGCGGCGTCCTCCGTCGCCGCCGACGCGCGCGACTCCGGTTCGCCCCTGGCTCCCGCGGTACCGAAAGCGACTTTCCTGCGCGCGGTCGAGGCCGCCCGGGAGGCGATCCTCGCCGGGGAGATCTACCAGGTCGTCCTGTCCCAGCGCTGGCAGGGGACGCTCGGCGTCGATCCCTTCGAGGTCTATCGAGCGCTGCGTACGCTCAACCCGTCGCCCTACCTCTTCTACCTGGAGACGCAGGAGGCGGCGGTCTTCGGCGCGTCTCCGGAAATGCTGGTGCGGTGTCGGGGCCGCGAAGTGGAAACGCGCCCGATCGCAGGTACGATCCGCCGCGGGGCGACTCCGGAGAAAGACGCCGCTCTCGCCGCGCGCCTTCTCGCCGACCCGAAGGAGCGGGCGGAGCACGTCATGCTGGTCGACCTCGGCCGCAACGATCTCGGCCGCGTCTGCGAGATCGGCAGCGTCCGCGTCGCCCGCTACGCGGAGATCGAGCGCTATTCGCACGTCCAGCATCTGGTCTCGGAGGTCCGCGGCGAGCTCGCGCGCGGGAAAACCGCGATCGACGCTCTCGCCGCCTGCTTCCCGGCGGGGACTCTGACAGGAGCGCCCAAGATCCGCGCGATGGAGCTGATCGACGAGCTCGAAAGCTCCCGGCGCGGGATCTATGGAGGCGCGGTCGGCTATCTGGACTGCGCCGGGAATCTCGACATGGCGATCGCGATCCGGACGGCGGTCGTGGAAAACGGGATCTGTCGCATCCAGGCGGGAGCGGGGATCGTCGCCGACTCGGTTCCGGAAAACGAGTACCGGGAGGCGGAGTCCAAGGCCGAGGCGCTCGTCCGCGCGGTCGAGATCGCGCGGGGACGGGTCGTCGCATGATCTTCGTGGTCGACAACTACGACTCCTTCACCTGGAATCTCGTCCAGGCCCTGGGGAAGCTCGACCCCGACGTCCTTGTCGCTCGCAACGACCGCTTCGATCCGGAGGAGGTGGTCGCGCGCCGTCCCTCCGCGATCGTCGTCTCACCCGGCCCGGGCCGGCCGGAGAACGCGGGCCGGTCGCTCGAGACGATCGCGGCGGCCGAGCGCGCGGAGGTCCCCCTGCTGGGGGTCTGCCTGGGACATCAGGCGATCGCGGCGTTCCACGGCGGATCCGTGGAACGGGCCGGCGCGCCCCGCCACGGAAAGACGTCCCGGGTTCTCCACGACGGCTCGGAACTCTTCGCCGGAATCCGGAATCCGTTCGAAGCGGGGCGGTACCATTCCCTGATCGTGCGCGAGGAAGGCCTGCCTGCCGAGATCTCCGTCACGGCGCGCAGCGACGACGGATACGTCATGGCGATCGCGCACCGCTCGCAGCCGATCTATGGCGTGCAATTCCATCCGGAGTCGGTCCTGACGCCCGAGGGCGAGAAGCTGCTCGCGAATTTCATTGGGGTGGCGCGGCGCCGCGCTTTGCAGGAGGCAGACCGACCGTGACGCCGAACGTCGCCGAAGCGTTGAAGATCGTGGCCGCGCGGCGTCCACTGTCGCGCGATCTCGCCGAGAGGGTCTTCGGCGACTTGATGGACGGCCAGGCGACCGAGGCGCAGAAGGGAGCGATCCTGATCGGAATCGCGACGCGCGGCGAGACCTCCGACGAAATCGCCGGGGCGGTGTCGGCCCTGCGCGCTCGGATGCGACGGGTGTCGACCTCGCGTGCGCCCGTGCTCGACACGTGCGGCCCGGGCGGGATCGGCCGGGACATGTTCAACCTGTCGACCGCGACCGCCATCGTCGCAGCCGGCGCGGGAGCGTGCGTTGCCAAGCACGGAAACCGCTCGATCTCCTCGCGCGTCGGTTCCGCCGACGTCCTCGCGGCGGCGGGCGTCGCGATCGACCTCGACCCGGATCGCGCGGGCCGGCTGCTCGACGAGATCGGCCTCGTGTTCCTGTTCGCGCCCGCGTTTCATCCGGCGATGAAGGAGCTCGGCACGGTGCGGCGGGAGCTCGGCGTCCGGACGATCTTCAATTCCTTGGGCCCCCTCGCGAATCCGGCCGGGGCCACCCGCCAGATGATCGGCGTCGGCCGGCCCGAGCTCGTTCGACTCCTCGCCGAAGCGCTCGTGACCCTCGGATCCGAGCGGGCGGTAGTCTTCCACTCCGCGAACGGCCTGGACGAGCTCATCCCGGGCGTGCCCGCTTCGGGCATCGAGGTACGGGAAGGATGGACCCGGCACTGGAGCTATGCGCCGGGCGACATCGCGCAGGCGGCCGTGAGCGCCACCGAGCTCGCCGGAGGCGATGCGTCTTCCAACGCGGAGATGCTCCGCGCGCTGCTCGAAGGGGAGAAGGGCCCACGACGAGAGGCAGTGCTCTTAAACGCGGCTTTGGCTCTCGTCGTCGCCGATCTGGCGGAGCGGCTCGACGACGGCTACGAGATGGCCGGCGCCGCGATCGACGAAGGGCGCGCGCTCGCGACATTCGAGAAGCTTCGCGCGGGAGGGACCGCGGCGTGAGGGCGGTCCTCGACCGGATCCTCGCGGACAAGAGGGTCCGTCTCGCGCGGGGCGAATACGCGACGACGGCGCCGTCAGCTACCGCCGGCGACGGAGCCCGTTTCGTGGCATCTCTGCGCGAGCCCGGAGTCCGGATCGTCGCCGAGATCAAAGCGCGTTCCCCTTCCGCGGGGGAGATCGTCACCGGCGCGGACGGCCGGGTCGAGACGCTCGCGCTCGCCTATCGGCGCGGCCACGCCGCCGCGATCTCCGTCGTCGCCGAGCAGGACCATTTCGGCGGGAAGCCCGAGTGGGTGACGCGCGCGAAGAGGATTTCCGGTCTGCCCGTGCTGATGAAGGACTTCCTCCTTTCGGAAGCACAGCTCGATTTCGCGGTCTCGCTCGGCGCCGACGCCGTCCTGCTCGTCGTCCGGGCGCTTTCGGACGGCGACCTCGCCGACCTGCGACGGGCAGCCGCGGCGCGCGGTCTGGCCGTCGTCGTCGAAGCCCACGGCGCCGACGAGATCCCGCGCGCTGCGGCCGTCGAGCCCGACGTGCTCGGCGTCAACGCCCGGGACCTCGCGACGTTCGAAACCGACCTTGCCGCCCTCGCGCCTCTCGCGGCGGAAATTCCGCCGGGGCCGGTCCGGCTCGCGGAGAGCGGGTTCTCTTCGCGAGACGACGTTTCGCGCCTGGCCGCGGCCGGGTGGGAGGCGTTCCTGATCGGAGAGATCCTCCTGCGCTCGGAGGATCCCGAGCAGAAGCTGCGCGAGCTCGCCCGGTGACGGACGTGAAGATCTGTGGCCTGACGCGGGAAGAGGACGTCGAGTCGGCATGCGCGCTCGGGGCCGCCTACGTCGGATTCAACTTTTCCCGCCTTTCCCCGCGGCGAGTCACGCCGGAGAGAGCGCGTCTTCTCACGGCGTCGGTTCCGGCCGGAGTGCGCCGCGTCGGCGTCTTCGTCGGGGAAGGCTATCCGGAGATCGGGGAGGCGGCCGACGCGGCATCACTCGACGTCGTCCAGCTGCATCGACCGCTGTCGGCCGAAGATCTCGAACGCGTTTCGCTTCCGCTCCTCGCGGTCGCCCACGCCGGGCGGGAGTCGGAGATTCCGGCGGACGCAGTTCTCGACCGATGCGCCGGCATTCTCTTCGACGCGTCCGTCGCGGGCGTGCCCGGAGGGACCGGGGTGCCGTTCGACTGGTCCCTCCTCGAAGGCCGCCGCTGGCCGGTCCCGCTGTTCGTCTCGGGCGGACTCTCCCCGGACAACGTCGGAGAGTCCATCCGGAGGACTCGCCCGGACGCGGTGGACGTCGCGTCGGGGGTCGAGAGCGCGGCGGGGGTCAAGGATCACGGCCGCCTGAGCCGGTTCTTCGAAGCGGTCCGCCGGGCGGATGAAGCGAGATGAGCGCGCGCGCGCGCTCGAGGAAGGGCTATTTCGGCGAGTACGGCGGCCGGTTCGCCCCCGAGACGTTGATGGCGCCGCTCGAGGAGCTCGAAAAGGCGTTCGACCGGTGGCGCCGCGATCCGCGTTTTCGGCGTGAGCTCGATCGACTCCTTCGAACCTACGGCGGCCGGCCGACGCCGCTCTCCGACGCGCCGCGTCTCTCGAAGAGCGCCGGCGGGGCCTCGATCGCTCTCAAGCGCGAGGATCTCCTCCACACCGGCGCCCACAAGCTCAACAACTGTCTGGGCCAGGTGCTGCTCGCGACGAGGATGGGAAAGCGCCGCGTGATCGCGGAGACCGGCGCCGGCCAGCACGGGGTCGCGACCGCGGCGGCCGCGGCGCGCCTCGGAATCCCTTGCCGCGTCTACATGGGCACGGTCGACATGGCGCGCCAGTCTCCGAACGTTTCCCGGATGCGGCTGCTCGGGGCGGAGGTGATTGCCGTGGACTCGGGGTCGCGGACGCTGAAGGACGCGATCAACGAGGCGATGCGCGACTGGATCGAGAACGTCGCGACGACGCATTACGTGCTGGGCTCCGCGCTCGGCCCGCACCCGTATCCGACGATGGTCCGCGAGTTCCAGGCGGTCATCGGTCGGGAAGCCCGCGCGCAGTTCCGGCGGCTCGCGGGGCGCGACCCGGATGCCGCCGTGGCGTGCGTGGGCGGCGGCTCGAACGCGATCGGTCTCTTCTCGGCCTATCTCGCGACGCGGGTGCGCCTCTACGGCGTGGAGGCCGGCGGACGCGGCAACGCTCCGGGCGACCACGCGGCGCGGTTCGCCGGAGGATCGGCCGGCGTCCTGCACGGAACGCGGACCCTTCTTCTCCAGGACGCTTCGGGCCAGGTCGTGCCGACTCACTCGGTCTCGGCCGGCCTCGACTATCCGGCGGTGGGTCCGGAGCACGCCCACCTCGGGTCGCTCGGCCGAGTGGCGTACGGGAAAGTCTCCGACTCCGAGGCCCTCGAAGCCTTCCGGCTCCTGGCGCGAACGGAGGGGATCCTGCCGGCGCTCGAGAGCGCGCACGCGATCGCGTTCGCCGTCCGGCTCGCGGGACGGATGCCGAAGAGGGCCTGGGTCCTCGTGAACCTCTCGGGGCGCGGAGACAAGGACCTCGAGATCGTCGAATCCGCCTCCGGCCGGAGTTGAGCTCCTCCCGAATTGCCGGGGCCTTCGCGCGCGCGCGATCCGAGCGCCGTGCGGCGTTCATTCCGTTCCTGATGGCGGGAGATCCTTCCTCCGACGCGACCGTCGCGCTCGCCCGCGCACTCGAAGGGGCCGGCGCCGAAATCCTGGAGCTGGGCGTGCCGTTCTCCGATCCGATCGCCGACGGCGCCGTCCTGCAGCGTTCGGCGGCCCGGGCGCTCGCGGCCGGCACGACGCTCGCGGACGTGTGGAGGATGGCGGAGCGGATTCGGCGCGCGACGTCGCTCTCGCTCGTCCTTTTCTCCTACGTGAATCCGCTGCTTCGGCGCGGCCTCGAGCGCTCCGCGCGCGAAGCGAAAGCCGCCGGATTCGACGCGGTTCTCGTCACCGACCTGCCCCCCGAGGAAGCCGGCGCAGTCCAGCCGCTCTTCCGGAACGCGGATCTCGAGACCGTGTTCCTGGTTTCGCCGACGTCCCCCCCCGGGCGGATGTCGCGGGCGGCCCGGCTGTCGAGCGGATTTCTGTACGTCGTCTCGCGCCCCGGAACCACGGGCGCGCGCGACTCGCTTCCTTCGGACCTCTCCCGGACCGTCGCCCGCGCGCGTCGTGCGGCGCGAGAGAATCTTCCGGTCGCTGTCGGTTTCGGAATCGCGACGCCTGCGGCCGCGCGACTCGCCGCACGACTGGCGGACGGGGTCGTGGTCGGGTCGGCGCTGGTCGCGAAAACGGAAGAGAACCCGGACCCGAACGATGCGGTCGTCGCGGTCGGCCGGCTCGCGCGGCGGCTCGTCGGCGCGTGCCGCCGGGGAAAGCCCTGATGGGAGCCGAGACGGAGTACCTGAAGCTCCTCCGGCGGCCGGACCTGCCGTCGGAGGAAATCGAGCGGATCCTGCGCGACCGCGAGGCCCGGCGATATCACGCCGTGCGGTTCGCCGTGGCCGGTCACCGCAATACGCCGCGCGCGGAAGCGCTCTCGCTGGTCGAGACCCTGTTCTGGCGGGGCCTCGCCCGGCTCTCGGCCGATACCCGCGTCCACCCGGAGGTCCGCCGGGCATCGGATAACCAGCTTCTGAGGCGCCTGCCGGAGCTGGCCCTGGCCGAACGGATCGACCTTGCCCGGTCGGCCGGGCGCGGAACGCTCGCGGCCCTCCGGCTGGATCCCGACCCGCGTGTCGTCGCCGGCTTCCTCGCCAACCGCTTTACGACCGAGCCGGACGTCGTCCAGGTCGTCCTGGCGACGCGCTCCCGGCCCGAAACGCTGGCGGCCATCGCGAAACACCCCCGCTGGGCGCCCCGCCGCGCGGTCCGGGAGGCCCTTCTCAGAAACCCTTCGCTCCCCCTGGCGGCGGCCGAGCCGCTTCTGGCGCAGGCGGCCGAGCGGGAACTGATCGCGCTGAGGGACGGCCTGCGGGAGCCGCCGGCCCTTCGCGCTGTAGCGCAAAGAGTTCTTGCGCGGCGCGCGCGGGCGGACTAGCATGTTTCGAACCTTTTACCGCCCCGGAAAAAAAAGAGACAGGTTTTCTTCGACGGATGCAGAGTCCTCGAACATCCGCTCCAAGCTTTGGAGCTGAGCTTCAGCGCGAACGAATCGTGCGCAAAGTCTCGCTCGAAGAGATTTCCGCAGCGACGAAGATCTCGGTCGGCCTGCTTTCCGCTCTCGAACGGAGCGAATTCGCGAAGCTGCCGGCGCCCGTCTTCACCCGAGGCTTCATTCGCGCCTACTGTCTTCACCTGGGTCTCGATCCGGTCGAGAAGATCAACGCGTATCTCGCGGAGTTCCGACCGAAGTCCTCCGCGCCGCCCGCCGCTTCGAAACCGGGAAGCGGATCGCGATTCCTCCGGGGGCGCGGCTCGACCGCCGGAACGATCCTGGGCGGCGTCACCGCCGTGCTGCTCCTCCTCGGACTGATCGCGAGCCCGGAGCATCACCGGACGAAGATCGCGCGGCCGTCGACCGCTTCGCGGATCGAGCCGGTCTCGTTCAAGAACGTCGCTCCATCGAATGAGCCCACGCCGATGATCCGCGAAGACTCACGCGACGACTCGCATTCTTCCGAGGCTGCTCCCCTCGAGAGGACCGGCATCGCTCTCGTCCTCGAGTCCGACGCGCCATCCTGGATCGAGATCTCCGCGGACGGAGAGAAAGTTTTCGGCGGCATGATGACCGCGGGGGAGAGCCGGACCTTCGAAGCGAGAAAAACTTTTCGCCTGACCCTCGGCAACGCGGGCGGCGTTCGCGTTTCGGTCGATGGGCGTCCTCTGGCGCCGCTCGGCCGTTCCGGACAGGTCGTCCGAGACGTCGTGATCCCGGACTCTCCGTCGCGAGGGTAGACCGCCCCCCGACTTGGAGAACACCGGCCCCTCGACCTCCGAAGATCTCGTCACCCTCTTGCGGGCGGGCAGCGCCCCGCGCGAGGTCCGCCTTTTCGCGGCTCGCCGGCTGCTTCCGCTCGACCCGCACGACTCGATGCGGGCGCTCCTCGCGGTGCTCGCGGGCCAGGATCCGGAGGCCGCGTCGGTGGCGCGCGAGAGCCTTCGGGCGACCCCACCCGACCATTTGACGGCCTTCGTGGCGTCGGGCTCGCCGCGGTCGGACGAGCTCGACCTGCTGGCCCGGGAAGCCGACGACCCGTTCGTCCTCGAGGGAGTCATCCGCTGCCGCGCGGTCGACGATGGCACCCTCCTCTTCCTCGCCCGCACCGCGAGCGGGCGGCCCCAGGAGGCCCTGATCGCGAATCAGGCGCGTCTCCTCGCGCGGCCCGCGCTCATCGAGGCGCTGCTCGAGAACGACTCCCTGACCCGGGAGGGACGACGCCTGATCTCGGAGCTGAAGGAGGAGTTCTTCGAGAAGGAAGCTCGTCGACGCGAAGCCGGAGCCCGGCGCGCGGAAGAGGAGGTCGAAGAGGAACTCCTGGAAACGGAGAGCGTCGAGGGGCTCGAAGAAGAAGGAGAGGACCTTCTGCCCGAAGTTGCGGAAGGCGAAGAGATCGCGTCCGAAGAGTCCACGCGCGACGACAGCGAAGAATCCCTTTTCATCGGCGCCATCTACCGGCGGATCGGGCTCATGACGATCGGCGAGAAGATCAAGCTCGCGTACGTCGGGAGCAAAGAGGAACGCAGCATTCTCGTCGGGGACGCCAACAAGCTGATCGGGATCGCGGTGTTGAAGTCCCGGGCGATCTCCATCAACGAGATCCAGAGTTTCGCGTCGATGCGGAACCTGGACGAAGAGCTCTACCGCCGGATCGCGAAGAGCCGGGAGTGGATGCGAAAGCCCGCAGTCGTGCTGGCGCTCGTTCGCAACCCTCGGGTTCCTCTCGATATCTCTCTACCGCTCTTGAAGCGCCTCGCCACGCGCGAGCTGCGCGGTGTCTTCCGCGATCGTAACCTCGCGCCGGTTCTGCGAAACTCGGCCCGGAACCTTCTCGTCGCCCGACGGCGTTAGTTCGGACTTCGACCCCGGGCGGTCACTCCCGCGTGACCGGGAGCACAAACATCCTCCGCTTGCCCCGAAGAACCCGTTTCCCGTATGTTAATGTCGAGGACCCTCGAGCCCCGGTCAAGTCGGAACATGTTTCAAAACGTCGACTACTACACGCTGCTCGGCGTGGGCCGCGATGCGAGCGAAAGCGAAATCCGCGAGAGATTTCGCGCGCTCGCGCGCGACGCCCATCCCGATCGCGCCGCCGCGGCCGACAAGGCGGACGCCGAGGCGAAATTTCAGGAGCTGACCCGGGCGATGAACGTGCTGACCAACCCGGAGCGTCGTCGGGCATATGACCGCGATCAGTCGATGCCGTCCGCACGGCTTTCAGGCGATGCCGTGGTCCAGGATTATCTGGAGCTGGGGGGTGTCGCGTACCACGCCGGGTCCTTCGCCGAGGCCGCCGGCAACTTCGCTCTCGCAGCCCAGCGCGACCCCCGGGACGTCCGGGCGCACCACTACCTGGGCCTGGCGTCGGCGCGCGCCGGGGACCTTCATGCGGCGGTGAAAGCTCTCGAGGCCGCCGTCGCGCTCGAGCCGTTCAACGTGCCGGTGCTGAAAGACGCGGGTCGAATTTTTCGGCAGGCCGGTCTTCTCGCCAAGGCGGAGAAGGCATTCCAGGACGCCGTTCGATGGGACCCGACAGCGGCCGATGCGCGCAAGGCGATCGACGAGATCCGGGCCGAACGAGCGGTCAGAGCGTGAGGCGGCGCGAGATCGGCATCTCCCGCCCGAGGGCCGGTTGCACGATGGCGGAGAGTTCGTAGGCGATGGGCACCGGCTCGATGACTACGGCGATCGACGCCTTCGGCTTGACCGATGTCGGCCGAAAACGGAAGCACAACGAAGACGCGTACGCCCTCGACGTGAACGAAGGGCTGTTCATCGTGGCGGACGGTATGGGAGGCCACGCCGCCGGCGAAGTCGCCGCCAAGATCACGGTCGAGACCATCGGCGAATTCATCGCGGCGACCCGTCAGAAGGAAGAGGCGACCTGGCCGTTCCGCTACGACCACGAGCTCGAGTTCAACAGCAACCGGTTGGCGATCGCGATCGAGAAAGCCAACGAAAGGGTCATGGCGGCAGTCGCCGCGCAGCCCTGGCTGAAGGGGATGGGAACGACCGTCGTGGCAGGGCTGATCAACGAAAAGACGCTGTCGCTCGCGCACGTGGGCGACAGCCGCGCCTACCTTTTCCGCGAAGGCACTCTCAGGCGCCTGACCGACGATCACTCCTGGGTCCACGAGCAGGTGGCGGCCGGCATCCTGACGGAAGATGAGGCCAAGTCGCATCCCTTGAAGAACGTGGTGACGAGGGCGCTCGGCGGAGGTCCCTCGGTCTCGCCCGACCTGCAGGAGCTCGCGTTCCGGGCGGGTGACGAGTTCATCTTCTGTTCCGACGGGCTCACCACGATGCTCTCCGACGAGGAAATTCACGCGGAAGCGGAAAAGGAACGGGAACCACAGAGTCTCTGCCGCAACCTGGTGGACGAGGCCAACGACCGGGGAGGGGTGGACAACATCACGGTCGTCGTGGTTCGCGTCCCGGACGCGAGCGCGCCGAAGTCCCGGGTCCAGGATTCCAAGTCCAGGATCCCGGCAGCGAAGTAGCCTCCGACCCGAGAAAACGGCGACGCCGGACCCCGCCCCTCCGTAAAACGATTGACGGGCGCAGGCTCGCCGACTATTCTAAAAAGCCCATGCGGTCAGGAGATCGGGAAGGGCCGGCCCGCAAGTCACTGATTCTCAGTGTCTTGTTGACTCTGGTCGCCCTCGCCGCGCGTGCGCAGGGGGCCCCCGAGGCCTCCGCGGACTCCCGATGGATCCAGAGCCCTTATCGGAACTTCGGCGCGCCCCAGACGCTTCTCCCGGGCCGCGCGGTCCTTTTCGACGAAGCGGACGACGCCGGCTTGAAGACCGCCCTCGCCGCCGAGCTCCGACGCCTGTACGGCGAGCTGTACGTTCGGCAGGGCTGGCGGTACCCCTTCGGGGACGGCGACCCGCTGCGGGTCTTCGTCGCGCGGAAAGAGGCTGGAGGGGTGCGGCAAGTGGCTTCCCGATCGGTCGACGGCGGGCGTCTCGTCGCGCCCGCCCTTCTCTTGGACGCCCACGGTCTGACCGTGCGGCAGATCGTTCGCGAGGTCGCAAGGCAGATCGCCCTGGCGACGCTGGCTCGCTATGGAGCGAAGGACGGAGCCTTCGTGACCGAATCGGCGGCTTCGCTCCTCGCGAGCCCGGAGGGGGAGGAGGAGCGCGAGGCCGCCCGCATCGCCGGGGCCGCGCCGGAGCTCTTAGTCGAGAGGACTCCCGCGGTTCTCGGCCGCCTGTATCTGGAGGAACTGACGCGCGGCGCCGGCATCGGCGCACTGCGCTCCGCCTGGGAAAAAGCATCGGAGTCCGGGGAACCGGTCCTGTCCGTCCTCCACGCGAGCTACGCCGAGCGGACGAGCGATTCGCCGGACGCCGCTCTGATCCGGTTCGGAGCCCGCCTCTACGCGACCGCCGAGCCGGAAACGGCGCCCTCGCGAGTCACGCTTCTCGACCTGCAGGCGGGAGCGCTCGACACCGCGGCCCCGGCGGGTCTCGCGCTTCGACATCGGACCTTCGTCCCGGCCGACGGCTCTCCGGCGCTGCGCGTGAGCTGGCCGGAGGACGGCGCCCCCGGAGCCGTCGTCGTGCGATACCGGGACGGCGCTCTTCCACCCGACGTCCTTTTCGTCGCGGCCGGTGAAGTCCGGACCGTGCCTCTCGGCGGAGTGGCGCGCGTGGACTGGCTCGTCGCCGGATCGGCGCCGGGCGGCGGGTTGCCCGCACCGGCCGTCGTCGAACCCGCCCCCGCCTTCCCGTACGGCGGGCTGATCGCGCATTCCGCAGCGGGCCCCGACGGCCCGCGGATCTGGTGGAACACCACGTCGCACGAACAGCTCGCCGGGTGGGCGATTTTCCGCGAGGAGGTTCTACCCGACGGACGGATCGCGCGCACCGGTCCGGAGATCCTTCCTTCGTCGAACCGCTCGGAGGAGTCCTTTTCCTACGCGTACCTCGACCCCGGCGCGAGCAGCGGCACGTTCTACCGTTACACGGTCTGGGCGGTCACCGAGGACGGTCTGCTCTCGCGGGCCTTTTCCGTGACGCTTCGGACGGCCGAGTAGATCCGGCGGGACGGGGTTCCTCCCGGTTGACGGAGGCGGGACTTCGAATGCGACCCACCAGGAAGGTCCGGCGGGAGCCGGACGTCGGGAAGATCATCGATCGCACGATCGTGCGGCTGTGGGACACGATCGAGGAGCTCGAGGAGCTGAATCCGGCCGAGCTGCGCTTCTACCGCGTGGCAGTTTTCGGGAGTGCGCGAATCCAGCCGGGAGACCGGGAGTATCTCGAGGTCCGGGATCTGGCGTCGCGCCTGACCGAGCTCGGCTGCGACATCGTGACGGGCGGCGGTCCGGGTCTCATGGAAGCCGCCAACGAAGGGGCGGCTTCCTCCCGCGGGACGCGCAAGACCCGCTCGTTCGGTCTGACGATTTCGATTCCTTACGAGAAGGCGAACCCCTATCTCGACACGGTGACGGCGCACCGAACGTTCTTTTCGCGGCTGCACCACTTCGTGCGGATGTCGCAGGCGTTCGTCATCTTTCCGGGAGGGATCGGCACGAGCCTCGAGCTCTTCATGGTCTGGCAGCTCCTGCAGGTGGGGTTCCTGACCGAACGTCCCGTGGTCCTCGTCGGGGACATGTGGCGCGGGCTTCTGGACTGGATGCGCCGCGAGATGGTCTCCCGGCGTCTCATGGACGCCAACGACCTCGAGCTCGTCTCGCTCGTGACCTCGATCGATCAGGCGGTCGCGCGCATCGAACGGCACAAAGAGGGATTCGACGCCGCGCGCGAGCAGATCATCCTGGAGCGCCGCCGCGCTTCGCGAGCGGAGAGCGCGCCCCCTTCCGTGGAGCCCGTCGCCCGCTAGAGAATGGCCGGCGGTCGCGCCGGCGCGCGAGCTGCTCGCGGACGATCCGGCCGTGATCGAACGCGAGATCGAGTGTCCGGAGCTCTTTTCGGGTGAACCAGCGCGCGTCGGCGGCGTCGTCTCCTCCGCGGACGGTCCCGCCGACCGGAGTCACGTCGTAGAGGACGCTCACCGTGTGTCCGCGCGGGTCGCGTCTCGGATCCGAATAGACGCCGAGGACCTGTCCGATCCGCGCCTGGAGGCCGGTCTCTTCCAAGACTTCCCGGGCGCAGGATTCCTCGGTCGTCTCGCCCCGCTCCGAGAATCCGCCCGGCAGCGCCCACTTTCCCCGGAACGGCGGGCCTCCGCGGCGGACGAGGAGGATCCTCCCGCGACGGTCGCGGACCCAGGCGTCGACGGTCAGCCGCGGCGTCTCCGGAAGGCTTCGCCGCTTCAGGGAAGGTCTCCTTCCGGGTCGACTCCCGGGTCGACTCCCGGGCCGAAGAATTCCCGGATCTCCTGCGCCGGCCGGCGCGACGCGAGCTCCCGGGGAGTCTCGTCGTACCAGTCGCGAGGAATCCGGCTGACGTAGGGTTCCTCGAGGAAGCGGCGGCACAGGAGGGCGATCACGCCGCGATCGGTTTCGCTGCGGATCAGCCGGCCGGCGGCCTGCACGACTCGAGTCATCCCCGGCTGGAGATAGGCGTAGTCGAAGCCGGCGTCTTCCTGCTCCTCGAAGTAGCGGCGGAGCAGCTCCCTCTCGAACGAGACCTGCGGGAGAGCGGGGGAGACGACGTAGACGCCGGAGAGAACCTCTCCCGGATAGTCCACTCCCTCCGCGTACATTCCTCCGGAGACCGCGAGGAGGAGGATCCCCTCGGGCGGCGGCGAGGTCAAAGCCTCGAGAACCCGTTGGCGCTCGAAGTCCGAGAAGTCGGCCCGCTGGAGGAGGACACGGGCTCGCGTCGTCGGCATCCGCTGGGCGACCTCCGCCAGGAAGCGGTAAGAGGGAAACAGAACGAGGGCGTTGCCCGACTGGGCGTCGGACATCTCCGCGAGGAGCGCGGCGATCCGGCCGTAGTTCTTCTCTCGCGCCGCGAAAGTCGTCCGCACTTCCGGAACGATCATCACCTTCCGGTTCTCCCTCGGGAACGGCGGCGGCAGCGAGATCGCCGCCGTTCGGTTCGAGGGAAGACCCAGGAGACGCGCGACCGCGGAATGCGGCGTCAGCGTCGCGGACATCAGGACCGACGAGGACGCCGCCCGGAAGATCGGTCCGACCGCGCGCGCCGGGTCGAGACAGACGAGGGCGAGGCGGACGCCTGCGGCCCGCCTTTCGACCACGCACGTGAACTCCGGACCGTACAGGTTGAGGACGGCTGCGAACCGCGTCAGGCCGAAGTGGAGGTCGAGCACCGGGTCGTCGGGAAGGGCGATCTTCGCGTCCCGCTTCCAGTCGAGGTATCGGACGAGGCGCGGCTCCCAGTCGTTCCGCCAATCCTCGATTTCGTCGGACGGCGGCGAGATCTCGGCGATCGCTTCGCCGTCCGGAAGCTCGGCTGCGAGTCGCGCGAGAAGGTCCTCGAGCGTCTCCACGCTCGCCGTGAGATCGGCGAAGAGATCTCCGGGCTGCAGGGCCAGCCGGCTGTGAAGGGCGGCGACGTCCTCCCCGCGGATCTCCGGCGAGAAGATCTGCCGTGCGCGGTCGGGCAGGTTGTGGGCCTCGTCGACGACGAGAATCACTTCCTTCAGCTCGTCGCCCGACAGGTGCCGCATCGCCACCCCCGGCTCGAAGACGTAGTTGTAGTCGGCGACGATCGCGTCGGCCCTTTCGGCCAGCTCCAGCTGAACCTCGAAAGGACAAACCTCTTCGCGCCGGGCTTCTTCGAAGACCGTGTCCGGGTCGTGGTGCGAATAGGAATCCCGGAGGCGGCCCAGAATGTTCGATCTGGCCATCTTTTCGGGATAGTCCTTCGCGAAACGGCAGAACTCCTCGTGACAGAGGATCCGATCGTTCGCGCACATCTTTTCCTTGGAGCGCACCTGGAGGGTATGGAACGCCCGCTCGTTCATCGCGGTGAGCGCGGAGACCGCCATCTTCTGCTGCAGAGTCTTCGAGGTCAGGAAAACCACCTGCCGCCCGCTCTCGAGACCGGCGGCGAGCGCAGGATGGAGTGCCGCTGCAGTCTTGCCGGAGCCGGTCGGCGCCTCGGCCAGGAGGACCTCTCCTCCGCGAACCGCCCGACCCACCGCGGCGATCAGCGTCTCCTGGATGGGTCGGGGAGCCGCGTGGGGGAACGGCAGACGGCGGGCGGCTTCCGCTTTTCGTGCGCGCGCGACCGACTGAGCCTGCCAGATCCGGAGGAGGCGAAGAAGCCGGCCTTCGATCTCGGAATCGAACCGCGCGTCGTCGTAGCCGACGGCCAGGGAGATCTCCTCTCCCGTGGCGATATCGACGTAGACGAGCGCCCCGGAGACCCTCAAGTGAACGGTCACGCTCGAGCGCGCGCCCCGACAGCCGAAAGCCCTCCGCCGAGAAACGGGTCGACTTGAACTCCTCGATCAACCATGAGCCTTCCGCCCGTTCGACGCATCCATCCAGTCGTCCGGTCAGGACAGCGGTCCAGTCTTCGACCGCAACGCGCGCCTGGAGGTGGACCTCGCAGCGGTAGGACTCGTGCGCTTCGCGGCGGGCGGACTGAACGCGTGAGTGCAGTTCTGTACCGATTCCGAGGCGGCGCCAGCCGTCCCCGCGATCGAATCCGACCCGACGGAATCCCTCGTCCTCGGCGAGCTCGCGAACGGAGACTTCGAAGGTCCGGGTCGGCTCGTCGAATTTCAAGGGAACGAGACCGCGGTCGAGAACGCGAGGAGAAATCGCACCGACCCATTATAATTTTCGGGTGTCGAAGCCGGAGCGGTCCTTCTGGCAATCGCCTGCGCCTCTCCACTCCAATCGGCGGATCGGGAAACGCTAGGCGCTGCGCTCGAGCAGGTTGCGCGGAAGATTCCGATCCAGTCTCCGGGTGTCTCGATACAGATTGCGGACGAGGAGACGGGGGACGTCGTCTTCGAGAGATCGCCGGACGCCGCCCAGACGATCGCCTCGATCACCAAGCTGATCACGACGGCGACCGCCCTCCACTACCTCGGCCCGGACTACAAGTTCAAGACCACCTTCTGGCGCCGGGGAGAGATCCGCGACGGGGCGCTCGTCGGCTCCCTTCTCGTCGTCGGGGGCGGCGACCCCAACATCTCGGGGCGCTTCTATGGAGACGACATCAACGCCGTCTTCGACAGGTGGGCGGAGGGGCTTCTCCAGGCGGGCGTCCACCGGGTCGTCGGCGACGTTCTGGTGAACGCCTCGTTCTTCGATTCGGTGGGCCGCCACCCGGACTGGAAACCGGATCAGGAAGCGCGCTGGTACCAGGCGCCGATCTCCGCGCTTTCCTATAACGACAACGTCGTCCTCGTTTCGATCCATCCGGGTCCGCGGGCGGGTCGCCCGGCCGGGGTCTCGATCGAGCCGGCAGTGGACATCCTCCGACCCGTGGCGCTCGCGCGGACCGTGGGTCAGCGCGGGAGGGTGAGGGTCGCGGTCTCGCGCGCCGCCGGTTCGAACGCGGTCACGGTGTCGGGGACGGTTCCGCTCCGGCCGGCGTCCTGGTCGACGCCGATCACGATCGACGATCCTCCGATGTTCTTCGGGAAAGCTCTCCAGAACCGGCTCCGCAACGCCGGGATCCCGGTCACCGGCCAGGTCGTCGAAAAACCGGTCAAGCCGGACTCTTCCTGGCTGGCGGTCGCGGCAACCGAGTCGGATCTCCTGCCCACGATCGAGGTCTGCAACAAGCGCAGCCAGGGCTTCTACGCCGAGCAGATCTTCAAGACGGTGTCTGCGGAAAAGACCGGCCAGGGAACGTGGGCGGGATCCGTGGTCCTGGCCAAGGAGTTCCTGGGCGGCCTCGGTCTCGATCCCGCGCGCTTTCAACTTCACGACGGGTCTGGCCTGTCGACCGCGAACCGGACGGCCGCCGTCGATCTCGTGAAGTTTCTGAGGGCGATGGACCGGCAGCCGTACGCCGAGGCGTGGCGGAGCACGCTCGCAATCTCGGGAGAGGGCGAAGGAACCCTGCGGCACAGGCTGAACGATCCGCTGACGCGGGGGCAGATCCTCGCGAAGACCGGAAGCCTCGAGAGAGTCTCTACGCTCGCTGGCTACGCGCGGGCGAGCTCCGGCCGGACGTACGTTTTCGCGATCCTGTTCAACGGGCGGGTCCCGAACGGGGGAGGGCACGCGATCGAGGACCAGCTCCTGAGAGCGCTCATCGCGAACGGCTAGGCCGCCGTCGCGCGGCGGGGCGGTGGCTTCGGGATTACTGTTCAGCGCTCGTACGACTTTGGTCGTAGCTCGTACAACGACACCCAGTGTGAAAAAAACTTGACACCCGGCGCGCGATCTGTGGTCGAATAACTCCAGTTTCAATTTTCAGGTGGTGGGCCTCCCGCACTTTTTGGTGGGAACCCCGAGTTCACGGTAGTCCCTGGCTCCGGTGTTCACGTGCTCCTAAACGCTCTGCAAACACAGGCGTTTTCGGCAGAACCGGATCCAGACTTCGATCCGTGACTCGCCGCTTTCTTTTAGCTCCGGGCGATGGGGCCGGCG
>QHVV01000075.1:0-22290 GCA_003222385.1 Acidobacteriota bacterium
GAACGTGCTCGAGTCCGACCTCTTTCAGTCTCTCTCTCGCGGCGGAGCGTTGCGCGCCGCTCGCCAGCGATCGACGAGCGCGGGAAGGAACCAGGAGAGGAGCACCCCGGCCAGGACGAGCAGCGCGACTGCGATCAGAAACGCGACTCCGATTCCGAGACACGAGAGCGCGGTCACGGCGCTTAACCGTTAGCCGAGAAAAGGATGCCGGACGAAGAAGACGCCAGGCATCGAAGCGCGAAGGCCGTGGCCGCCGCGCTGCTGCTCGCCGGCGTGATCGTCGTTGCGCTCGTCGTTTTCCTCGCGGTCGTGATTCAGCGCGCCTGCTGACGGTTCACTATAATCGCGCGCCATGAAGATTTTCTCGGCGCCCGAGCTGCGCAACGTCGCGGTGGTGGGCCATAACACGGTCGGAAAAACCACCCTCGTCGCGGCGCTCCTCCACGCGGCGGGCGCCACGACGCGCCCCGGCCGGATCGAGGACGGAACGTGCCCGACCGACTTCGACGGAGAAGAGATCGAGCGGAACATCTCGATCAACCTGGGTGTCGCGCACGCCATCCACCGCGACGTCCGTGTCAATTTCCTCGACGCTCCGGGTTACGGCATTTTCTCCCCCGAAGCGCACGCGGCTGTCGCCGCCGCGGACGCCGTCCTGATCGTTCTCGACGCCGTCTCCGGAGTGGAGGTCCAGACAGACAAGGTCTGGAAGTTCGCCGCGCAGTTCGGTCGGCCCGTGATCTTCGTGGTCAACCGGATGGACCGGGAACGCGCGTCGTTCGATCGCACGATGGAATCGCTGCACAAGAAATACGGCCGGACCGTCGTGCCTCTCCAGATCCCGGTCGGCGAGGAGAAGGCGTTCCGGGGAACGGTCGACCTCGTCCGGATGGAGTCCCACCTGACCGAGAACGGCCAGCGCAAGGACGGCCCGATCCCGGACGAGCTCTTCGGACGCGCGCGGGAGGAGCACGAGAAGCTCGTCGAGATGGTGGCCGAAGGGGACGACACCCTGATGGAGAAGTTCTTTTCGCAGGGCACGCTGGAGGAGGCGGACCTGCTTCCGGGTCTCCAGCACGAAATCGCGGCGCGAAAGATTTTCCCGGTCTTCTGCGCTTCCTCGTCGCTGCAGATCGGCGTTCGCCGCATCCTCGACGCCTGCGTCGACCTCTTTCCGTCGCCCGATGGAACGAAGGTCGAAGGCACGGGCAGGGACGGAAAGCCGGTCGAGGTCGTGACGGACGAGAAGGGGCACGCCGTCGCGCAGGTCGTGAAGACGGTCTCCGATCCGTTCGCGGGGAGGATCTCCTACCTCCGGGTGCGCCGCGGCCACTTCCAGTCGGACGGCACCTACTGGAATTCGTCGAAGAGCGTCCCCGAGCGCTTTTCGGGCCTCTTTCTCCCTCAGGGCAAAGAGCACGTCAACGTTCCCGAGGCCCGCGCAGGAGACGTCGTCGCGGTCGCGAAGCTCAAGGAGACCGAGACCGGCGACACTCTGACGGTCAAGGAGCATCCGGTCGTGCTGGCGAAGCTCGTCGTTCCCGAGCCGGCGATCGCCTATGCGATCGAGCCGAAGGCGAAAGGGGACGAGGACAAGATCTCGACCGCGCTCCACAAGCTGATCGAAGAGGACCCCTCGCTGCGCTTCCAGCGCGATGAGGAGACCAAGGAGTTCCACCTGGCAGGCGCGTCCCAGCTGCACGTCGAGATCGCCGTCGCGAGGCTCAAGAAACGCTACGGGGTCGAGGTGATTCTCCATCCGCCGAAAGTCCCCTATCGCGAGACGATCACGCGCCGCGCCGAAGCACATGGACGCCACAAGAAACAGACCGGTGGACACGGCCAGTTCGCCGACTGCAAGATCAAGGTCGAGCCGCTCCCGCGCGGCGCGGATTTCGAGTTCGTCGACGAGATCTACGGCGGCGCGATCCCGCGCAACTACATCCCCGCGGTCGAAAAGGGGATCCAGGACGTGCGGAAGAAGGGGTTCCTCGCCGGGTACCCGATGGTCGACTTCCGCGTCATCCTGATCGACGGCCAGTATCACGACGTCGACTCCTCCGAGCTCGCGTTCAAGATCGCGGGCGCGCTCGCCTACAAGGACGCGATGGAGAAGGCGCGGCCGACGCTGCTCGAGCCCGTGATGACGATCGAGATCAACGCTCCCAACGAGTACGTGGGCGACCTGATGGGCGACCTGTCGTCGCGGCGCGGCCAGGTCCAGGGGATGGAGAGCGGCGAAGACGAGACGTCGATCCGGGCGCTCGTGCCGATGGGCGAGCTCCTGACCTACGGCGCCCAGCTGCGCTCGATCACGCAGGGACGGGGCTCCTTCCACCTCGAGTTCTCGCACTACGCCGAGGTGCCGCACTCGATCCAGGAAAAAATCATCGCCCAGTCGAAGGCGGACAAGACCGCGGCCGAGGGGGCCTGAGCAAGTTACGGGGACAGGGCCAGCGGCCCTGCACCCGTCACCTTACTGAGTAACTGGGGACAGATTTTAATCTGCCCCCGGATGTACGCGTCTACAACTCCGACGCAGCGGCCTCGTCCACGATCCACACGAGTGATCCGGCCCGCGGGCGCACGAGCGACGCCGGCAGGGCCGGTCGGGCGTGCTCGGCCCGGAGGACCGCGGAGACGGCGCCCGCCTTCTCCGCCCCGACGACTAAGAACACGGCTCGCCGCGCGGCGTTCAACACCGGCAGCGTGAGCGTCAGCCGCCACTCGGAAAGCCGGGGGACGTAGTTCTCGGCGACCCGCCGCTCGGCCTCTTCGAGCGCGCGGGTGCCCGGGAAGAGCGACGCGGTGTGCCCGTCGGGTCCGAGGCCGAGCAGGACGAAGTCGAACCGCGGAAAGCCGGCCGCGCCGAACTCGCCGATCACCGCGTCCTCGTACGCGCGCGCCGCCCCGGCCGGGGCGTCTTCCCCGCGCATGCGGAAGACGTTCTCTTTCGGGATGCGCAGCGGGTCGAGCAGGTGCTCCTTCGCCATGCGGTAGTTGGAACGCGCGTCGTCCGGCGGCACGCAGCGCTCGTCGACGAAGAAGATCCTCGTCCGGCTCCAGTCGACCAGGGATCGGAACGCCGGACCTGCGAGCGCATCGAAGAGAAGGCGGGGCGTCGAGCCTCCCGAGAACGCCGGCCGGAAGACTCTATGGTCCGAGAGCCCGTCGGCGAAGGCGAGGGCAACCTCCCGCGCCGCGGCCCCGGCCGCTTCGGCGGGATCGGGCAGGACGCGAACCTCGAACCGGGGAGGGCCTTCTGGCGGAAGCTCCTCCTTCACTTCCCGAGCGTGCGCCAGCGCCGGCCGTCCTTCTCCAGGAACCGATCCGCCGCCTCCGGGCCGAGCGTGCCTGCCGCGTAGTTCGGAAAGGCGGGCGGCGACTCCTTCTCCCACGCCTTCAACACCGGATCGAGCACGCGCCACGCTTCCTCGGCTTCGTCCCCCCGGATGAAGAGGGTCTGGTCGCCGTGGGTCACGTCGACCAAGAGCCGCTCGTACCCGCCCCGGCTCGCCGCGCCGAGGCTCGAGTACGGGAAGTCCATGTACACCGACTCGACGTCGGCGACCGTTCCGGGGATCTTCGCCTCGAACTTCAAGGAGACCGCTTCCTCCGGTTGGATCCGCAGCCGCAGGACGTTCGGCGGCAGCTCCCCGCTCTCGTGCCGGAAGTAGTGGTGCGGCACGCTCTTGAACTCGATCGCGATCTCCGAAATGCGCTTCGCCATCCGCTTGCCCGACCGGACGTAGAACGGGACTCCCGACCATCGCCAGTTGTCCACGACGAACTTGACGGCCGCGTACGTCGCGGTCCGCGAGTCCGGCGCCACGTTTTCCTCTTCCCGGTATCCCGGCACCGGCTTTCCGTCGACGACGCCCGGGCCGTACTGGCCGCGCACCGCCCAGTCGTCGGCGGCGTCCGCGGGGAAAGGACGGATCGACTGGAGGACCTTGACTTTCTCGGCGCGGACGGCATCCGCCTCGAACTTGACCGGCGGCTCCATCGCGGTCAGGCAGAGCAGCTGCAGCAGGTGGTTCTGGAACATGTCCCGAAGGACCCCGGCCTCCTCGTAGTAGCCGGCGCGGTGGCCGACGCCGATCGTCTCGGCGACCGCAATCTGGACGTGGTCCACGTACCTCTGGTTCCAGAGCGGCTCGAAGATGCCGTTCGCGAACCGCAGAACGAAGATGTTCTGGACCGTCTCCTTCGCGAGGTAGTGGTCGATGCGGTAGATCTGCCGCTCCTCGAAGACGGTCCGCAGGGACTCGTTCAGCATCCGGGCGGAATCGAGGTCGTGGCCGAAGGGCTTCTCGACCACGATCCGGGTCCAGCCGTTCTCGGCTCGTGAGAGCCCCTGCTCCCCGAGAAAACGGACGATCTCCGGGTCGGCTTCGGGCGGCGTCGCGAGGTAGAAGATCCGGTTGTGCTGCCCTCCCCGCTTCGACTCGATCTCTTCGAGGACCCCTCGGAGCGACGCGTAGAGGGCCGGGTCGCCGAAATCGCCGCAGACGTAGCGGACGACCGCCGGGAGCTCGCCCGGCCTTCCCTGGTCCCGCGGCGTGAACTCCCTCGCACCCTCGTCCAGACGTTCTCGGAAGTCCGCGTCGCTGTACGACGTGCGGGCGATTCCGACGATCGCGAACTCCGGCGAAATCGCGCCGTCACGCGAGAGGTGGGCGATCGCCGGCGCGAGCAGGCGGCGGGTCAGGTCTCCGGAAGCTCCGAAGATGACGAGAGTCGCCGGGGGACGGATCTCTTCTTCGGTCTTCATTTCTCGGGCGTGACGGCGTGGCCACCGAACTGGTTGCGCAGAGCGGCGATGACCTTCGCCGAAAAGGACTCGGCCTGACGTGAAGTGAAACGCGCGAACAAGGCGTCGGCCAGCGCGGGCATCGGAACCGACCGCTCGATCGCCTCGTGCAGCGTCCACCGCCCCTCGCCGGAGTCCTGCACGAATCCTCGGATGGCGGCGAGCTTCGGGTCCCCTTCGAGGGCGAGGACGAGCAAGTCGAGAAGCCACGATCGAACGACGGACGCATGCGTCCAGAGGCGCGCGACGGCGAGGAGATCGAGGTCGTATCCCGACGCCTGGAGCATCTCGAATCCCTCGCCGTAACCCTGGAGCATCGCGTACTCGACGGCGTTGTGGACCATCTTGACGAAGTGACCGGCGCCCGGCGCCCCCACGTGCGCATAGCCATCGGGAGGCGCGAGCGTCTTGAAAATCGGCTCGGCGAGGCGGAAGTCCTGCGGCCGGCCGCCGACCATGAGGCAGTAGCCGTTCTTCAACCCCCAGATCCCGCCCGAGGTCCCGGCGTCCAGGAACCCGATTCCGTTCTTCGCGAGCTCGCCGGCGCGGCGAGCCGAGTCGGAGAACCGCGAGTTGCCCCCGTCGATGACCACGTCGCCGGAGGAGAGAAACGGCCGAAGCGCGGCGATCGAGGATTCGACCGGATCGCCGGCCGGAATCATCAACCACACCACTCGGGGAGGAGCGAGCTGCCGGGTCACGTCTTCGAGCGATGTGGCGCCGACCGCGCCCTCCGATACGGCTTCCCGGACCGAGTCCGGCCCGCGGGCCCACGCGACGACTTCGTGACCGTCGGCGAGCAGGCGCCGCACCATGTTGGCGCCCATCTTTCCGAGACCCACGAACCCGAGCTTCATGACGGCTCCCTTCGTTCTACCGCGACGCGCTCTTCCCGACCGCGGCCGCGAGCGAGGCGAGCTCCGCTGCCGGGTCCGCTCCGAGCGAGATCGAGAGCGCCCGGCGCTGCCGCGACCGGAGCGCCGCGAGGTCCCCCGCCGCCTGCGCCGCGACGACCCGATCGAAACCGTACGATCGGCTCGGAACCGGCACTCGCTCCAGCGGCGCTTCCGTGATCTGGAGGAATACTCCGGTGTCCGGCCCGCCCTTGTGAAACTGTCCCGTCGAATGCAGGAAGCGCGGGCCGAACCCGACCGTCGTCGCCACCCGCTTGCCGTCGCGGACCGGCAGGCGGATTCGTGCGAGACGCTCCTCGTTTGCGGCGGTCGAAGGAAGATAAGCGGTGATCGCGAAATAGTCGCGGGGGCGGATCGAGGCGATCAGCGAAGAGAGCGCTTCCGGACCGCCCGCCCCGGACGGCTCCGGAGCCGCCTGCCCGGAAAGGATCTGGTTCGTGCGGTCCTTCGCCTCCTGGACGTTGGGCTGGTCGAACGGGTTGATCCCGAGGAGTCGGCCGGCGACCGCGGTCGCGAACTCCCAGCGGAACATTTCCGCGCCGAGGTCGAGCGCGTCTGCGATGTCGAACCGGACGACCGGGTGACCGGCCTCCTCGAGGGCCGAAATCCGCCGCGCCGCGTCGGAAGCCTGCGAATCGACCGCGATCCGGACGAAGAAGCGGTCGTCGCCGTACGCCTCCGGAGCGCCGGGCGGCTCCCCTTCGACCGGGAGGATCCCCTTGCCTTCTTTTCCGGTCGACTCGGCGATCAGCTGCTCGATCCACATGCCGAACCGGTCCACGGGCGAGCCCACCGAAAAGGTGAGCTTGTCGCGACCCTCGAGCGCGAGCGCGCCCATCGCCGCGCCGAGCCCGACTCCGGGATTCGCCTCGGGCGATTTCGTCCGACAGGCGTCGGCCATGGCACGCGCGCGGGAAAGGAGCGCGCGGACGTCGATCCCCGACAGCGCGGCCGGAACGATTCCGAACGGCGACAGAGCCGAGTACCGGCCGCCGATCGCCGGATCTCCCGGAAAGATCTGGCGGACGCGCCGGGACGAAGCCTCCCTCTCGAGCGGTGTTCCCGGATCCGTGATGACGACGAAGCGCTCTCCGGCGCGGGGGCCCAGCCCCTTTTCGGCGAGCGCGAAAAAATAGTCGAAGAAGAGGTTCGGCTCGAGCGTCGTCCCGGACTTCGACGAGACGACGTAGATCGTGCGATCCGGGGGAGCGGCGTTCGCCGCCGCGAGAACGCTCGCGGGCTCGGTCGAGTCGAGGACCTCGAGCCGGGGCGATCCCGTCGCCGCCCCGAAAGACGACCCGAAGACGAGCGGCGCCAGGCATCCGGTCCGTCTCGTCCCGGACGCGGGCGGCGAGCTTCTCGAGCCCGTCCAGGGTTTCTTCCATCCGCTGCGGGATGGTGAGCCAGCCCAGCGCGTTCTCGATTGACGAGCGGGCGGCCGGGTCGTTCTTCCAGAGCCCGGCGTCCGCGGACCAGATCCGTTCGACGGCGCGCTCCTGCTCGAGCCGCCGGAGAGCCTCCCGCCACGGTTTTTCGTAATGTCCGAGAGCGAGCTTCAGGCGACCCTCATCGCCTTTTCTTTTTCGGCGAGCGTTTTGAGAAGGGAGTCGTAGGAGTCGGAGAACTTCCTGACCCCTTCCTCCTCGAGCTCGCGTGAGACGACGGGCTCCTCGATTCCGAGCTCCGCGAGGCGCCGGAAGACGTCCGCGGCTTCGTCGAGGTCGTCGGAGATGCGGACTTTCGGGTCGCCGTGGTCGCGATAGGAGGCGAACGTCTCGGGCGGCATCGTATCCACGGTGTCCGGCGCGACGAGAGCCTCGACGTAGTAGAGGTCGGGATAGGCGGGGTCCTTGGTCGAGGTCGAGGCCCACAGCGGTCTCTGGAGCAGAGCGCCCTTTTCCCGGAGCGCGGCGAAGCGCGGCGCGCCGAAGACTTCGCGGAAAGCCTGGTACGCGAGACGCGCGTTGGCAATGGCCGCCTTTCCCCGGAGCCGCCGGGCCGCGTCGGTCCCGAGCCGATCGAGCTTCTTGTCGACGTTGGTATCGACGCGGGACACGAAGAAGCTCGCCACCGAGCGGAGCCGGTCGATCGGTTGTCCGGCGGCGACCCGCTCTTCCAGCGCCGAGAGATACGCCTCCATGACCTCGCGGTAGCGGGCGACCGAGAAAAGGAGCGTGATGTTGATGTTGATTCCCTCCGCGATGCACCGCCGGATCGCGGGGACTCCGGCGGCCGTGCCCGGAATCTTCACCATGACGTTCCGCCGGTCGCACTCCTGCCAGAGCCGCCGGGCCTCCCGGATGGAGCCCTCGGTGTCGTTCGCGAGATGCGGGCCGACCTCGATCGAGACGAACCCGTCCGATCCCTTCGTGGCGTCGAAGACGGGCCGGAACGCGTCGGCCGCCCGGCGGACGTCCTCGACCGCGAGCTGCTCGAAGATCGCGAACGTTTCGCGGCCCTCGCCTCCGGCGCGGCGGACGTCCTCGTCGTAGAGCTCGGTCTCGGCGATCGCCTTCTGAAAGATCGTCGGGTTCGACGTCATCCCGGCGAGACCGTCCTCTCGAATCAGTTTTGCCAGCTCGCCGGTGGTGATCAAGTCCCGGCGGATGTAGTCGTACCAGACGCTCTGACCCAGATCGCGCAGCCTCTGGAGCGGGTTGCCGGCGCTCATTGCATCCTCCTTGCCGCGTCGAAGGCGCCGTTGCGGGCTTCCTCCTCGATGGCGTTGACCTTGCGGAGCCGGCGCACGTGGCGCTCCGCCTCCGAAAACCGGGCGTTCGTGAACGCCCTGATGATCTCGGCCGCGAGCGAGGGACCGATGACCCGCGCTCCGAGCGAGATCACGTTCATGTCGTCGTCCTCGACCCCCTGCCGCGCGGAAAACGTGTCGTGGCACATGGCGGCCCGGATCCCCGGCACCTTCGTCGCGGCGACCGACGCTCCAACGCCGCTGCCGCAGATCACGATGCCGCGGTCGCACCGGCCCGACGCGACCGCGACCGCGACGGCGCGCGCGAAGTCCGGATAATCCACAGGATCGGTCGAGTCGGTCCCCAGGTCCTCGGCGGAGTGGCCGAGCGCTCGGACGAGCTCGATCGTTCCCTGCTTGAGAGGAAACCCCGCGTGATCGGCGCCGACCGCGATTCTCACAACAGCGCCTTCGCCCGCGCGACCACGTTACCGACGTTGAAGCCGAGCTCCCGGAGCACCGTCTCTCCGGGCGCCGACGCGCCGAAGCGTTCCAGGCCGATCGAGGTGCCGCTGTCTCCGACCCAGCGTTCCCAGCCGAGAGGACTGCCCGCCTCGATCGAGAGACGCGCCGCGACCGACCGCGGGAAAACGGATTCGCGGTACTCGCGTGGCTGTTTTTCGAAGAGCTCCCACGAGGGCATCGACACGACGCGGGTCGGAATCCCCTCCCCTTCGAGATTCTCGCGCGCGTCCAGCGCGAGCGCGACCTCGCTGCCGGTCGCGACGAGCAGGAGACGCGGCGCTCCGCCGGACGCTTCGGCGAGGACGTACGCGCCCTTCGCGAGCCCCGACGCCGCGGCAAATCGGGAGGGGTCGATCACCGGCAGCTTCTGGCGGGAGAGGACGAGCCCGACCGGTCCTTCCCGGTGCTGCATCGCGACGCGCCACGCCTCCGCCGCCTCGTTCGGATCGGCCGGACGGATGATGGTGAAGCCCGGCATCGCTCGCAGAGACATCAGGTGCTCGATCGGCTGATGGGTCGGTCCGTCCTCGCCCAGTCCGATCGAGTCGTGGGTCCAGACGAACACGACTGGCAGCTCCGAAACCGCGGACAGTCGCACCGAAGGCCGCATGTAGTCGGAAAAACAGAAGAAGGTCGAGACGTACGGCCGGATTCCCCCGTGGTACGCCAGGCCGTTGCCGATGCCGGCCATGGCGTGCTCGCGCACTCCGAAGTGGACGTTCCGGCCGTTTCCCGTGGCCCCGTCGAAGTCCGCTTCGTCTTTCAGCTTCGTGTTCGTCGAGACCGAGAGGTCCGCGTCGCCGCCGAAGAGCCACGGCACTTTGCCGCGATCGCGTTCAACGCTTTGCCGGCCGCGACGCGCGTGGCCTCCTTCTCGCCCGCCTTCCACTTCGGCAGATCCGCGTCCCAGCCGGAGGGAAGGTCGCCCGAGAACGCGTGGCGCCACTCTTCCGCGAGATCGGGGTTCGCCGCCGCCCACGTCTCGAACCGGCTCCGCCATTCCGACTGTGCGCGGGCCCCCCGCTCGACCGCACCCCGGAAGTGCGAGAGGGCGTCGGGCGGAACGAAGAAGGACTCTTCGTGTTCCCAGCCCAGCGCCTTCTTCGTCGCGGCGACCTCTTCCGCTCCGAGAGGGCTGCCGTGCGCTTCGGAGGTTCCCGCTTTGTGCGGCGAGCCGTAACCGATGGTCGTGCGGATGATGATGAGCGACGGACGGAGTGTCTCTTGCTCCGCCTGCCGGAGCGCGTGATCGATCGCGTCGAGATCGGTGTTGCCGTCTTCCACGTGCTGGACGTGCCAGCCCAGAGCCTCGTAGCGCCGTCCGACGTCCTCCGTGAACGCCATCGAGGTCGGGCCGTCCAGCGAAACCCGGTTCGAGTCGTACAGAAACGTCAGTTTTCCGAGGCCGAGATGTCCGGCGAGCGACGACGCTTCGTTCGAGATGCCTTCCATCAGGTCGCCGTCCGAGACGAGCGCAAAGGTGCGGTGATCGACGATCTCCGATCCCGGCCGGTTGAACCGCGAAGCGAGAAAGCGCTCGGCCATCGCCATCCCCACGGCGTTCGCGGTCCCCTGGCCGAGCGGCCCGCTCGTGGTCTCGACGCCCGGCGTCAGCCGGTACTCGGGATGACCCGGCGTCCGGCTGCCCCACTGGCGAAACGCCTTGAGGTCGTCCATGCCGAGGTCGTAGCCGGTCAGGTAGAGAAGGCAATACCAGAGCATGCAGCCGTGCCCCGCGGAGAGCACGAAGCGATCGCGGTCCGGCCACGAAGGATCCTTCGGGTTGTGCTTCAAGTGCCGCTGCCAGAGGACGTATGCCATCGGCGCCGCTCCGAGCGGCAGGCCCGGGTGACCGGAGTTGGCCTTCTGGACCGCGTCGATCGCGAGCGTCCGGATCGTGTCGACGCAAAGCTCGTCGATGGATTGGCGTACCGTGCTCAAGAACTCGCTCCCGTCCGATCTTATTACGCTCGCGAATCCCGCGAAGATCCGGCGGGACGGCGCCGATGAGGAATAATCGGCACAGGATCATCTTCGCGCAAAGCCTCACGGGAAAGATGGAAGAGCAGACGGCGGCCGCCGAAAGGAACGTCCGGAATCCGCTCTGCTACTCGGGAGAAGAGCTCGCGGCGCGAGGTCTCGGCCTCGAGTGGCTGGAGACGGATGGTCTGGGCGGCTTCGCGTGCGGAACGGCCGTGGGAGTCCGGACCCGCAAGTACCACGGCTGGTACATCCCGGCGGTCCCTCCGCCCCGGAAGCGCTGGATGGTCGTCGCCGGCTGCGAGGAGCTCGTGCTCTGCGACGGGAAGACGACCGGGATCTCCACGCAGTTCTATCGCGACTCCGCCCCTTTCGACGGCCGAACGAACCTGAAACGGTTCGCGCTCGAGCCGTTTCCGACGTGGCGGCACGAAGCGGACGGGCTGGTGGTCGAGCGGTCGCTGTGCCTGCCTCGCGGTCGCTCCGCGAGTCTCGTGCGCTGGGTGAACCTCGGTCCGCGGACGATCGAGCTCCAGGTGCGTCCGCTGCTCGCTTTTCGCGATCTGCACGCGTTGCAGCGCGAAGGCGGCTTTTCCGCGACGACCGAGGTCGCCGGCGACCGCGCGCGGGTCCGGCCGGACGGCGATCTCCCGGCGCTTCACGCGCGCGCGCCCGGGGCGCGCCCGCGGGTCGACGCCGACTGGTACCGGCGATTCCACTATTCCGTCGAGGTCGAGCGCGGCTACGACTCGGACGAGGACCTCTGGAATCCGCTCGTCTGGAGCTGGGACCTGGAATCCGGGGCCGAAGCCCATCTGATCTTTTCGCACGAGGACGTGTCGGAAGAGCCCTCGGCCCTCCGCGAGGCGGAGCGGCGGCGGCGGGACCTGTTCTCCTCGACCGGCGACGCGCTGTTCGACGAGGTCGCCCGGCGGGCCGAGACCTTCCTGGCGGAGCCCTCCGAAGGCGGCCCGACCGTTCTCGCCGGCTTCCCATGGTTCGGCGACTGGGGAAGGGACGCCATGATCGCGGCGCCGGGTCTCGCGCTCGCGACCGGAAGGTACCGACCGTTCGCGCGGGTGCTGAACTCGTTCGCCGCGCACCGGAGGGGCGGCCTCCTGCCGAGCTCCTTCCCGGGCGACGGCGAGGAGCCGGAGTACAACTCGATCGACGCGCCGCTCTGGTTCATTCTTGCGGTCGAGTGGTTCGGCCGCGCGCGCCGCGATCCCTCGAGACCTTCTCCGCTGGTCGGAGCGGTGCGCGACGTGATGGATGCCTACCGGACCGGCACGAGCTTCGGGATCGGCGCGGGGGACGATCTCCTCCTCGCGGGCGGTATTCCCGGCCGCGCGATCACCTGGATGGACGCGGTCGTCGACGGCGAGCCGGTCACGCCGCGCATCGGCCGGGCCGTCGAGATCAACGCGCTCTGGCATGCGGCGCTGAAAGCCTCCGCCCGGATCGAGCGGCTCTCCGGCGACAGCGCCCGCGCGCGCGACCTGGAGGCCGACGCCTGGCACGTCGCGCGCCGCTTCAACGAGGTCTTCTGGTGTGAGGAGGAGGAACGGCTCTACGACGTCGTTTCCGAGGCGGGTCCCGATCGAAGCCTGCGGCCCAACCAGATCTTCGCGGCGTCGCTGTCGGAAGATCTTCTGCCGCCGCACCGCGCCCGGGCCGTCTACCTGCTCACGCCGTTCGGTCTACGCACGCTCGATCCCCGCGATCCGCGCTATCAGGGTCGCTGCGACGGGACCCAGCGCGAGCGGGACCTCGCATACCACCAGGGAACGGTCTGGCCCTGGTTGATGGGAGCCTTTATCGACACGCACGTCCGGATCTTCGGACAGACCCCCGATTCGCTCCGCACCGTGCGGGGATGGCTCGCGCCGCTCCGGGCGCACGTTCGGCAGGCCGGCATCGGGTCGGTCTCCGAAATCTTCGACGGAGATCCGCCCCATGCGCCGCGCGGCTGCTTCGCCCAGGCCTGGAGCGTGGCGGAGCTGTTCCGGGTCGTGCACGCGTACCTTCGCGAGTAGGCGGCGCATGTCCGTACCGCGAGTCCTTCTCGTCATCTGCGACGGCTGGGGCGAGGCGCCTCCGTCCGAAGGAAATGCCATCGCCCGGGCACGAACTCCCACGTTCGACCGATGGCGCCGGGAGCACCCGTGGACCACGCTCGAGGCTTCGGGCGTCGCCGTCGGGCTGCCCGCGGGGGTCATGGGCAACTCCGAGGTCGGACATCTGAACCTCGGCGCGGGCCGACCGGTGCCGCAGGATCTCCTGCGCATCGACCTCGCCCTCGCCGACGGCTCGTTCTTTGAGAACCCCGCGCTCGTCGAGGCCGCTGAGCGCGCCCGGAAGCCGGGAGCGACGCTGCACCTGATGGGACTCCTGTCCGACGGCGCCGTCCATTCGCACGAGCGTCACCTCGCCGGCCTTCTCGAGCTCGCGCGGCGGCGTCAAGTCGGACGCGTCCGAGTCCACGTCTTCACCGACGGACGCGACACGCCTCCGCAGTCCGGGCTCCTCTATATCGGCCGGCTCGAGGAGGAGCTCGCCGTGAAACGAGACGAGGTCGCGACCGTCTGCGGCCGGTACTTCGCGATGGACCGGGACGGACGGTGGGATCGCGTGGCCCGGGCGTGGGACGCGGTCTGCCGCGGGAAAGGGATTGCCGCGGCGAGCGGGCGCGGCGCCGTCGAGGCGGCGTACTCCCGCGGCGAGACGGACGAGTTCATCACGCCGACCGTGATCGACCCCCGCGGGGTCCGGGACGGCGACTCGGTGATCTTCTTCAACTTCCGGGCGGACCGCGCACGGCAGCTGACGAGGGCATTCACCGAACCGGGCTTCGCCGAGTTCGACCGCGGAGAGCCGCCGTCCGTCTTCTTCGTCTGTTTCACCGAATACAAGAAGGGGTTCGCGTTGCCGGTCGCGTTCCCCACGCCGAAGCTCGCGCGCATCCTCGCGGCGGTGTGGGCGGACGCCGGCGTCCGCAACCTGCGGCTCGCCGAGACCGAAAAATACGCGCATGTCACGTACTTCTTCAACGGCGGCGTCGAGGCGCCCTATCCGGGCGAGGAGCGGCTGCTCGTCCCATCCTGGAAGGGGGCGACGTACGACCTTCATCCTCAGATGAGCGCGACTACGATTGCGAACGAAGCCGCACACGCGATGGCCGGGGGTCGCTTCGAAGCGATCGTCCTGAACTTCGCGAACGCCGACATGGTCGGGCACACCGGGAAGATCGCGGAGACCATCACGGCGATCGAAACTCTGGATTCCTGCTTCGCGCGATTGGAGGAATCCGCGCGCGAGAACGAGTGGCTCCTCGTCCTGACCGCGGACCACGGGAACGCCGAGCAGATGATCGACCCGGCGACCGGGACGCCGCACACCGCGCACACGATGAACCCGGTGCCGTTCCTGATCTCGAGCGGGAACGCGCCGCTGCGCGCGGGCGGAGCGCTCGGCGACGTGGCGCCGACGGTCCTCGGGCTCCAGGGTCTGCCGGTGCCGGCGGAGATGACGGGTCGAGACCTGACGCGGGTTTAGCCGCGTCAGTCTGCTAGCATCGCGGCCATGATGCTCGCGCCCGACGTTTATCGCCGCCGCCTCGAGGCGGTACGGCAGCGACTCGGCGGCATGCCCGCCGACGGCCTCTTCGCGACGCCTTCCTCCAACCTTTTCTACCTCACGGGAATCGACTTCTGGCGAAGCGAGCGTTTGACGGCTCTCGTTCTTTTCGCGGATCGCGACCCCGTCGTCATCTGTCCGGCGTTCGAGGAAAGCCGGCTCCGCGGGATGTCCGCGGTGTCGAAAGTCGTACCCTGGGCGGAGAGCGAGGATCCTTTCGCAAAAGCCGCGAGCCTCTTCCCCGGCGCCTCCGGCACGCTCGCGATCGAGCCGTCCACCGCTTTCGACGACGTCGAGCGGCTCCTCGCCGTACGGCCCGGCTGGAAGCCCGTCTCCGGCGGCCCGCTCTTCGCGTCCGTGCGGATGGTCAAGACGCCCGAAGAGATCGAAGCGATGCGACGCGCCATCGCGGTCGCGCTCCCCCGCTTCCGCCGCGCGTTCGAGACCCTCGCCCCCGGCGCGACCGAGGCGGAGATCTCGAACCGGTTCGGCGGAGAGAACGTCGTCCAGTTCGGTCCCTCTTCGGCGCTCCCGCACGGGGCTTCGACCGCGCGCTCGCTCACGCGGAACCAGGCGGTGCTGATCGACGCGTGGGACAAGCCGGAGGGCTACTACTACGACATCACGCGGTCGACCTGGTTCGGCGAGCCGTCCGAAGAGTATCGCCGGGTCTGGAACGTCGTGCTCGAGGCGCAGGGAGCGGCGATCGATCGCGCCGCGCCCGGGGTTCCGTGCTCCGAAGTGGACGCGGCGGCGAGGCGGGTCATCGAAAAGGCGGGCTACGGAGAGTACTTCACCCACCGGCTCGGCCACGGGCTCGGAATCGACGTGCACGAGCCGCCCTACATGGTCGGACACGAGAAGACCCTTCTCGAGCCGGGCATGACCTTCACGTCCGAGCCCGGGATCTACCTGCCCGGCCGTTTCGGCGTGCGCATCGAGGACGACATCGTCTGCACGGAGCGGGGAGCGGAATCGCTCTCTCCACGGGTCGAACGGCTGGAACCGATCGCCGCCTGACGTACCGCGCGCGCGCGGCGCGATTCGCCGTGGCGATCCTGGCGGCGCCGGCCGCCCTCTCGGGCCAGTTGTCGGCGCCCGCCGTCGAGGAGGCCGCGGAAAGCGGCCGCCGCGCGGCGGAGTCGCTCCTCCACCGCCAGCCCGGACCGTTCGAGGCGGCGCTCGCCGTCGACGCGATTGCCTCCGGCTTTTTCGGGGAGCCCGTCTGGCGAGGTCTGTCCGACCGACAGCGCGGCCGGATCCGGAGGGTGATCCGGGATCACTTCGTCGAAACGCTCGAGCCTCCGAGAGCCGGCTCCGGAGAGGTCGCGTGGACTGCCGGCCGGCCCGACGGCGACGCGGTCTCGCTCTTTCTCGGTCTCCACTATCCCGCGGGAACTCTCAAGACCCGCTGGTCGCTCGCGCCCGCGGCCGGCGGATGGACGATTCGGGACGTCTTCCTGACCGACCCGGGGATCTCGATCGCCCGGGAGGCCATGCGGTCCATCGGATCGGACGCGATCCGGCGCCGCGACCCGGCGCGGGCCGCCCGGGCCGCTGCGTTTCCCCGGGTCCTCGGACTGGGCGCGATCCTCGTCATCGTCGTCGCGGCCGGTCGGCGGCTCCCCGCGAGCAAGCGCAGGATTCTTCTTCTCACGGCGGCCGCGCCCGCCGTCCTCTTCTTCGTCGACGGCGCGCTGGCCGTCCGCCGCGCCCTCTCCGAGAGTTACTCCGTGCCGGAAGTCCTGCCTCCCGCCCCATGGAGGAGCGCGGAGCGCGCGGCTCTCGAGAAACAACGTGAAGGAAAATTGGAGGACGCGGCCCGCGCGTGGGAACGGGCGGTCGCGGCCGGAGCGCCCGCCGCGCCGGCCGACTACCAGATGGGGCTCGCGCTCTCCGCCGCGGGTCGCAAAGAGGAAGCGAAGGCCGCTTTTCTGCGCGCGCTCTCCCGGTCTCCGGCGGCTCCGGGGGCGTCGAAGGAGCTCGGCCTCGCCGCGCTCGCGCAGGGCAACTCGGCGGAGGCGCGCGACCGGCTGCTCGCGTACCTGCGGGAGGCCGGTCCCGACCCCGACTCGCTCTCCGCTCTCGCCGTGGCGCAGGCCAACGTCGGAGAGAACGCCCGCGCCGTCGAATCGATCGAGCAGGCGAGGGTGTTGATGGCGGACCGCTGGAAAGGGGTCCGCCTTCAGTCGCAGGTCTATGCCCGGACGGGCAACGCCGCCCGGACCGTGGAGACGCTGCGCACTCTCGAATCGGAAGGAGGTCTCGACCGGGAGAGCCTTCGCTCGGATCCCGCCTACCTGCCGATCGCGACCGACCCCGCGTGGATCGCTTTTCTGTCGGAGAGTCCGGCCGCGGCGCGCACGCCGCCGCCGACCCCTTAGTCTTCGGTCGTCGCGGCCCCGCCCGACGAGGGCCGGGAGCCGCGTTTCTGAGCGGTCACGGTTCGCGCCCGTTCTCCGCCGTAGAACTCGACTAAGGCAGACACGATCGCCTGCGCCACTTTCTCCCGGTACGCGCGCGAGACGAGGAGCTTGCGGTCATCCGGATTGTTCAGGTTGCAGACCTCGATCAGGACCCGGGCCGGGATCCGGTTGTAGCGCAGCACCGCGGGCACCCACTCGCGGCCTCCGCGGATGACGTTGCGGCGGATCGGCTGGAATGCGTGGAGCGGCAGACCGAGCGTACGGAACGCCCCGACGATCTTCTCGGCCAGATGCCGCGAGACACCCTCCGCCTTGATCCGGTCGCGCCGCGAGAAGCTGACCCGCGGTCCCTCGCGAACTTCGCGGCGCGCGTTGTACAGCTCGCCGTTCTTCCCGAACGAGGTCTTCAGGTACTTTTCCCCCGGGATGTAGACCATCAGCCCGCGAACGGCCGGATGGAGCGAATCGGCATGCAGCGACACGAAGACGGTCCGGTCCTCGGAGCCGCCGCGCTCCTCGACGCGGCGCAGGACGGAGTTGGCGAGATACCACCGGAAGTTGACGCCAGCCCGGGGATCGTCCAGGTCGTACGGCGGGCTCGTCATGACCCGGGCGCTGCGCGAATCGAGAACCTTGTCGGACCGCCCGTCCCCGCAGGGCGTCTGACGGCGGACGGTCGGGAACACCGAAGCGCGCGTGTGGGCGCGGAGAAGGCGCTCGACCCGGCAGGCAATGTCGTAGACGTGCCGCGCCTCTTCGACCCCGCCGACGGAGGCACCCGTGTCGCGGCCGCCATGGCCCGCGTCCAGAACGAAGGTGACGCCCGCGAGGTCCGCGGCGCGCACGCGGTTGACGAACTGGTTCGCCTCGAGCCGACCCTTCTCCTCCTCGATGCGCTCCGGATCGTCTGGCGGGCGGAACTCCGGCGCGAGATCCTCGACCGGAATCTTGACCGCGTAACCCACCGGGATCGCGCGGACGTCCGAGATCCCGTTTCTCTGCGCGATCTCCGCCGCCTTGGCGTTGACGTCCTCGGCGTGAAGGCGCCCGGTCAGCCGGACGACGACCGCCGTGTAGAGCGCTTCTCCGCGCTGCAGCCGGTAGAGCGCGTAGCGCCCTTTTTCGTCGCGTCCGAACTGCATCGGCAGCGGAGCAGTCGCCGCCGAGGACCCGGCCTCGTCGCGGAAGGTCGGGGTGAGCAGCGTCAGGGGAATTCGGACGACCTGTCGCCGCTCGGTCGGGAGCGCTTCCAGGCCGTTCGCGGCCTGCACCTCTTTGTAGTTCGCGCCGTCGCCCGTGAACCACTCCGCGATGCGCCAGAGGCTCTCCGGCTTTCCCGTGAGCGCGGCGACGCGGTGGACCCAGCCCTTTTCGTCGCTCGTGTCGAGCGGGAAGAGCGCCTCGATCGCGATACGGCGGTAGTTCTCCGACAACAGACGGTACGGAACCCGGACGAAGACGTCGGGCCGCAGGAGCCTCACGCCCTCGTTCTGCGACAGGATTTCCTTCTTGGTGCGCGGGTTGTCGGTGAAGCGCCGGACGAAAGCGTCCAGGCCCTCGGCCGGCAGCGGCCGCGCCGAGAGCGTGATCTCGTCCCCTTCACCGATCGAGACCTTGAGCTCCGGCGAGACGACGACCGTCTTGTCCGCGGTGAACGTATCCGCCGCCGCGAGGATCGGGAGCGTGAGAAACAGGGCTGCCCCGATGCTTCCCACCGCGCGACGGCGGAGTCCGGACACCGGGTTAGGTCCGGACGCCGCGAGGCGTCTCGTCGGGCAGGGCGATCTCGCGCTCGAACGCTCCGGCCGCCGCGAAGACCGGCTCCTCGCCGAAGCGGGGTCCCAGGATCTGCAGCCCGAGCGGAAGCCCCGCTTTCGAAAAACCGGACGGAACGGTGATCGCGGGAAGGCCGGCGAGCGACGCCGGCACGGTGAAGATGTCCGACAGGTACATCGTCAGCGGGTCCTCGGTCTTCTCGCCGATCTTAAACGCGGGCGTCGGGATGGAAGGACAGACGATCACGTCGACCTGCTCGAACGCGCTTGCGAAGTCGTGCGAAAGGACGGCTCGCGCGCGCATGGCGCGCCCGTAGTAGGCCTCGTAGTAACCGGCGGCGAGCGCGAAAGTCCCCAGCAGGATTCGGCGTTTGACCTCCGGCCCGAAGCCGAGCGTGCGGCTCTCGACGTAGAGGGACGCGAGGTCTCGGCAGCTCGGGCGAGGCCCGTACCTGACGGAGTCGTAGCGAGCGAGGTTCGACGAGGCCTCGGCGCTCGCGACCACGTAGTAGATCGCGATCGCCTCGGGCGCGCGGGGAACCGAGACCGGGGTCACGCGGGCTCCGGCGGACTCGAAGAGCCGCCGGGCCTCGCCGAGGTTCCTCGCCACCTCGTCGTCCAGGCCCTCCGCCTCGGCTTCGACGAGAAACCCGACCCGCATACCGCGGACTCCCCGGCCCGCCGCGCTCTCCGGATCCGCCGGGTCCTCTCCGGCGGTCGTCGAGTCGAGCGGGTCGGGCCCCGCGACGACCCGGTAGACCCGCGCGGCGTCGGCGACGCTCCGGGTGAGCGGTCCGATCTGATCCAGCGAGGAGGCGAAGGCGACGAGCCCGTATCGCGAGACCCGGCCGTAGGTCGGCTTGAATCCGACGACGCCGCAGCACGCCGCGGGCTGCCGAATCGAGCCGCCCGTGTCGGACCCGAGCGCGGCCGGCACCATGCCCGATGCCACCGCGGCAGCGCTCCCCCCGGAGGAGCCCCCCGGAATCCGCTCGAGGTCGTGCGGATTTCGCGTCAGCTGGGCGCTGCTGTTCTCGGTCGACGACCCCATCGCGAACTCGTCCATGTTCGCGCGGCCGACGAAGACGGCGCCCGCGCGCCGGAGCCGCGAGACCGCGGTCGCGTCGGCCGGCGGGTGAAAGCCCCGCAGAATCCGCGACGCGCAGGTCGCTTCCCGTCCGGCGATCCACATGTTGTCCTTGATCGCGAAGGGCACGCCGGCGAGCGGCAGATCCTCTCCCGCGGCGACGCGCGCATCCGCGGCGCGTGCCTCCTGGAAAGCGAGGTCGGGAGTCACCTCCAGAAACGCCCCCACCCGGCCGTCGACCGCTTCGACGCGGGTGAGCGCGTCGGCGAGGGTGTCTTCGGCACTGCGCCGACGCGAGCGGACCTCGTCCGCCGTCGCCACGACCCCCGCCGGAAGGCAGCTCAGCAGATTCTCCGAGGCGTCAACCCGCTCACTCCTCGCCGCCGACGACCCGCGGGACGACGCCGAAGCCGTGGGCGCTGACCGCGGCGTTCTCCGCGAGAGCGCGGTCGCCTCGACCCGGGCGCGGAACGTCGGAGCGGAACGGGGTGGCCGGGGACGCGTCGAGCGAAGCGGCGGCTTCTTCCGGGAGCTCCTTCAGCTGGTCGATGTAGGAGACAATCCGATCGAGCTGTCGCGCCCAGACGGGCAGCTCGGTCTCGGGCACGCGGAGGCGCGCCAGGGCGGCAATCCGGCGCACGACCTCCGGCGTCACCGTCGAGGGGCGGGGGGGCATCCGAAGATTGTAAGCCGGAAGACCAATTCCGCGGTCCGGGGAAGGGAGAAGCGGCGCTCGTCCCGCGCGCCGCGGCCCCTGCGCTCCCGCATTTCGAAACTTGCGCGCGAGCGCTCGATCCTCGCGCTCGCCCGGTTGTCGAAACGCTCCGGTTTCCAGGCGTGGATCGTGGGAGGCGCGGTCCGGGACCTCGCCCTCGGCCGCGACCCCGCCGAGATCGACCTCGCGGTCACGGGTGACGCGGGAGAAATCTCGTCGGCGCTCGAATCGGAGGGATTCGGGCGGGCGGTTCTCCTTTCCGGCGAGCGGCGTCCCCGCGTCTACCGGGTCGCCGGCCGCGGACGGATGCTCGACCTCGCCGAGGTCGAGGGCGGTTCCATCGGCCGTGACCTCGGACGGCGCGACTTCACGGTCAACGCCGTCGCGTGGGCGCTCGATCCGGGGGAGCTCGTCGATCCCTTCGGCGGAATGGCGGACCTCGCCGCCCGGCGCCTGCGAATGGTGGCGGAAGAGAACCTGGTTGACGACCCGCTGCGCCCGCTGCGCGCGGCGCGGCTCATCGCGACGCACGGCCTGCGACCGGAGCCCCGCACTTCCGCGGCGTGCCGGCGGGTCGCGCCGGCGCTCGCCGGCGTCGCGCGAGAGCGAGTACAGGGTGAGCTCGCCCGCCTTCTCGCCGCGCGCGAGGCGGCTCCCGCCCTCGTCTGGGCCGCGAAGATCGGGCTCCTCGGACCGGCCTTCGATTTCGAACTCTCGGCCCGCGCGTGGTCCGCGGCCGCGCGGGCGCTGCGACGGCTCGATGACGCTTCCGTCGCGCGTCTTCCCCCGACGCGGCGCCGGCGTCTGAGGCTGGCGCTCCTCGCCGCGGGTCTCTCGCTTTCGCCGGGAAAAGCTGCCCAGTGGCTCCGGCGCCTGCGCTCAAGCGGCGACGAGACGCACGAAGTGTCTCGCCTGCTCGAGCTCGCGGTCACCGCCCGTGACCTCCGCACGGACGACGACACCTGGCGCTGGCTCCTCCGCGCCGGCGATCGCGCGGCCGACGCGCTGCTTCTGCTCGGCGCGATCGACTCCCGTTTCCGATCCACCGCCGCCCGACTCTCTCGCTCGATCGCCCGCAGGCGACCGATCTTAGACGTCCGCGGACAGGACCTGCTCGACTGGCTCGACATCGCCCCGGGCCCGCGGGTCGGCAGTTTGCTCGAGGCGGTTCGCGTCGAAGCCCTCGCGGGTCGCGTGCGGACGAGAAGAGAAGCCCGCGAATGGCTTCGGCGGCGGGCCGGCGAGGCCGCGCCGGGGCCCGGATCCTAAAGTCCTGATTCGGGATTCGTTATAATGCTCAAATCCTGTGAAACTCGCGGAATTTCTCCGTTTCATGGCCAGCAAGGAGGCGTCCGACCTCCATCTGAAGCCCATGAGGCCGCCTCTCCTGCGGATCAAGGGCAAGCTCGTGCCTCTGAAGTCCGAAGCGCTCCAGCCGAAGGAGCTCGAGGACATGCTGCTCGAGATCCTGACGCCTGCCCAGAAGCAGAAGCTCGAAGACCGCCAGTCGGTGGACCTCGGGTACGGTCTGACGGGGGTCGCACGGTTCCGGGCGAACGTCTACGTCCAGCGAGGCTCGCTTGCCGCCGTCTTCCGGCGGATTCCCTTCAAGCTCCCCTCGATCGACGAGCTGAACCTCCCCGAAGTCCTCGAGACTTTCGTCCATCTACCGGCCGGACTCATCCTCATCACCGGGCCGACCGGCTCGGGCAAGTCGACGACGCTCGCCG
>QHVV01000075.1:22313-29313 GCA_003222385.1 Acidobacteriota bacterium
GAGGACCCGATCGAATACCTGTTCGCCGACGGCAAGGCCGCCGTCTCGCAGCGCGAGCTCGAGACCGACACCCCGAGCTTCGGCGAAGCCTTGAAGAACATGTTCCGGGAAGACCCGGACGTGATCATGGTCGGCGAGATGCGCGACTGGCAGACGATGCAGACCGTTCTGACCGCCGCGGAGACCGGCCATCTGGTCTTCTCGACTCTCCATACCAACAGCGCCGGCCAATCGGTCGACCGCGTGATCGACTCCTGCCCGAGCAACCAGCAGCGGCAGATCCGCTCCCAGCTCGCCCTAGTTCTGCGCGCGATCGTTTCGATGAGGCTGATCGAGAAGTCCGACGGATCGGGGCTGATTCCGGTCGTGGAGATCCTGATCAATTCGCCCAAGATCGCCCGGCACATCGAGAACGGCGAGACGAAGGAGATCCAGGAGGAGATGGAGACTTCCGTCGCCTTCTTTCACATGCAGACGATGAACCAGTCGCTCATCGCGCTCCTCGTCAACAACCGGATCAGCTACGACCGGGCGATGGAGCTGTCGACGGACCCCGAGGACCTTTCTTTGAAGCTCCGGAAGCTCTTTCCCCAGATCGAGGAACGCCGGCAAGGAGGCGCCATGGCTTCGGACAACGATTTCTCCCACATCTCCCGGCTCATGGAGACCAAACAGCTCTACGAGCAGCAGGAGCACAACTGGAGGATGCGGCTCGAAGAGAAGGACGAGGAGATCGCCCGTCAGCGCGCCGAAAACCAGGAGCTGCGGAGGGGCGAAGACGAGAAGCACCACAACGTCGCCGAGCTGGAAGCGGAAATCGGGAAACTGAAGGGCGAGAATGAGCGCCTCGGGCGCGACTCGCAGCAGAAGATCGCTCAGCTGAACGAGCGGATCAAGGAGCTGAACCAGAGGATCCTGATCGCCGAAGGCGGCGGCGGCAAGGTGAGCGCCGGCCAGGGGATCTTCAAGAGGTAGCGGTCGAGCGGGCACCGTCGCGCCTTCGCGACCGGAGTCCCGCTCCCACGGCCCCGGCGACGGCGCCGGCGGCGTCCGCGACGAGGTCGCCGGAGTCCATCGTCCGGCCCGGAATCCACGCCTGGTGCGCCTCGTCGATCGCTCCCCAGAGCGTCATCGTCCCCACGATCGCGAGAGCTCTCGACCAGGCGAAACCCGGCCGCCCCTTCCAGCCGATCGCGCGATCGAGGAGAAACGCCTCGACGGCGTAGAGCAGGAAGTGGATCGCCTTGTCGAGCGGGAATCCCCCGGTTCGAATGCGGGGAGGATTCGGCCAGGACGTGACGAGAAAAAGAAAGCCGCCCCAGAGGGCGGCTGCGATTCGAGCGCGTCGCGGATTCAGGCTCCCCGCTTCGAGGGTCCCGTGCGACTCGGCCCCTTCTTCGGCGCGGGCTTCGCCGCCTTCGCCGGCTCGGAGCGTCCCGGCTTCGTCTTCTTCGAGGGCTTCTTCGGAGCCTCTTGAGCTTCGGCTTCCTCTTCGCCCTCCGGTTTCTTCTTGCGCACGGTTTCGACCCGCCCGCCCGACATCCGGCGCGCTCGATCGGAGAGAGATTCCTTGCGCGGCCCTTTTTCCTTCGGTTCGAACCGGTAGTCCACGAACTCCAGGATCGCGGCTTCGGCGGCGTCCCCCCGGCGCGGGCCGAGCTTCAGGATGCGGGTGTAGCCGCCGGGCCGGTCCACGAATCGCGGGGCGATCCTCTCGAACACCTTCTGGACGGTCCCGTGGTCCGGGATCCACCGGTAGACGCGCCGGCGAGCGGCGAGGCCGTCGTTCTTCGCCGTGGTGATGAGCTTTTCGGCGAGCGGCCGGAGCTCCTTCGCTTTCGAGACCGTGGTCTGGATGCGCTCGTGCGTCATCAGCGAAGCCAGCTGATTCGAGAACATCGCCAGTCGATGCGCCGTCGTTCGCCGCAGCTTGCGGCCCGCTCGATTGTGCTGCATCGCTACTCGCTCTGCGCTTCTGCCGGCTCAAGCTCCATGCCGAGCGACAGGCCCATCGGCCGGAGAATGTCCCGGATCTCGTTCAAGGACTTCCGGCCGAAGTTCTTCGTCTCGAGCATGTCCTTCTCCGACTTCTGCACGAGATCCCGGATGGTCCGGATACCCGCGTTCTTCAGACAGTTCGCGCTTCGAACCGACAGCTCCAGCTCGTCAACCGACTTGTTCAGATACTCGGCGAGGTTCTCCGGGAGCTCGCCCTCTCCGACCCCTTCGAGCGCCGTCTCGACCTCCGCATTCACGAAGATCGTCAGATGGTCGCGAAGGAGCGTGGCCGCGAGCCCGACGGCGTCGGCCGGCGAAACTGTCCCGTTCGTCCAGACCTCCAGGACGAGCCGGTCGTAGTCGGTCGCCTGGCCGATCCGCGCCGCTTCGACGTGGTAGTTGACCCGACGGACCGGGGAGTGCACCGAGTCGATCGGAATGTAGCCGATGCCCATATCCTCGTCGAAGTTCTTGTCCGCCGAGACGTAACCCCGGCCCATCGAAACACGCATCTCCATCTGGAGCTTGCCGTTTTCCGAGAGCGTCGCGACCGGAGCTTCCGCCTCGAGAATGTCGATCGTCGAGTCGCCCTGCAGATCCGACGCCGTGACCTTCCCCTTCCGGGTGACGTCGATCGTCAGGATCTTTTCATCGGTCGTGTGCATCTTGATCGGGATCTGCTTCAAGTTGAGGATGATGTCGGTCACGTCCTCGACGACCCCCGGCAGCGAGGAAAACTCGTGCAGGACCCCGTCGATCTTGACCGCGGTGATCGCCGCTCCCTCGATCGACGAGAGCAGCACCCGCCGCAGCGCGTTGCCGATCGTGGTGCCGAAGCCCCGTTCGAACGGCTGCGCGTAGAACTTTCCGTACGTCGGCGTGAGCGTCTCGGCCTCGAAGTCGAGCCGCTTCGGTTTCTGAAATCCCTTCCACAAAGTCATCTTTTGCCTCCGACTGGGGACAGGCTTTAAGCCTGCACCCGGATGTACGAGGTTATTTTGAATACAGCTCGACGATCAGCTGCTCGGAAATGGGCAGCTTGATGTCTTCGCGGCTCGGCAACTCGAGGACCGTCCCGCTGAAGGTCTCGGGGGAGAGGTCGAGCCAGTTCGGTACGCCGCGCGCACGCGCGGTTTCGACCGAGGCTTTGATCTGCTCGTTCGAGCGACTTTTCTCCTTGATCGCGATCATGTGCCCCTTCGAAACGCGGTACGAGGGGATCGTGACCTTGCGGCCGCCAACAGTCACGTGGCCGTGGCGAACCAGCTGGCGGGCCTGTGCGCGCGACGCGGCGAAGCCGAGCGAATAGACGACGTTGTCCAGACGCCGCTCGAGCTCCTGGAGCAGGTTCGCTCCCGTGATCCCCTTACGTCGCTCCGCCCGCTGAAAAGTCAGACGGAAGGGCTGCTCGAGCAGCCCGTAGATCCGCTTGACCTTCTGCTTTTCGCGGAGCTGGATGCCGTATCCGAGAAGCTTGCTGCGCCGGCGCCCGTGCTGGCCAGGCGGGTAGTTTCGGCGCTCGATGGCGCACTTGTCCTTGAAGCAGCGGTCCCCTTTCAGGAACAGCTTCATCCCTTCTCGCCGGCACAGCCGGCAAACCGATGCGGTGTAACGAGCCAAGCGAGACCTCCGTCAGCTCCCTCAGTTGTTTGCGTCCTTCCTCCCGGCCAGGAGCTGCAAGCCGGTTTACAGACGCCGAGAGAGTCGGCTCTCTCGGTGTGTGCGGGATCTGATGCCTTCGCGATCAGACCCCGGTCGTTCCTAGACCCTTCGTCTCTTTCTCGGCCGGCACCCGTTGTGGGGAATCGGCGTCGTGTCCTTGATCGACTTGATGTCGATCCCGTTCGCCTGAAGCGCGCGGATGGCCGACTCCCGCCCCGCTCCCGGACCGGTCACCCGCACGTCGACGGAGCGGACGCCGTTCTCCTTGGCGTGCTCGGCGCAGTTCGCGGCGGCGAGCTGGGCGGCAAAGGGAGTCCCCTTGCGCGATCCCTTGAAGCCGATCCGCCCCGCGGACGACCATGCGAGAACGTTCCCCTCCTGATCGGCGATCGCGATGATCGTGTTGTTGAAAGAGGCCTGCACGGTCGCGATCGCGTGCGGGATGTTCTTCTTTTCCTTCTTCCCGCCGCGGGGCTTCTTGCCTTTCCGGGCGGGCGCCTTTTCGGGTGCGGCGGCGGCTGTCGCTGGTTCTGCCATGGTTCCTTTCTATCCTCGAAGCGGGTGACTTTACTTCTTGGTCGCCTTCTTCTTGCCGGCGATCGTCTGACGGCGCGGGCCCTTGCGCGTCCGGGCGTTCGTATGGGTGCGCTGGCCGCGGACCGGCAGGTTGCGCCGATGCCGCATCCCGCGGTAGCAGCCGATGTCCATCAGACGCTTGATGTCCATCGAGGTGTCCTTGCGAAGGTCCCCCTCGACTTTGACGTCGTCCGTGATCACCTTTCGGATCCGCACGACTTCCTCTTCGGAGAGGTCCTTCACGTGGGTGTCCGGCCGAACGTCCGCCTTCTCCAGAATGAAGTTCGCCTTCGAACGGCCGATCCCGAAGATGTACGTCAGGCCGATCTCGACCCTCTTGTTCAGAGGCAGATCCACGCCGGCGATTCGCGCCATCTAATCCTCCCGGTTCCTTACCCTTGTCTCTGCTTGTGCTTGGGAATCGAGCAGATCACCCGCACGACCCCGTTGCGACGCACGATCTTGCATTTCACGCAGATTCTCTTGACCGAGGCCCGGACTTTCACGATCTCTCCCCAATTCTGTGGCGGGTGCAGACCCCTTCGGGATCAGACCCCGCGCCTTACTTATATCGATAGATGATCCGCCCGCGCGTCAGGTCGTACGGGGAAAGCTCCACGAGGACCTTGTCTCCCGGGAGGATCCGGATGAAGTTCTTCCGCATCTTCCCGGAGATGTGCGCGAGCACCTGATGTTTGTTCTCCAGCTCCACTTTGAACATCGCGTTCGGCAGCGGTTCCACCACAGTTGCCATGACCTCGATCGCGTCTTCCTTCGTCACGCCGGGACCGCCGCCGCCTCCCGGGCGCCGATCGCCCCGAGGCGACCGGTTCCGAGAACGACCGGCCCGGCGGGGACGATCGCGATCGTGTATTCGAAGTGCGCCGACGCGCTCCCGTCGCGCGTCCTCACCGTCCAGCCGTCCCGGTCCACGGAGACGTCGCCCGTGCCCAGGTTGAGCATCGGCTCGATGGCCAGAACCATTCCGGCCGCGAGCCGGCTGCCGCGGCCGGCCGGGCCGTAGTTCGGCACCTGCGGCTCCTCGTGGAGCGCCGTCCCGACCCCGTGTCCGACGAACTCGCGGACGACGCCGTAACCGTGGGCATTGGCGACCGCCTCGACGGCGGCGCCGATATCGGAAATGCGTCCGCCCGGCTGCGCCGCCGCGATTCCCGCGTCCAGCGCCTGACGGGTGACCTCGAGGAGCTTCCGGCGCGCCCCGTCGATCCGGCCGACCGGAAGCGTTCTCGCCGCATCGCCGTAGTACCCCTCGACGATCGCGCCGCAGTCGATTCCGACGATGTCCCCTTCCTTCAAAGATCTCCTGCCCGGGATGCCGTGGACGACCTCCTCGTTGACCGACGTGCAGATCGTCTTCGGGAACCCCCGGTAATTCAGGAACGCCGGCCGGGCCGCTCGCTTGCGAATCTCCTCGGCCGCGATCGCGTCGAGCTCGTCCGTCGTCACCCCCGGCGCGACCGCCTTCTCGATCTCATCGAGCGTCTCCAAGACCACGCGCGACGCCTGCTCGAGGCGGGCGAGCTCCTCCGTGCCGCGGATGGTGATCATGCCCGTCCCGCGGCTCTCGCCGGCCGGACGAGCGCCCGATCGATCCGGCCCGCGACCTCGTCGATCGACCCGGACCCGTCCACGTCGGTCAAGAGCCCGAGATCCCGGTAATGCTGGACGAGAGGCGCTGTTTTCTCCCGGTAAATCCGAAGACGCTCCGCGACCGTTTCGCGGCGGTCGTCGGACCGCCCCTCGAGCGCGGCCCGGCCGAGCAAGCGCTCGAGAAGGGTGCCCTCGGGGACGAGAAGGTTGATAACGCCGTCCAAGGGCGCGGCATTCCCCCGCAGGATCCGATCCAGGGCTTCCGCCTGCTCGATCGTCCGCGGGAACCCGTCCAGCAGGAACCCTTTGGCGGCGTCGGGCAGCGCGATCCGCTCCCGGACCAGGCCGATCACGACGTCGTCGGGGACGAGCTCACCCGCATCCATGATGGCCTGCGCCCGCCGGCCGAGCGGCGTTCCCCGCCGGACAGCGTCGCGCAGCATGTCGCCGGTCGAGATCGCGGGAACCCCCAGGCGCTCCGCGAGGAGCTTTGCCTGAGTCCCCTTGCCGCTGCCCGGCGGTCCCAGAAAGATCAGTCTCATGCGGTGCTTACGTCCGGCGGCCGCGGATCCGGCTCTTCTTCAGGAAGCCGGTGTAGTGGTGCTCGACCAGCTTGGACTCGACCTGCTGGACGGTATCCATCGCGACGCCCACGACGATCAGGAGCGAAGTGCCGCCGAAGTAGAAGTTGAAGCCGAACCCTTCGCTGAAGAACCGCGGCAGCATCGTCTCGAGCCGCGCCCCGATCCAGGGCAGGCTCGCGAAGCGGAAGCCGCGCGCGAGGAAGTCGGGCAGGAGCGCGACGAACGTCAGGTAGACCGCGCCCAGGATCGTCAGCCGCGAGAGAACCGTGTCGATATAGTCGGCCGTTTTCTTGCCCGGCCGGATGCCCGGGATGAAGCCGCCGTACTTGCGCATGTTGTCGGCGGTATCGGTCGGGTTGAAAACGATCGAAGTGTAGAAGTAGCAGAAGAAGAGGATGCCGAACGCGTAGAGGAGGACGTACAGGGGCTGTCCCTGCCCGAGCGAGCTCGCCACTTTCTGGGTCCAGTCTGCGCCGATCAGCGTCGCGAGGTAGCTCGGGAGCTGGATGATCGAGATCGCGAAGATGATCGGAATGACGCCGCCGGTGTTGACGCGGAGCGGCAGATAC
>QHVV01000075.1:29415-34961 GCA_003222385.1 Acidobacteriota bacterium
CCATGAAGACGAGCACGCCCAGGAGCGTCAGGATGTTGATGTTGCCGGTGCGGATCTGCTCGAGGAGGCCGAAGATCGCGCGGGGCAGCCCGACGACGATGCCCGCGAAGATGATGAGCGAGATTCCGTTGCCGATGCCGCGCTCGGTGATCTGCTCGCCCAGCCACATGATGAAGATGGTCCCGGTCGTCAGCGTCAGGATCGTCATCAGCCGGAATCCCCATCCGGGATGCGGGACCAGCCGGGCGCCTCCCGGAGCGACCTGCTTCTCCAGCCAGAGCCCGATGCCCGACGCCTGGATGAAGGAGAGCAGGACCGTTCCGTAACGCGTGTACTGCGTGATCTTCTTGCGGCCCATCTCCCCTTCCTTGGAGAGCTTCTCGAGATAGGGCCAGACGACCGTCAGCAGCTGCAGGATGATCGACGCCGAGATGTACGGCATGATTCCCAGCGCGAAAACCGACAACCTCCGCAGCGCCCCGCCGGAGAAGATGTCCAGGAAGCCGAAGAGCGATCCGGCCGAAGACTTGAAGAACGCGTTGATCGCGGCCGGATCGACACCCGGGGTCGGAATGTGCGATCCCAGCCGGTAAACGGCGAGCAGCAGGAACGTGAAGATGACCCGCTTGCGCAGGTCCGGCACGCTGAAGATGTTCGCGAAGCTCTGGAGCGCGCTCACCGGTTCAGAACCTCACAACGGCCGCCCGCGGCTTCGATCCGGCTCCTGGCGGACGCGGAAAACTTGTGGGCAGAGACGGTCAGCGCCTTTTTGAGCTCCCCGTCTCCGAGGATCTTCACCGGACGGCGGCCGCGCGCGAGCCGGCGCTGGGCGAGCTTCTCGGGGGTCACGCTGTCGCCGGCGTCGAAGCGATCCAGGTCCGAAATGTTGACGACGTCGTACTCGACCCGGAAGATGTTCGTGAACCCGCGCTTGGGGATCCGGCGATGGAGCGGCATCTGGCCGCCCTCGAAGCCGCGCTGGTGGCGGTAGCCGGACCTCGATTTCTGTCCCTTGTTGCCCCGACCCGCGGTCTTGCCGAAGCCGCTGCCCGGACCGCGCCCCACCCGCTTGCGCGAGCGCGTCGCTCCGCGGGCCGGTGAGAGCTGGTGCAGCCCCATCGCCGGTGGCCCGGAGCGCTCCGGCCGCGGCTCGGGGGGCGCAGCAGTCGCCCCGACCGTTTCGGCCGGCTCCGCGGGTGCGGCCTTCCGGCGGCGAACCGCCGGACCGGCTGCCTTTTTCGGAGCGGCCGCCGGCCGTTTCGCCGGTGCCGAACTCTTCTTCGTCTCTTTCTTTTCGACCATGTGGCTCTCGGCTCTTTTTCGTCAGTTCTTCGCGCGAGATCCCTCGCCTTCGAGGATCTCGACTAAGTGCCGGATCTTGCGGATGCGTCCTCGGAGTGACGGCGTGTCCTCGCGCTCGACGACTTCGCCGACCCGGCGGAATCCGAGCGCCCGGATCGTCGCCTTCTGGCCGATCGGCGTCGCGATCCCGCTCTTCGCCAGGCGCAAACGCAGCGCCGCCGGTCGCTCCGACTTGCGGGCGCGCGGCTTCTTCGTCCGCGTTTCGGGAGCCGTCGGCGTATCGCTCACGCTTCCACCCCTGCCGCGGCGGCTTCCGGCTGTGACCCCGCTCCGCCGCGCCGCTTCCGCATTTCGTCCGCGTTCTTCAACCGGGTCAGCCCTTCGAACGTCGCCTTGATGACGTTGTGCGGGTTTGTCGTGCGCAGCGATTTCGTCAGAATGTCCTGGATACCGACCGATTCGAGCACCGCGCGAACCGGACCTCCCGCGATGACTCCCGTCCCGGGCGCCGCGGGCTTCAAGAGCACCCGGCCGGCGCCGTAGCGGCCGAGCACCGCGTGGGGAATCGTGGTTCCCTTCAAAGAAATCTGCTGCATGTTCTTCTTGGCCATCTCGATCCCTTTCTTGATGGCCATCGGGACTTCCTTCGCCTTGCCCGAACCGTAACCGACGCGGCCCTGCCCGTCGCCGACGACGACCAGCGCCGAAAAGGAGAAGTTCTTTCCCCCCTTGACGACCTTGGTCACCCGGTTGATGTGCACCACGCGGTCGATCAGCTCGCGCCCCTGGGCGTCGCGCTCCTTTTCCCGCTCGCGCGGTGCCCGGGACATCCGGTTGCTCATTGGCTCCTTCTCCTCGCTTCGCTCAGAACTCGAGACCGCCCTGCCGGGCGGCCTCGGCCAGCGCCTTGACCTTGCCGTGGTAGATGTAGCCGCCGCGGTCGAACACGACCCGCGCGATTCCCTTGCCTTTCGCCCGTTCCGCGACGAGCGTGCCGACGCGCGTCGCGGTCTCGCGGTTCGCGCCTTTCTTTTCGCCCTTCAGCGCCGCGTCGAGCGACGAGGCGTGCGCGAGCGTCGCGCCGGACGCGTCGTCGATCACCTGCGCGTAGATGTGGCGGCCGCTCTTGAACACGGCGAGGCGGGGCCGCTGCCCCGAGCCTTTCACCCGACGCCGGACCCGCGTGCGGACTTTTCGACGCGCCTCGGTGCGCGCTTGCGATCGGTTCATCGTCCTACTTCCCGCCGGCCTTTCCGACCTTGCGCCGGATGACCTCGTTGGCGTACTTGATCCCTTTCGCCTTGTACGGATCGGGCACGCGCAGCTTCCGGATCTCAGCGGCCGTCTGCCCGACTTTCTGCCGGTCGGCTCCGGTGATCGTGAGCTTGCCCGCCTTTGCGTCGAGCGCCACCGCGATTCCGTCGGGGATCGGGAAGTTGATCGGGTGGGAGTAGCCGAGCGCGAACACCACGGCTTTCCCCTTGACCTCGGCCTTGTAGCCGACGCCCACGATCTCGAGCTCACGGCTGAAGCCTTTCGTGACACCTTCGACCGAGTTCGCGACCAGGCTGCGAACGAGGCCGTGCCACGCTCGCTGCTGCGGCTCGTCGTTCGAGCGCGCGAAGCGGACCTCTTTCTCGTCCACTTCGACCGCGATGCCCGGCGGGATCCGGCTGGCGAGCTCGCCCTTCGGGCCCTTGACCAGGACGAACTCCCCGTCGGAGCGGATCTCGACCCCCTGAGGGATCGCCACCGGCATTCTTCCGATTCTTGACACGGCGTTCTCCTACCAGACGTTGCAGAGGATCTCGCCGCCGAGAAGCGCTTCCCGTGCTTTCCGGCCGGTCAGGACCCCTTTCGAAGTCGAAACGATCGAGATCCCGAGCCCTCCCAGGACCTCCGGAATCTCCTTCGCGGGAGCGTAGACGCGGCGTCCCGGCCGCGAGACCCGTTCCAGGCCGGCGACGATCGGGACACCTTCGCCGTCGTACTTCAGGCCGACCCGGATGAGCGGCCGGCCTTTTTCCTCGACGCGGCGCCAGGAGGCGATGTAGCCCTCCTCGGCGAGCACGCGGACGACGTCCTCCTTGATCCGCGAGGAAGGAACGTCCACGCGGTCGTGGCCCGCCCGCATCCCGTTGCGAAGCCGGTTCAGCAGATCGGAAAGCGGATCGCTTGTGTTCATCGGCTCACCACGACGCCTTGATGACGCCCGGGATGTACCCGGCGTTCGCGTTCGACCGGAAGCAGATCCGGCAGAGCCCGAACTTGCGCAGCACGCTCCGGGCGCGGCCGCAGACCCGACAGCGGCGCACCGTCCGGGTCATGAACTTCGGCTTCCTCGCCGCCTTGATCCTCATTGCTCTTCTTGCCATTTGTCTGTCCTCAGTCCTCTGTCTTAAGTCCCGATCCGGGTCGCGAACGGCATCCCGAGACGCTTCAGGAGCGCGAGCGAGCGGTCGTCGCGGCCGGCGCTCGTCACGATCGTCACGTTCAATCCCTTCGACTTGTCCGTTCTCGAGTAGTCGATCTCCGGAAAGATGAAATGGTCCCGGACTCCCAGCGTGTAGTTGCCGCGGCCGTCGAAGGCCTTGGGAGACACGCCGCGGAAGTCGCGCACCCGCGGCAGAGCGATGTTGATCAGCCGGTCCAGGAATTCGTACATCCGGCGGCCGCGCAGAGTGACCCGGACGCCGATCGGCATGCCTGCGCGCAGCTTGTACGTCGCGATCGACTTCTTGGCCTTGGTCACGACCGCCCGCTGGCCCGCGATCGCCGAAAGCTCCTCGACCGCAGCTTCCAGGATCTTCGGGTTCGCCACGGCCTCCCCCATCCCCATGTTCAGGATGATCTTGTCCAGGCGCGGCAAAGCCATGACGTTGTCGACGCCGAGCTCCTTCTTGAGCTCCGGCACGATCTGCCGCTCGTATTGCTCTTTCAGTCGAGGTACTGCTGTGGCCACTTCTTCTCCGTCTTACGTCTGACGTCTCACGCCAGGGCCGCGCCGCTCTTCTTGGCGTATCGCTCCGGCGTCCCGTCGGCCTCGCGCCGGCGGCCGATCCGGGTCCGCGTGTTGCGGTCGGGGTCGACGAGCATCACGTTGGAAATGTGGATCGGCGCCTCTTTCTCCGAGATCCCTCCGGCGATGTTCTTGGACGGGTTGGGGCGGACATGCCGCTTGATCATGTTGACGCGCTCGACGATCACGCGGTCATCGGTCGGCAGGACCTTCAAGATTTTTCCCTGCCGGCCCCGATCCCGACCGGTCACGACGACCACGACGTCGTTTCTCTTCAGCCGCGGCTTCTTTCTTTCCTTCAAAGGACCTCCGGAGCGAGAGAGATGATCTTCATGAACTTCCTTTCGCGCAGCTCGCGCGCGACCGGACCGAACACGCGCGTCCCGACCGGCTCGCCCTCCGGGGAGATCAGGACCGCGGCGTTGTCGTCGAACCGGATGTACGAACCGTCGCGGCGCCGATGATTGCGCCGCGTCCGGACGATGACGGCCTTGACGACGCGCTTGCCGTGTTTCTCGACGAACGGCGAGTCCGGTGCGGCTTCCTTCACCGACGCGGTGATGACGTCGCCCAGACCGGCATACCGCCCGGCCGAACCACCGCGCATCCGGATGCAGGCGATCTTCCGGGCGCCCGAGTTGTCCGCGACCTCCAGGATCGTGCCCATCTGGATCATCGGTCAACCCCGTGTCTCTTACGAGTTGACGACATCTACGCCTCGGCCTTCACCAGGACTTCTCTCAAGACCCACCGCTTCCTCTTCGAGAGCGGCCGCGTTTCTTCGATCCGGACCCGGTCGCCCACCCTGGCGGCGTTCTCTTCGTCGTGAGCCATGAACCGGCTCGTCCGGCGGATCGTCCGCTTGTACCGGTCGTGCTGGACGCGCCGTCCCACCTCGACCACGATCGACTTGTTCATCCCGTCCGACACGACGCGGCCGATTTTCGTGGCCCGTCCGCGCGGCGCGGAGCTCCTGGTCTGTTCCATTACGTCTTCTCCGCCTTGCGCTCGAGCGTGCGCCGGAACGTCTTGATCCTCGCGAGGTCCCGCCGCAGCGTCTTCAACCGCATGGGGTTGTCGAGCTGCCCGGTCGCCTTCTGGAGCCGGAGCTTCCAGGATGCTTCGCCGATCTGCTTCTCCTTTTCGAGGAGCTCGCTCTCGCCCTGCTGAGCGAGCGTCTCTCTCTCCTTCTTCTTCATCGAATCTCCATCTCCGAATCTCGGGT
>QHVV01000075.1:35088-39754 GCA_003222385.1 Acidobacteriota bacterium
CCCTTGCCCATGCGGGTTTCCGCCGGCTTCTTGGTGTACGGCTTGTCCGGGAAGATCCGGACCCAGATCTTCCCTCCGCGCTTGACCGCGCGGGTCATCGCGATGCGGCCCGCCTCGATCTGCCGGGCGGTGATCCAGCCGGGTTCCAAGACCTGGAGACCGGTGTCGCCGAACGCGAGGCTCCCGCCGCGGTGCGCTTTGCCGCGCATCCGGCCGCGCTGCTGCTTTCGGTACTTGACCTTGGATGGCATCAACATCAGCAGGTCTCAGGTGTCGGGTGTCGGGTTTCGGTAAGTTTTGGCACTATGCCGTCTTCCGGCGGTTCTTCGCCTTGTGCTGCTCGCCACGGTAGATCCAGGTCTTGACCCCGATCTTTCCGTAGGTGGTGTTCGACTCCGCGAAACCGTAGTCGATGTCGGCCTTGAGCGTGTGGAGAGGCAGGCGTCCCTCCTGGTACCACTCGGCGCGCGCGATCTCGGCGCCGTTCAACCGGCCGGCGCAGCGGATCTTGATTCCCTGCGCCCCGAAGCGGAACGCCGACTCGATCCCTTTCTTCATCGCGCGCCGGAACGCGACCCGCCGCTCGAGCTGGAGCGCGATCGATTCCGACACGAGCTGCGCGTCCGTCTCCGGGCGCTGGATCTCGATGATGTTGATGTGGACTTCGCCCTTCGTCCGCTTCTGAAGCTCGTCGCGGAGCTTGTCCACTTCCGCTCCCCGCTTCCCGATGATGATTCCGGGACGCGACGTCTGGATGTTGACTTTCAGCTTGTTCGCGAAGCGCTCGATGTCGATTTCGGACACGCCGGCGTGGGACAGCCGCGCCTTCAGCTCCTTGCGAAGCTTCAGGTCCTCGTGCAGGTAGCCCTGGTAGTCCTTGACCGAGAACCAGCGCGAGTGCCAGGTCCGGTTGAATCCGAGTCGGAAGCCGTACGGGTGGACTTTCTGTCCCATGAGTTCCTCTGCTGCTTACTTCTCGTCCGACACTTCGATCGTCAGGTGGCTCTTGCGATGCAGGACGCGATACGCCCGACCCATCGGCGCCGGCCGGACCCGCTTGTCCTGGGGTCCCTTGTCGACGAAGATCTTCTGCACGACGAGCTCGTCGACGTCGAGGTGCGCTTCCTTCTGCTCGGCGTTCGCGACTGCGGATCGCAGCGTCTTCTCGATGTCCCGGGACGCCACCTTCGGCGTGTGACGCAGGATCGCGAGGGCGTCGTTGACCGACTTTCCGCGCACGAGATCGGCCACGAGCCGCGCCTTCTGCGCCGACCCCTTCCGGTAACGAAGCGTCGCGCGAGCTTTCACGCCGGACCGCCTCCCCGAGGGGCCGCAGCGGGGGCGGCGCCGGGCGCTGCTGCCGGCGCGGCTCCCGGAGCCGTCGGCGGACCGCCGACTTTCGCGCCGGTCTCGGCCTTCTTGCCGCCGTGGCCCTTGAAGATCCGCGTCGGAGCGAACTCGCCCAGCTTGTGGCCCACCATGTTCTCGGCCACGTAAACGGGGATGAACTTGCGCCCGTTGTGCACGGCGAGCGTGTGCCCGACCATGTCCGGGGTGATCGTCGAGCGGCGGGACCACGTCTTGACCACCCGTCTTTCGCGCGTCGCGTTCAATTCCGCCACCTTCTTCGCGAGGTGCTCGTCGATGAAGGGGCCTTTCTTGATCGATCTCGCCATCTTGCGTTCCTATGCCTTCGACTTGCGCCGGCGGATGATCGAGTCGTCCGTGCGCTTGTTATTCCGGGTCTTGCGGCCCTTGGTCTTCCAACCCCAGGGCGAAGTCGGGTGCCGGCCTCCCGAGGTCTTTCCTTCCCCGCCGCCCATCGGGTGGTCGACCGGATTCATCGCGACGCCGCGTACGTGGGGGCGCCGGCCGATCCAGCGGTTCCGTCCTGCTTTTCCGACCGAAATGTTCTCGTGCTCGAGGTTTCCGACCTGCCCGATGGTCGCGTAACACTCGATGTGGATCTCGCGCACCTCGCCGGAAGGAAGCCGCACCTGGGCATAGCTGCCTTCCTTGGCCATGAGCTGCGCGGCGGCGCCGGCCGAACGGACGAGCTGACCGCCGCGACCCCGTTTCAACTCGAGGTTGTGGATCGTGGTGCCGAGCGGGATGCCCTTCAACGGCAAAGCGTTGCCGGCGATGATGTCCGCAGCCGGTCCCGAGACCACCTGCGCTCCGACCTCGAGACCGTTCGGGGCGAGAATGTAGCGCTTCTCCCCGTCCACGTAGTGAAGGAGCGCGATCCGGGCGGACCGGTTCGGGTCGTACTCGATCGCCGCGACGCGCGCGGGTACGCCCATCTTGTCGCGGCGAAAGTCGATGATGCGATAGAGCCGCTTGTGACCGCCGCCCATGTATCGCGAGGTGATCCGGCCCTGGCTGTTGCGGCCGCCGGTCGAGCGCAGGCCGACGGTCAGCGATTTCTCGGGGCGCGTCGACGAGACGTCGTCGAACGAGAGCGACGTCTGGAAACGCCGTCCCGCGGAGGTCGGGCTGAACTTCTTCAACGCCATGGCCTATACCCCCTCGAAGAACTCGATCGGCTTCTCGCCCGCGGCGAGACGCACGTAAGCCTTCTTCCAGCCTTTTCGCTGGCCGATGAACTTGCCCATCCGCTTCCACTTTCCTTCGCGGTTGGCGACCCGGACCTCGGCGACCTTGACTCCGAAGAGCGCGGTGACCGCCCGCGCGATCTCGATCTTGTTGGCCGAACGGTCCACTTCGAAGCAGACCGTGTTCGAGGCCTCCTTCATCCGCGTGGCCTTCTCGGTGATCAGGGGCTTGCGGATGATGCGATGCGGTTCCATCACTTGCCTCCGAGCGTCTCGACCACGCGGTTCAAGGCGTCCTTCGAGACGACGACGGTCCCGTGGCTCATGACGTCGTAGACGTTGACCGCGAGCGGGTCGACGATCTTCCATCCCGACACGTTGCGCGAGGCGCGCTCGAAGTTGTCGTTTCCGCGCGACCCGACGAAGAGAGCTTTCCCCGAAATCCCGAGCGCCTCGACCGCGGCCTTGAGGTCCTTCGTCCGGTGGCTGTCGAGATCGAGACCTTCGAGAACGAGGAGGCGCTCCTCCTGGACGCGGCGCGACAGCGCCGCCTTCAATGCGTTCTTCTTCTCCCCGATCGAGAGCTTCTGCGCGTAGGAGCGCGGGACGGGACCGTGCGCGGTGCCGCCGTGGCGGTGAATCGGGGGGCGGGAGCCTCCCTGCCTCGCGCGACCCGTCCCCTTCTGCTTGAAGGGCTTTCGCCCGCTGCCGGAGACCTCCGAGCGCGTCTTGGTCTTGTGCGTGCCGCTGCGGCTGCCGGCGAGATAAGCCTTGACGGCTTCCCAGACCAGGTGGCTGCGGAACGGGTACTCGAAGACGGCCGCGGGGAGGTCGACTTCGCCGACCCGCTCCTTCTTCCAGTTGACGACGGGCAGTTTCGCCATGGCTCTTATTCCGGTTTCGCGAAAGTCGAGCGCACGATCTTGACGAGCGAGCGCCGCGCGCCCGGAACGGGGCCGCGCAGATAGATCAGGTTCTTCTCGGCGTCGACGCGCACCACGATCAGATTCTTCGCCGTCGCCTGGCGGCCGCCGAGGCGTCCGGAGGAGCGATTGCCCGGCATCACGCGCGACGGGAACGCGGAGGCGCCGATCGAGCCGGGAGCCCGGTGGAACATCGATCCGTGGGTCGCGGCGCCGCCCCGGAAGTGGTGACGGCGGATGACGCCGGCGAAGCCCTTCCCCTTCGAGACGCCGATGACGTCGACGTGGTCTTTCTCCTTGAACGTGTCGCAGAGCACCTTGTCTCCCGGCTTCAGCTCGTCGTCGCCGTCGAGCTCGACCTCCGCGAGATTGCGCATGGGCGCGACGCCCGCGCGGTCGAAGTGACCCTTGCGGGAGCGGTTCGCGCGGCGATCGGGGCGCGCTTCCACGAGCCCGATCTGGACGGCCGTGTAACCATCCCGGTCCGCCGTCTTCTTCTGGACGACGAGGCAGGGTCCGGCCTCGACGACCGTGACCGGCACGAGCGTGCCGTCGGTCGCGAAGATCTGGGTCATCCCCACTTTCCTGCCGAGAATTCCACGAACCGGCATGGCGGCCTACTTCCCGAACGCCTTGATCTCGACGTCCACGCCCACCGGGAGCTCGAGCTTCATCAGCGCGTCCACGGTCTGCGACGTGGGCTCCAGGATGTCGAGCAGGCGCTTGTGCGTCCGCATCTCGAACTGCTCCCGCGATTTCTTGTCGATGTGCGGCGAGCGGTTCACGGTGTATCGCGACACCGCCGTCGGCAGCGGGATCGGCCCGGCGATCTTCGCCCCGGTTCGCCGCGCCGTATCGACGATCTCCGACGCGGACTGGTCGAGGATCCGGTAGTCGAACGCCTTCAGGCGGATTCGGATCTTGTCGTTCTTCACGAGAAAAGCGTCCGCATCGTTACTCCAAAATCTCGGTAATGGTTCCGGCTCGTATGTCGCGGCGGCTCGACGCCGCCGGTAGAGGGTAAGCGGCCGCTGCGCAACGCCCCATGGCGAAATACGTCTTCACTGTTACTCCAGGATCTCCGTGATCGTGCCTGCGCCTACCGTTCGGCCACCCTCCCGGATGGCGAAGCGCAGTCCCTTCTCCATCGCGATCGGCGTGATCAGGTTGATCTCGAGGCTCACCGTG
>QHVV01000079.1 GCA_003222385.1 Acidobacteriota bacterium
CGCGGCGTTGATCTTCCAGACGACGACGCCGCAGAAACGATCTCCCTCCGGACAAACCGGACGAACGCGCGCGTGGTGACGCAGCGTGCAGGGCGGAAGGAGCCACGGCCCGATCCGGGGGTTCACCTCGCGGATCTGGAGCGCTTCGTCGAGCGACGCGCGCCAGATCTCTTCCTGCGCGTTGTAGCAGAGCCGCATCGCGAACTTGTGGTGCAGGTTCAGAAGGTCGGCGGATTCGGTGAATCGGATCGCGACCGCCGCGGCGAACTCGTCGGGCACGCCGCGCGCGCGAAGGATGCCAATCGCGTCCCAGGTCTCCCGCATCGTGGTCTCGTAGAGAGCGAGGGCCTCGGGAACTTCGGGAACGAGCATCGGAACGACGTAGTCCGGCTCTTCGGAGAGATAACCGGGCAGCGCGGGTCGCGACGCCGGAGTCATGCGATGGCGCTGGTCCTGGCTGTCGGCGGTGTGAGAGAGCTTCTTCCGGAAGGTGTAGGACGGGTGGAAGAGCGCGCGAGACAGGTTTCCGTGGGTCGTGAGCGTCAGGGTCTCGCCGAGCATCCGGTTGCGTGCCGGATCGAGCACGAGTGCAATCGCGTCACTGTCGGACATCGCGGAGCGGGAAACGCCCAGCACCTCGCGCACCGAGGACGCCAGGGTCTCCTCGTTGTTCGCCTTCCAGTCGACGAGCCGGGACACGCGGCCGTCGAGCTCGCGGTCGAACTCGGCGCGGAATTCCGAGCCCCGGGAACTCGCGCGGGGCAGATTCTCGAACGCCGCGTACTCGGGCGTCTCCTCGAGCGGCAGCGGGTCCTGCAGAATCGCCGCGTAGAGCGGGTCGTACCGGAGCACTTCGGCGACCATCTGCGAGACGACCTCGCGCTGCTCGACCGGAGCATCGTGCGCCTCGCACAGCCGCCAGTAGCGGAAGAGCGTGACGCCCGAGACCGTGTGGTACAGGTACGCGAAGGTCGCCACCGGAAGCACGTACCGCGCGATCTCCTGCGCGCGTTTCTGGACCGCTCCACCGAACTTCTGCCGGCCGTCCCCGCGCAGCCGCCCGGGAAAGAGGCCGAAGTAGCGCTCACCGGCGAGCGGCGTCAGAAGCTCGGTCAGGCGCCGGTACGCGAGCTCCTGGCGTCGCGCGGTCGCCTCGAAAATCTCCCGCTCCGGCGCGCCCATCGGCGGTACCGCGTAATTGCCGGGCTTGACCTCGACGTACCGCTGCGAGACCTGCTCGGAGTTGTAGAACGGGTGGCTGTGCAGGAAGCTCCAGAGGAATTGCCGGGAGACGTTCTCGAGAGCGAACTGGAAGTGCGCATGTTGAAACGTCGTGTGGTGGCCGGCCTGGTAGATCGACTTCGCGAGCGCGTCGCGCCGCTCGGGTTTCGCCGACGCCTGGTCCTCGGTGACGATGCCTTTCGACGAGTAACACGTCCGCGCCGTCGCGACGACGTTCTCGAAAGGGCGCGCGAAAGCGTGAACCAGGCGGACTTTCGGCGCCGGCGAGGAGAACTCGAACTCGGTTCCCGGGTGAGGAACGGCCGACATGGGATTCGGTCCATTATGCATCGAGCCGTCCTCCGCGCCGTGCCCTTCCAGGCGGTTGAAAACGGGGGAGGAAACGGTCCATATTGGCCTTTCGGATGACCGTGAAGCTGCCGATCTACATGGACCATCACGCGACGACGCCGATCGATCCGCGCGTGCTCGACGCGATGATGCCGTACCTGACGCGCGTGTTCGGCAACGCGGCTTCGCGCAGCCACGTCTTCGGCTGGGAGGCGGAGGCCGCGGTGGACGAGTCGCGTCGCCAGGTCGCCGAAGCCATGAACGCCTCTCCGAAGGAGATCGTCTTCACGAGCGGCGCCACCGAGGGGGACAACCTCGCGATCCTCGGAGCGGCGCGGGCGAACCGGTCGAAGGGAAACCACGTCGTCACGGGGGCGACCGAGCACCACGCGGTGCTCGATTCCTGCCACGAGCTCGAACGCGAGGGCTTCGAGGTGACGTATCTCGGGCCGGATCGCGCCGGACGGATCGAGGCGGCGCAGGTCTCAGACGCCATCGAAGACCGGACCGTCCTCGTCACGCTGATGCTCGCGAACAACGAGATCGGGACGATCCATCCGGTAGCCGAGATCGGCGCCGTGTGCCGGGAGAAGGGAGTTCTCTTCCATACCGACGCGGTCCAGGGCTTCGGCAAGATCCCTTTCGACCTGGAGGCGATGAACGTGGACCTCGCGTCGGTCTCCGCGCACAAGCTCTACGGCCCCAAGGGGATCGGCGCGTTGTACGTCCGCGCCCGGCGGCCGCGGGTCCGCCTCGAGCCGATCCTCCACGGCGGCGGGCACGAGCGCGGGCTTCGCTCCGGAACATTGAACGTGCCGGGGATCGTCGGCCTCGGCAAAGCGGTCGAGATTTCGATGGCCGAGCGCGAAGAGGAGGCCCGGCGCCTGAGACGGCTGCGCCGGCGCCTCTTCGACGCCATCATCGCGGAGGTTCCAGACGTCTCGCTGAACGGCCCGGAGCTCCCCTCGATCGAGGCGGACGGCTCGCTCGTCCCGGGCTCCGAAGACCGCCGCCTGCCGGGCAACCTCAACCTCTCTTTCGCGGGCGTCGAGGGGGAGGCGCTGCTCCTCGGATTGAAGGACATCGCCGTGTCGTCCGGATCGGCGTGCACGTCCGCCTCGCTCCAGCCGTCCCACGTCTTGAAAGCCATCGGAGTCCCCGACGATCTCGCCCACGCGTCGATCCGTTTCGGGCTGGGCCGCCCCAACACGGCGGAGGAGGTGGACTTCACGATCGGGGCGGTCGCCGCGACGGTCCGGCGCCTGCGGGAGCTGATGCCCGTTTCCGGCGCGTGAGGACAGAACCGAACCTCCTCGCCGAGATCGTCCGGGAGCTCGCCGGCTACCGGCATCTGCGGGACCGGCTCGAGCGCGGTGAGTCCGGCGGCACGATCGCCTCCGCCGCCGGAGCGCTGCCCGGCGTCCTCCTCTCGACGCTTTCCCGCGACCTCGAGCGCCCGGTCGCGATCGTCGTCGCCGACGAGGAAGAGGCCGAGCAGCTGCTCACCGATCTGACCGCGGCCGGCCTCGGCTTCGTCTTCCACGCCCCGGCACCGACCTTGACCCCGTATCAGCGCATTCCGCCGTCGCTCAAGGCGCGGCGCGATGAATTCGCGCTCCTCGCGGCGCTGGCGCGAAGAGATGGAGTGGATGCGATCGTGCTTCCGGCGCGCTCTCTCTTCACGAGGCTGCCCGCCGCCGAGAACCTCCAGGCGCTGTCGGTTTCCCTGGAGGAGGGAAAGGAGATCTCCCTCTCCGGCGTCGTCGGTCACCTGACGCGCATCGGTTATCGCCGCGCCGACCTCGCGATCGAGACCGGCGATCTCGCGGTGCGCGGCGGCCTCTTCGACGTGTTCCCTCCCGACCGTGATCTGCCGGTTCGCGTCGAGCTCGACGGTGACCGCGTCGCTTCGCTCCGCATCTTCGACCCCGACACGCAGCGCTCCCGGGAGAGGCTGGCGACGGCGACGATCCCGCCGTTCGCCGCGACGGCGGACGCGGAGGAGGCGCGCGCTGTGCTCGAAGACCGCATCGGAAGGCCGCCGTCGGAATCCGAGCGGATCGTGTTCGCCCCCGCGGTCGAGCCGATGCCCGCCAGCTGGCTGGATCACGCCCGCGACGCGCTGCTCGTCGTCGTCGAGCCGTCTTCCGTGGACGAAGAGCTCGAGGGGTTCGCCGAGCGGGTCGCCCTCGACCGGGATCCCGACCGGGACTTCTTCGACCCGGAGGAGCTCCTGCAGCCGCTGCCGAAGATTCGGGCGGCCCTCGAGAATGCGGACCTCTTTCTGGACCGCGTCGGTCTCTCCGCGCGCGGCGAGCTCTCGAGGCTGCCGGCCGAGCCGATTGCCGCGTGGGCGGGCCGGACCTCGGAGGCCGCGGCCGACATCGCGCGGTCACTCGAGTCGGGGGAGGAAGTCTTCGTCGCCGTGCGGCCGACCGGCGGGGCCGAGAAGCTGCGCCGCTTCGCCCTCGAATATTCGCTCCACGTCTCTTCGGAACGGCGGCCGGGAGCGATCGTCTCGCTGCCCGCCCAGATCTCGGCCGGATTCCGGCTGCGCGAGCCGCGCGCCGCGGTCTACGCCGAGAGCGAGATCTTCGGAGAGGAGAAGCGCTCCGCCGTCTCCCGCGGTCGGCCGTCCGAAGCTTTTCTCTCCGATCTGCGCGACCTGAAGCTCCACGACGCTGTCGTTCATCGCGACTACGGCATCGGGCTCTTCCAGGGTCTGACCCGCGTTCCGGTCGAGGGGGAGGAGCGCGAGTTCATGGAGATCGCCTACGCCGAGGAGAAGCGGCTCCTCCTTCCGGTCGAGAGGCTCGACCTCGTCCAGAAGTATTCGGGCGTCGAAGGCGTGCAGCCCGCGCTCGATCGGCTGGGCGGCGCGGGCTGGGCGCGCCGGAAGGCATCGGTCAAGAAAGCCATGCGCGACATGACCGACCAGCTCCTGAAGCTCTACGCGCGCCGGACGCTGGCGGACGGGTTCGCGTTCTCGCGCGATTCACCGTGGCAGAAGGAGTTCGAGGACGCCTTCGAGTACGAGGAGACTCCGGACCAGGCACAGGCGATCGCGGACGTCAAGCGCGACATGCAGCAGGCCAAGCCGATGGATCGGCTGCTCTGCGGCGACGTCGGTTACGGCAAGACGGAGGTCGCCATGCGGGCGGCCTTCAAAGCGGTGCTCGACGGCAAGCAGGTCGCGCTGCTGGCCCCGACGACGATCCTCGCGGACCAGCACTACCGCACTTTCCAGCGGAGATTCGCCGCCTTCCCGGTCACGATCGAGCTGCTCTCGCGTTTTCGCTCGCGTAGCGAGCAGAAGGCGATCGTGGAAAGAGTCGCGGCCGGGAGTGTGGACGTCCTGATCGCCACGCACCGGATGCTCGGAAAGGACCTCGCGTTTCGGGACCTCGGGCTCCTGATCGTGGACGAGGAGCAGCGCTTCGGCGTCGCGCAGAAGGAGAAGCTCAAGGAGTGGAAGGCCTCGATCGACGTGCTCTCGATGTCCGCCACACCGATTCCCCGGTCTCTGCATCTCGGTCTGTCGGGACTGCGCGACCTTTCCATCATCGAAACGCCGCCGCGGGACCGGCTCGCGATCGAGACGCAGGTCGTCCCGGCAAAGCCGGAAGTCATCCGCGAGGCGATCGAGGCGGAGATCGAACGCGGCGGACAGGTCTTCTTCGTCCACAACCGCGTCGAGTCGATCGGACGGATCCGACAGATGCTGGAAGAGCTCCTTCCCACGGCGCGGTTCACGGTCGCGCACGGCGCGATGCGCGAAACGGAGCTCGAGAAGGCGATGATGCGGTTCTACACGCGGGAGGCCGACGTCCTTCTCGCGACGACCATCATCGAGAACGGCCTCGACATTCCGACGGCCAACACCATCCTGATCGACCGCGCCGAGACCTACGGGCTCGCGCAGCTCTATCAGCTGCGGGGCCGCGTGGGCCGGAGCGACAAGCCCGCCTACGCCTACCTGCTCGTGGCCGAGAGCGTCGCGCTGTCGGAGACGGCGCGCCGGAGGCTCGCCTCGATCCAGGAGTTCTGCGACCTCGGCGCCGGTTTCCGGATCGCAGCGAAGGACCTCGAGATCCGGGGCTCGGGCAACATCCTCGGCGGCGAGCAGTCGGGGCACATCGCGTCGGTCGGCTTCGAGATGTACCTGTCGCTCTTGGAAGAAACCATCCGGGAGATGAAGGGCGAGGAGGTCCGGCCGGAGAGGGCCGTCACGCTCTCGCTCGGGCTCGATCTGACGATCCCGCCGGCGTACGTCGCCGACGAGAACTGGCGGATGATGATCTACAAGAAGGTCGCGCGCGCGAGGGACGACGAGGAGCTCGAAGAGACCCGCCGCGAGATCACCGACCGCTTCGGCGAGCCGCCGCCGGCGCTCGGTCGCCTGATCGAATACTCGCGCCTCCGCAACCGCGCCGAGCGGCTCGGCGTGACCTCCGTGACGCGGCAGGCCGGCCGGGTCCACCTTCGCCTCGCCGAAGACGCCCGCGTGGACGGAGAAACCCTGGCGGCGCTCGTCCGCGGAACTTCCGGCGCGGCCCTTTCCCCCGGAGGGCTGCTCTCCTTTCCCGCTCCGCCGGGGGAGCAACTTCTGCCGGCCCTCCTCTCCTGGATGAACGCGCTCGAGAGGAGAGAGGCCGCTTAGGGTCCCGGAACCGGAATTCCGACCCCCGGAAAGTGTTATGAATCTCCCCATGCGAAATCGCATTCTCCTGGCCGCTTCCGTCCTGCTGGCGTCCCTTCCCCTCGCCGGAGCCGAGCTCGTCGAGAAGATCGTGGCGCGCGTCAACGACCGTCTGATCACCAACAGCGAGTTCGAGGCCCGTTTCGCGGTCTTCATTTCCTCCCCGCAGGCGGGGAACAACCCGCTCGAGGCGAAGCGCAAGCTGCTCTCCGAGCTGATCGACGAGAAGCTTCTCGAAGAGCGGGCGAAGGAGCTTTCCGTTGCCGCGACGGACGAAGAGGTCGAGACGGCCGTCGAGCGCGTCAAGCGTCAGTACAACCTGGCGACCGACGCGGAATTCGACAACGCGCTCAAATCGTCGAACCTGACGCGGGAAGACCTGAAGCGGCAGATGAAGAACACGATCACGCTCCAGAAGGTGATCGGCCGCGACATCAACTCCAAGCTCGATCTGAGCGACGACACGCTCCGGCTCGAATACGAGCGGCGGAAAGACCAGCTGTACAAGACGCCGGATCAGGCGCAGGTCGCCGAGATCGTGATCCGTTTCGACGCGAACGATCCGGCGGCGCGCGCCCGCGCCGCGTCGCGGATCGAGGAGGCGCGCGCGAAGATCACAGCCGGCGCGGCGTTCGCCGACGTCGCGAAACAGTACTCCGAGGGGAACGCGCGGGAGCGCGGCGGCGCACTCGGCACCGTGAGCAAGGGGGAGCTCGTCACCGCGCTGGACGCCGCGGTGTTCTCGGATCCTCCGGCGGAATATCCTCCGGCGGTCCTCCTGTCTTCATCGATTCACCTCTTCCACGTCACGGATCGCAAGTCCGCGGGCTACCGGCCGTTCGCGGAAGTCAAAGACGATCTGCGGGCGCGCATCGGCGACGATCTCTACGACAAGCACTACGGCGAATACATCCAGAAGCTGCGGCGGGAGGCGTTCATCAAGATTTACGAACCCGCGCTCGCCGCCGCCAAAGAAGAGAAGAAGGCTTCGTAACGGCGGATTGATCTCCCGCCTCTCGCTCCCTCACCCTTTTTCGTTCGACGCCGTCGTCCGCTCGCACGGCTGGTACGACCTGCCGCCGTTTTCCTACGACCGGGCTGAAGGAGTCCTCACGACGTTCGTCGACGCCGGCGGGGAGGGCGCCGCCCGGATCACTTTTCGCGTTCGCAACGGGAAGCTCGAAGCCCGTGGCGACGGGACCGATGCACGGGCGCTTCGAGAGATGGTGCGTCGCGTTTTCTCGCTCGATCTCGACTTCGCGGCGGCATGCCGATCGCTCGCCGCCGCGCCCGACCTGGCCCGCTCGCTCGACCGCCGCGGCGCCCGGATGCTGCGTGCTCCCAGTCTCTTCGAGGACGCGGTCAAGATGCTCTTCACGACGAACTGCTCGTGGGCCGCGACGCGCGGGATGGTCGAGCGGCTGATCACGCTCGCCGGCGCGGGGCGCAACGCCTTCCCGTCTCCGGCGTCGGTCGCGAAGCTTTCGTCCGCGGCGCTCGCGAGCCGCGTGCGCTGCGGATATCGCGCGAAGGCGCTCACGATCTTCGCCCGGCGCGTCGCTTCGCGCGAGCTCGATCTCTCGGCCTGGGAAGATCCGCGCCTTTCTTCCGAAGACCTGCGGGACGCGATCGTCGCGGAGCACGGGTTCGGGCCTTATGCCGCGGAAGGACTGATGCGGATCCTCGGCCGCCACGATTTCTTCGCGCTCGACTCCTGGACGCGGCAGCAGTATCGAAAGTTCTATCCGGGTCGCGCCTCCTCGACCGACGGCGCGATCGCGCGCCGCTACGCACGGTTCGGCGCGCACCGGGGGCTCGCTCTCTGGCTCGACATGACGAAGGACTGGCATCCGGAGGAGAGACCGGAGCCGGAGGTTTCGCGCCCGAAGTAGGCTTCGCAAGATTTCGGAACTCGGCGCCAAGGGCGAAAATCGAACGTCCGCGTCGACTGCTTGGGCTCGACGGGTCGTACGACCGCAACCTGTGCCGATAGAGTGCTCTAGAGGACAGTCGGCGATGGCGATCGACCCGTCTTTTTTCGTTACGCTCGACTTTCGCCCCTAATTTTTTTAGGGAAATCCTTTTCCTTGACTAACAAAGTTGGCACCCCTAACATCGCCCCACAAGTGGCCTAATCTGGCTAAAAGTGGGAGAAAGTGGCATCGATCTTCGGATCGTTGCGCGAATTGAACGATGGATCGCTTTCGCGGGAGCGCTCCGGCAAGTGTCGACGAAAAGGGCCGTCTCAAGGTCCCGAGCGTCTTCCGTGCCCAGATCGAAGAGGCCTTCGGACCGGAGCTGTTCGTGACGTCCATTTCCGGGAAAAACGTTCTTCTCTATCCGCTCGCCATGTGGCGCGCGCTCGAAGAGAAGCTCGCCGCGCTTCCGTCGGTTCATCGCCCGAAGAACAAGTTTCTCGAGCGCGTCAACTACTACGGTCAGGACGCGTCTCTCGACGGTCAGGGGCGCGTGCTCATCCCGCAGATCCTGCGCGACTCCGCGAAGCTGCCGCCGGAAGTCGTGGTCACCGGAAACATCGACCACCTGATCGTCTCCGACCGCGGCGCGCTCTCCAGCCGTCTCGCGACGGAAGACTTCACGCCCGAGGACTACGACGAGCTGTCGAAGGCACTGTCCTGAGACGTGAGACGTAAGACGTGAGACGAGAAAGACAAGAGAAGAGTGGGGACGAGCGACGTTGAGAGAGCACCCCACACTCCGGTCCTGGTCCGCGAGGTCGTCGAGCTCCTCGCTCCCGAGCGCGGCGGTTTTTTCGTCGACGCGACGGTCGGGGCGGGCGGCCACGCCCGCGCGCTGCTCGAAGCCTCGAGCGGCGTCCGCCTCCTCGCGCTCGACCGGGATCCCGACGCCCTGGCTCTCGCGCGGGAGCGGCTTGCCCGTTTCGGTGACCGGGTCCGGTTCGTCGCGGCGAACTTCGGCGATCTCGGCGGAGAACTCGAAGGCCTCCCGCCGCCGGACGGGATCCTCGCCGACCTCGGCGTCTCCTCGATGCAGCTCGAAGAGCCTTCGCGAGGGTTCTCGTTTCGCCGCGACGGTCCGCTCGACATGCGCATGTCCCGATCCGGCCGCAGCGCCGCCGACGTTCTGGCGACCGCTTCGGCCGATGAATTGAGTCGAATCTTTTCGGAATACGGGGAGGAAAGGATGGCGGTCAAAATCACGCGCGCAATCCTGGAGGAGCGGACCCGGGGTCCGATCACGACGACCCGACAACTCTCCCGCATCGTCGCCCGGGTCAAGGGGGACCGGGAAAAGATCGATCCGGCGACTCGGGTCTTCCAGGCGCTGCGCATCGAGGTCAACGAGGAGCTCCAGGCGCTCTCGCGGTTTCTGGTGGCCGCCGTCGCGAAGCTGAACGCCGGCGGGCGACTCGCGGTCCTCTCCTACCACTCCCTGGAGGACCGCGTGGTCAAGGACGCCTTCCGAAAGCAGTCGGGCGTCTGCCTGTGCCCGCCGAAGCTACCGGTCTGCGTTTGCGGGGCGCGGCGAGCTCTTATCGTTCTGACCCGGCGTCCGATCCGGCCGAAGGAGTCCGAGATTCGCAGCAATCCGCGGTCGCGGAGCGCGCGGCTTCGCGCGGCCGAAAAGATCGCCTCGGAGAGGACCGCCGTTTGAGCTCGAACGCCTACGTTCGATCGAAGCGCGTCGAAAACCTCCACCTGACGCGCGAACGTGATCGCCGGCGCGGTCCGGCAGCGTGCGCTCTCCTCGGCTGGGCGGCCCTTCACGTCGAGACCGTGCGCGTGGGCTACGTGCGCGGCGCGAGAACGCGAAAACACGCCGAGCTCTTCGAGGAAAACCGGCGTCTCCGAGCGGAGCTCGCCCGTGCTTCTTCGCCCGAACGCGTTCAGTCGGTTGCAATCCGCAAGGGGCTCGCGCCCCCGCGGCCCGGACAGATCCAGTACGTCGAACAGCGGGAAAGGGGACTCCGGTGAACTTCGTTCGTCTCGGCCGCGTTCGGTTCCTCGCCATCTTTCTTTCGCTCTGGGCTTCGGTCGTCGTCGGCCGTCTCGCCGAGCTCCAGATCGCGGAAGGCAGCCATTACAGGGCCCGCGCGCAGCGCCAGCAGGAGCGAAGAATCGAAGTGTCGCCGCTGCGCGGATCGATCTTCGATCGCGAAGGACGGCCGCTCGCCGTCTCTGTCGAGGCGTCGTCGGTCTACGCGATCTGCGATGAAGTGCGGAACCCGGCGGCCGCGGCGCGGGTCCTGGCGAGACATCTCGATCAGCCCGAGGCCGCGATCCTCGCCCGCCTGACCGCGAAGAAAGGCTTCGTCTGGCTGGCGCGAAAGGTGGACCGCGGGGCGGCGACGGCGCTCGCCGCCGAAAAGATTCCGGGCGTGCACTTCGTCACGGAGACGAAACGTTCATACCCGAAGGGATCTCTGGCCGCGAACGTCATTGGCTACGTCGGGACCGACGACAAGGGCCTCGGGGGCCTCGAGCACTTCTACGACTCGACGATCCGGGGCAAGCCGGGAGAGATCGTGGCGCTGACGGACGCCCGCCGCTCGACTTACGGTCAAGCGGAGGCGCCGAGCGGGAAGCCGCCGGAGGAGGGCGCCTCGCTCTTCACGTCCCTCGATTCGGGAATCCAGTTCGCGGAGGACGCGCACGCGAAGTCGGGGGTCGCGATCCTCCTCGACCCGTCGGACGGAGCGATCCTGGCGATGGCGAGTGCACCTTCCTTCGACCCGAACGACTACGGACGATCCCCGGGAGAGGACCGCCGCAACCGCGCGATCGCCGACGCCTACGAGCCCGGTTCGACGTTCAAGATCGTGACCGGCTCGCTCGCGCTCGAGAATTCCCTCGTCACGCTGGATGAACTGATCGACACGGGAAACGGGACGATCCGCGTCGGCAACACGACGATTTCCGAGCACGACCGGAAGCAGTACGGATCCTTGACGCTCGCCGGCATCTTCGAGCACTCCTCGAACGTCGGGATCATCCGGGTCGGGTTGCGCCTGGGTCCCGGCCGGCTCTGGCAGGGCGCCACGGCTCTCGGCGTCGGACGCGCCACCGAAATCGATCTACCCGGTGAACACGCGGGGATCTTCCGCCGGCCGGAGCGGTGGTCCGGGCTCTCCAACGCGATGATCTCCATGGGACAGGAGGTCTCCGTCACGCCTCTCCAGCTCGCGCGGATCGGAGCGGCGATCGCCAACGGCGGGCGGCTGGTGCAGCCGCGGCTCGTCCGGCGCATCGTTCACCCCGACGGTCGCGTCGACGTCATCGTTCCTTCTCCGCCGCGGCGCGTTCTTTCGGAGGCGACGGCGCGGACGGTCCGCGACCTCTTAGTCGGCGTGGTCGAGCGCGGAACCGGAAAGAAAGCGGCGATCCCGGGTTTCGTCGTCGCGGGCAAGACCGGCACCGCTCAGAAAGCGGGAGTCGGCGGTTACCAGCGGGGCCGTTACGTCTCGTCGTTCGTCGGGTTCGCGCCGAGCGACAACCCGAAGATCGTCGGGCTCGTGCTGATCGAAGAGCCGAGGGGCGCGAGGTACTACGGCGGCGACATCGCGGCGCCGGTTTTCGCTCGGGTCGTCTCCCAGGCCCTCGGAATCCTCCGGGTCGGGCCGGAAGAGCAGAGACTGCCGGAGACTCTTCTCGCGTCGACGTCGACGGAGAAGATTCATTATCCCGAAGGGATCATCCCGGCGTCGGTGCACTCGACGGTCGAGCCGTCGGCCGGCCCACTCCTCCGGCCCGTAGAGCCTCCTTCGGCCGCAACGCCCGACGGCATTCCGTCGGCGATCGGCCTCTCCGCGCGCCAGGCGCTGGCGCTGTTGGCCCGCAACGGGCTCGCCGCGCAGTTCGAAGGATCCGGATTCGTCGTCGCTCAGGACCCCGCCCCGGGAGCGCGAGTCCGAACGGGATCGATCTGCCTGCTTCGTCTTGCCGAACCCGCCGCAGCGCCCGAGGCTCCCGGGAAGGAGAGCCGCGATCGCCGGGCGGAGGAGCTCGCCTCACCGCCGCCGGCTCCGTGACCCTGGGTGAGCTCCTGACGGCCGTGCCGGACTCGAGCTTCCCGCCCGCTGCGCGCGATCTGGAAATCACGGGCGTCTCCCAGGACTCGAGAACCGTCGGGCCGGGTGAGCTCTTCGTCGCGGTCCGCGGCGAGAAGGCGGACGGCTGGTCGCACGCGGCCGAAGCGGCGGCCAACGGCGCGGCCGCCGTCGTTTCGGAGCGGCAGGCCCCCGGGGGGTTTCCGGTGCCCTGGGTCCGCGTCCGCGTCGCGCGCGTGGCGCTCGCAAGGCTCGCCGCCCGGCTGGCCGGCGACCCTGCGGAGAAACTGGTTCTCGCCGCGGTCACCGGCACGAACGGGAAGACGACGATCGCGATGCTGCTGGAGGGAATCCTCGCGCGCCGCTACGGCCGCTCCGGATTCGTCGGGACGGTCGGCTACCGCACCGGCCGGCGCGAGATACCCGCTTCGCAGACCACTCCGGAGGCGCCGGTCCTCCAGGCGCTTCTGGCCGAGATGGTCGACGGAGGGGTTCCCGCTGCCGCAATGGAAGTCTCCTCGCACGCCCTGGCGCTCGATCGCGTCGCGGGGTGTCGCTTCGACGTAGCCGTCTTCACGAACCTGACCCAGGACCACCTCGATTTTCATGGCGATCTCGAGAGCTATTTCGACGCGAAGAAGAAGCTGTTCACGCTGCGAAAGCCGGACGCCGCGGCCGTGGTCAACACCGACGACGCGTTCGGGCGCCGGCTCGCCTCGGAGGCCACGCCGCCGGTCGTCACGTGGTCGCCCTCCGGCGCCCGCGCGGACGTACGCGCCGAGAACGTCCTTTGCGACGTCTCGGGAACTTCGCTCGACGTCGTCCACGCGGGCGGACGCTTCCGGATCTCCTCCCCGCTGCTCGGCCGCTTTCACGCGGATAATCTCGTGGGGGCCGCGGCAGCGGGGCTTTCTCTCGGCATGAACGGGGAAGAAATCGCGGAAGGATGCGCGGCGGTGGTCCGCGTTCCCGGCCGGCTCGAGCCGGTCGAGGCGGGACAGCCCTATCCGATCATCGTGGACTACGCCCACACGGAAGACGCGCTTCGGCGGCTTCTCCTCGCGGTCCGCGATCTGACGGATCGCCGGATCATCCTGGTCTTCGGCTGCGGGGGAGACCGCGACCGCGGCAAGCGCGCTCCGATGGGGAAAGTCGCCGGCACTCTCGCGGACGTCGCCGTCGCGACGTCCGACAACCCGCGCTCCGAAGACCCCGAGGCGATCCTGTCGGAAGTCGAGCGCGGCCTGGCGGCGTCCGGCGCGGCGAAGTACCTCACGGTTCCGGATCGGCGCGAAGCGATCCGCACGGCGATCGATCTCGCGGGCTCGGCGAGCGTCGTGGTGATCGCGGGCAAAGGCCACGAGCGCGTCCAGGTCGTCGGAGACCGGGCGATTCCGTTCGACGACCGGGAGGTCGCGGCGGAATACGCGTCGGGGCGTCGGGCGTCGTGAAAGCCCGCCCATGAATTTCACGCTCTCCGACGTCGCTTCGGCGGCGCGTTCGGCGCTTCCGGTCGGACAGGACGTCGAGCTCACCGGCGTCGCGGTCGATTCGCGCGCCGTCCATCCCGGGACGCTCTTCGTGGCGATCCCGGGCGCGCGCGTCGACGGGCACGACTTCGCTCCGGACGCGGTCGCGCGCGGGGCGCGGGCGATTCTCGGGCAACGCGTGCCCCCATCTCTCCCCGAGCGCGTGCCGGTAGTCGTCGTCCCCGAGCCGGTTCCCGCGCTGACCGCGCTCGCCGTCCTTCTCAAGAAGCGGGCGAGCTTCCGGCTCGCCGCGATCACGGGATCCTCCGGAAAGACGACCACGAAGGAGTTCACGGCGGCGATCCTGTCGCGGCGATTCGAGGTGGCCCGGACGCCGGGCAACCAGAACAGCGCGATCGGCTTTCCGATGTCCGTCATCAACCTCCCGAGAATTCCGGCGTGGATGATCGGCGAGATGGGCATGAGCGCGAAGGGGGAGCTGTCGCGGCTGTCCCGCGCATTCGAGCCGGACATCGCCGCGATCACCAACGTCGCTCCGGCGCACCTCGCGAACTTCGACTCGATCGACGAAGTGGCCGAGGCGAAATCCGAGATCCTCGACGGCCTGCGGCCCGGCGGCACGTTCGTCGCGAACGCCGACGACTCGCGGGTGGCCGCGATTTCGAAGCGGTGGCCCGGCCGCGTGGTCCGGTTCGCGCGATTCGCGAAATCCGACGTCACGGCCGATCGCTTCGAGCGGATGGAGACGGAGACCCGCTTTCGGCTGCGGACTTCCGCCGGAGAGGTGGCAATCACGCTGCCGCTGCCGGGCACGCACCAGGCGGTGAACTTCCTCGCGGCGTCCGCCGTCGCGATTTCCGCCGGGGCTTCGATCGAGGATTGCGCCGCGGCGGCGCCCGATCTCGCCCCCTCACCCCATCGCGGGGAATTCCGCCGGCATCGTTCGGGCGCGCTCCTCTACGACGATTCGTACAACGCGAACCCGGCCTCTCTCCGGGCCGCCCTCGACACCCTCTCGGGCTTTGCGGCGACGCGGCGCATTGCTGTTCTCGGCGACATGCGCGAGCTCGGATCGGACGAGGACGTCTGGCACCGGGAAGTCGGCAAGTATGCTTCCAGCCGCACCGACCACCTCGTTTGCGTGGGGGAGCTCGCGCGTTACTACGGCGAGGAGGCGGTCGACCTCGGCTTTCCCAAACAGGCGATCACGTACGTCGACTCTCCGGAAGAAGCGGCGCGCCTGCTCGATGGCATGCTGGCCGAAGGCGACGTGGTTCTCTTCAAGGGGTCGCACGCCGTCGGCCTGGATCGCGCCGTGGAAATGCTCGCTCGCGCGGCGACCGAGGCCTGAGTGCTCTACCGGTGGCTGTATCCGCTCGCGAAGGTCTTCCCGGCGTTCAACGTCTTCCGGTACATCACGTTCCGCACGGCGATGGCGGCGGTCACGGCGCTCCTCCTGGCGCTCGCGCTCGGCGTGCCGACGATCCGGCTTTTGAAAAGGCGCCAGATCGGGCAGTCCGTCCGCGAGGACGGTCCCCGCTCCCATCTCTCGAAAGCGGGAACTCCGACGATGGGAGGGATTCTCATCCTGCTGTCGGTGGTTCTCGCCACGCTCCTCTGGATGGACTTGACGAATCGGCTGGTGTGGATCGCTCTCGGAACCCTGGTCGGCATCGGCATCGTCGGTTTCGCCGACGACTTCGTGAAGTTCACCCGCCGGCGCAGCCTCGGCCTGACCGGCCGCGGAAAGTTGTTCCCGCAGTTCCTGGTCGCGTTCGCCGCCGCCTGGGCGATCGAGCACTGGGCGGCGCCGGGCACGTTCTCGACGCTCGTCACGTTTCCATTCTTCAAGCGCCTGGTCATCGACCTCGGGGCGCTCTACATCCCTTTCGTCGCCGCGGTGCTCGTCGGTTCTTCCAATGCCGTGAACCTGACGGACGGCCTGGACGGCCTGGCGATCGGCGCCTTCGGGGTCGCGGCCGGGACGTACGCTCTTCTCTCCTACGTCAGCGGAAACGCGGTCGCCGCCCGGTATCTCCAGATCGCATACGTCCCCCAGGCGGGCGAGCTTTCGATCTTCTGCGGCGCCATGGTCGGAGCGTCTCTCGGATTCCTCTGGTACAACTCGCACCCCGCCGACGTCTTCATGGGGGATGTCGGGGCGCTCCCGCTCGGAGGCGCGCTCGCGGCCGTCGCCGTGATGACGAAGCAGGAGATGCTGCTCGCGATCGTCGGAGGCGTCTTCGTCCTCGAGGCGCTTTCCGTGATCGTGCAGGTCGCCTCGTTCCAGACGACCGGGAAGCGCGTCTTTCGCATGGCCCCTCTTCACCATCACTTCGAGCTCGCCGGCTGGCCCGAGTCGCGCGTGATCGTCCGCTTCTGGATCCTCTCGATCCTGTTCGCGGTGCTGGGACTCTCGACGTTGAAGCTGCGATGACCGCGACCGCTCTTTCTTCCGGGATCCTGCCGCCGAAAGTTGCCGTCCTCGGCTTCGCGCGCAGCGGACGCGCGCTCACCCGGGCTCTTCTCGAGCGGGGCGCCGCCGTGGCCGTCGTCGACGACCGTCCGAGGGACGCCTTCGAGGAAATTTCGGAGCTCGAGCGCGCCGGAGTGGTGTTCTTCTTCGGGGGATCTGATCCCCGAAGCGGGTCGGATCCCGTGCACGGGCTCGACAACGCCGGCTGGCTCGCGCTCTCGCCGGGTGTTCCGCCGACGCACCCGATCGTGCTCGCGGCGCGCCGGCGCGGTTTGCCCGTGTTGTCGGAGATCGAGATCGCGTGGCGGATCGCGGAGGCGGAGGCGACCGGCCCGCACCGCTGGGTGGCCGTGACCGGTACGAACGGCAAGTCCACGACGACCGCGTGGATCGCCGAGATCCTGCGCTTCGGAAAGAGGCCTGTCGCCCTCGCCGGAAACATCGGCGCGCCGCTTTCGGGGTTCCTCGGCGACCGCGCTCCCCGCGACTTCGTCTGCGAGCTTTCCTCCTTCCAGCTCGAGACGGTCGAGCGCTTCCGTCCGGACGTCGCCGTCCTGACGAACGTCACGCCCGACCATCTCGACCGCTACGCGAGCCTGGAGGACTACGCGGCGACGAAGGAGCGGATTTTTTCGAACCAGCGCGAAAGCGATTTCGCCGTCGTCAATGCGGACGACCCGATCGCAAGTCGGGCCCGTCCACGCGCACGCCGGGTGCCGTTTTCGCGCCGCGTTCTCGTCGCGGGCGGGACATGGTGCGAGCGCGGCCGGATCTTTTCGGAAGCGCGGGGTCCGCGCCGCGACGTCCTGGCCGCGGACCGTCTGTCGCTGCCCGGCGCGCACAACATGGAGAACGCGCTCGCGGCTCTCGCCGCCGCCGAATGTCTCGAAGCGACGGCCGCCGCGATCGAGAAGGGGCTGACCCGGTTTCGCGGCCTTCCGCACCGCACCGAGCTCGTCGCCGAAGCGGACGGCGTCCAGTGGGTGAACGACTCCAAGGGAACCAACGTGGACGCCACTGTGAAATCGCTCGAGGGCCGCTCCGAGAAGAGCGTCCTTCTCATCCTCGGAGGCCGCGACAAGCACGGCGACTTCGGCCTTCTCGCGGCGCCGATCGCGCGGACCACCCGCGTCGTTCTGACGATCGGCGAGGCCGCCCCGAAGATCGAGCAGGCAATCTCTCGATCGGCTCCGGTCGAGACCTGTTTCACCCTGGAGCGCGCTGTGGCGCGGGCCGCGGAGCTGGCCCGCCCCGGCGACACGGTGCTGCTGTCGCCGGCCTGCGCTTCCTTCGACCAGTATCGGAACTTCGAAGAGCGGGGCGAGCACTTCCGGTCCCTCGTCTCGCGTCTGACGTCTACCGTCTCCCGTCTCACGGGATTGGACGATGGCCCGTAAGCTCGCGACCGACAAGGTCCTCTTCGCGCCGCTCGTGGCGCTGTCGCTCTTCGGCTGCGTGATGATCTACAGCGCTTCCGCGGTGTCGTCCGCGCAGACCTCCGGCAGCCCCTACCGCTATCTCTTCAAGCAGATCGCGGCGCTCGTCGTCGGAGGCATCGCCGCGTTTCTCGTCTCCCGCGTCGACTACCGCACGTTCGCGCGGCCCTGGGTGGTGTACCTGGCCTACGGCGGCGCCTTCGTCCTGTGCGTCTTCGCGCTTCTCCAGTCCCCGATCAACTCCGCCCGACGCTGGATTCCGGTCGGACCGGTGATGTTCCAGCCCTCCGAATTCCTCAAGGTCGCCCTCGTTCTCCTGCTCGCGTCGCAGATCGCCCGGAAGACTCTGGCGTCCGGCGATCCCGATCGCGCGATCCGACCGGCGCTCTTCTTTTCGCTCGCCGCTTCCACGGTCGTCCTGCTCGAGCCGGATCTCGGCACCGCCGCGTGTTACGTCATGCTCGCCGGAGTGCTCCTCTGGATCGCCGGGGTTCGCGCGAAGCTGTTCCTGATCCTGGGCGCCGGAGCGGTGCCGCTCGTCATCGTCGCGGCGTTCGCGGCGAGCTACCGTCGCGCGCGCGTCCTCTCCTTCCTCCGTCCGGAAGCGGATCCGCTCGGCGCCGGCTTTCAGGCGCTCCAGTCGTTGATCGCCGTCGGGGCCGGCGGCCTGTTCGGCAACGGCCTCGGCGCGAGCCGGCAGAAGCTCTTCTTCCTGCCGTATCCCCACACAGACTTCATTTTCGCGATCGTGGGCGAAGAGCTCGGATTCATCGGTTCGGTCGGGGTGATCGCCTGCTTTGCCGTGATCGCGTGGCGCGGTTTCCGCGCGGCCCGCCGGGCGCCCGACGCCTTCGGGGGCCTCCTCGCGGCCGGAGCCACCGCGATGCTCGTCGTGCAGGCGGCGGTAAACGTCAGCGTCGTGCTCGCGATCATGCCGACCAAGGGGATCCCTCTGCCGTTCGTATCGTACGGAGGCTCTTCTCTCGTGGCGTCGTGGCTGGCGGCGGGTCTGATCCTGAACGTGTCCCAGCACGAAGTGGAAACTCGTGAGACGTGAGAAGACCCGGGGTGCATACGTGATCGCGGCGGGCGGAACGGGGGGGCACATCTTCCTGGGCGTCGCGCTCGCCCGCGAGATCCGCGGCCGACGGCCGGAGGCGGAAATCCTCTTCGTGGGCAGCCGCCACGGGCTCGAGGCGAAGCTCGTTTCCGACGCCGGGTTTCCGCTCGAGCTCGTTCGGGCGTCCGGGTTCGCGGGCAAGAGCGCGGCGGCGAAGCTCGTCTCGCTGGCCGAGCTGCCGGTCGGCTTTCTCCAGGCGCGTCGGCTTCTCGCCCGGCGTCGGGCGGTCGCGGTCGCCGGCCTCGGAGGCTACGTGAGCGTCCCGGTGGTCGCGGCGGCCCGGTCGCTCGGAGTGCCGACGCTCATCCACGAGTCCAACGCCTTTCCGGGCGTCGCGAACCGCGTCTTGAACCGCTTCGCGACCCGCACCGCCGTCGGGATTGCCGCGGCGAATTCTCATCTCGTCCGGCCGGGCGCCGTCACCGGAACTCCCGTCCGGCCGGAGTTCTTTTCGGTTCCCCGCCTGGACCCGTCGGGCTCGACACGACGGCTCCTCGTCTTCGGGGGCAGCCAGGGGTCGCGCGTCCTGAACAAAGCGATGACCGAAGCGGTTTCCCTCCTCGGGGGAGACGGACTCCAAGTGATCCATCAGGCGGGCGAGAGCCAGTTCGAGGAAACGCGGGCCCGCTACGGAGACCGGCTGCCGGAGGGCTGGAGAGTCGTTCCCTTTCTCCCGCGCATCCACGAGCAGCTCGCGTGGGCCGACCTCGTGCTGTCGCGCGCGGGCTCCCAGACGCTGGCGGAGCTCGCGGCCGCCGGGCGGCCGTCGATCCTGGTCCCGTTCGGCTCCGCCACGCACGGTCACCAGACCGTGAACGCGGAGGTCTTCGACAAGGCGGGAGCGTCGGTTGCGATCGCCGAAGACTCGCTCTCCGGCGATGTCCTCGCGCTTCTCCTCCGGGAACTGCTCGGAGACCGACGGAGGCTCGTGGCCATGGGCGAGAGCGCCCGCTCCTTCGCCCGGCCGGACGCCGCGAAGCTCCTGGCGGACCTGCTTTTCGAGGCGGAGGGAACCCGATGAGATTCCTGAAGCTTCGCCGGATCCACTTCGTCGGAGCCGGCGGAGTCGGCATGAGCGGCCTGGCGGAGATCCTCCTCCTCTCGACGCCGCTCGAGATCTCCGGGTGCGACCGGGAAAGAGGCGAGAACACCGACCGGCTGGCGGCGCTCGGGGCGAAGATTCTCTTCGGACACGATCCGGGCCACCTGGCCGAGGTGGACCTCGTCGTCGTTTCGTCCGCGGTGGACGAATCGAACGTCGAGGTCTCCGCCGCCCGCGAGCGCGGGATCCCCGTCATCCGGCGCGCGCAGATGCTGGGCCAGGTCATGCGTCTGAAGCAGGGGATCGCGGTCGCCGGGACCCATGGGAAAACCACGACGACCTCGCTGACCGGAATGGTGCTGACCGAAGCGGGTTTCGATCCGACGATCGTGGTCGGCGGGCGGGTCCGCATCCTCGGCACGAACGCCCGTCTGGGCCGGGGCGATTTCCTCGTCGCCGAAGCCGACGAGTACGACCGCTCGTTCCTGGAGCTGACGCCCGACGTGGCCGTCATCACGAACGTCGAAGCGGACCACCTCGACTGCTACCGCGACCTGGAAGAGATCCAGGACGCGTTCGTCCAGTTCGCGAACCAGGTCCCGTTCTACGGCACGGTCGTCGCCTGTCTGGACGATCCCGGAGTCGGAGCAATTCTCCCGCGGGTCGAGAAGCGGATCGTCACGTACGGCGAGTCGCCCCAGGCGCACATCCGGGCGCGCGACGTCCGGCTGGAGGCGTCCGGCACGCGGTTCGAGGTCTGGGACGCGGAGCTGGGACTCTTGGGCGACGTGCGCCTGCCGCTGCCCGGACGCCACAACGTCGCCAACGCTCTCGCCGCAGTGGCGGTCGGCGCAGAGCTCCTGATCCCCTTCGACGTGATCGCCCGGGCGCTCGCCGGCTTCACGGGCGTCGTCCGCCGGTTCGAGAAGAAGGGAGAGCGGGGCGGAGTGCTCGTCGTGGACGACTACGCCCACCATCCGACGGAGCTCTGCGCGACCCTCGCGGCGGCGCGGCAGGTCTACCCCGAGCGCCGGCTGGTCGCGCTCTTCCAGCCTCATCTCTATTCGCGCACGCGCGATTTCGCGGCGGAGTTCGGAAGGGCCCTTCTCGGGGCGGACGTCGCCGTCGTCACCGACGTCTACCCGTCCCGCGAGAAGCCGCTGCCGGGCGTCACGGGTCAGCTGATCGCCCGGGCGGCGCAGGAAGCGGGCCACCGGGCTCTGGTGTATCTCTCTGATAAAAAGAAGGTTACGGACCGCCTGGAGAGGCTCCTCAAACCCGGCGACCTGCTGGTGACGATGGGGGCGGGAGACGTCGTCCGGTTCGGCGAGGCGTACCTCGCGGGCGAGGGAGCCCGGAAAGCGGTCGATGCCGGAAAGTAGCCGCGGTCCCCGGTTCGTGGCCGTCGGGGGACGCCGGCAGCCATTTCTGCGGCGGGGCGCCGTCGCGCCGCGCCGGAAGAAGCCGGGACGCGCGATCCGGATCTCTCTCGTCGCTCTCGTTCTGGCGGTTGCCGCCGTCGGTCTCGCGAGATTCTTCGGAGGCTCGCTCTTCTCACTTCAGCGGATCCAGGTCTCCGGGAACAGCCGCGCACGGACCGAGGAAATCCTGCGCGCGGTCGAGCCGTGGCGAGGCACGAACCTCGTCGCGCTCGATCTGTCCGGAATCGCGCACGCGGTCGGCGTTCAACCGTGGGTCGAGCGGGTGACTCTGTCGAAGCGGCTGCCGGACGGCCTCGCGATCCGCGTCACCGAACGGAAGGCGGTCGCGCTCTTCCGCGAAGGCTCTCGACTCTGGTGGCTGTCGCGGGAGGGAAGGACGATCGCTCTCTACGATCCGCGGGCCGACTCGGCCGAGTACGTGCTCGTCTCGGGTGATCGCCGCGCGCTGCCCGAAGCGGCCGGACTTCTCGAAGACCTGCGCTCGATGCCCGCGGACTATTTTTCCGCTCTCTCCGAAATTTCCGCGCTGCCCGACGGAGGTTTCGGTATCATGGATTCGGTCTTTCGGCGGCCGGTTCGTGTTCTTCGACGGGACGCTCCCGCGAAGATCCGCGCTCTCCTGGAAGCGCGGGGTTTCATCGAGTCTCGTGGGTGGGAGGCGCGGGCCATCGATCTCCGTTTCTCCGATCGAATTGTGCTCGTCGGTGCCTACGGCGCCGGGAATTCGCTTTGAGCCGGCACAATGGCTAAACCCGAGAGCTTCCTGGTCTCCTGTGACATCGGCAGCTCGAAGATCTGCGTCCTGATCGGTGAGCAGAACGCCCACGGCGCGCTCGACGTCATCGGGAAGGGCGCCTCTCCCAACCGGGGCACGCGCAAAGGGAACATCATCAACGTCGACGCCACGATCGACGCGATCAAGCGTGCCGCGGAAGAAGCGGAGATCATGGCGGGAGTCCAGATCGCGCGCGCCTGGGTGGGCATCTCCGGATCGAACGTCCGATCCTTCAACAGCCGCGGTGTGGTGGCGGTCGCCGGCAAGGACCGGGAGATCTCCCGTGACGACGTCACCCGCGTCATCGACGCAGCCCGGGGGGTCCAGATTCCCCAGGACCACGAGGTCGTCCACGTGGTTCCACGCGAGTTCGCGGTGGACGGTCAGGACGGGGTCGGCGATCCCACCGGGATGGTCGGCGCGCGGCTGGAAGCCGACGTGCACGTCGTGACGGCTCCCGTGGCCGTCACTCAGAACATCGTGACGTGCATGAACAGAGCGGGAATCGAGGTCGTGGAGCTCGTCCTGGAGCAGTTCGCGGCGGCCGAGGCGGTCCTGACGGAAGACGAAAAAGAGCTCGGGATCGTCCTGATCGACATCGGCGGCGGCACGACCGAGGTCGCGGTCTATCAGAGAGGCTCGATCGCCCACACCGCGGTCATCCCGGTCGGGGGCGACCACTTCACCAACGACCTCGCCGTGGTCCTGCGCGCCCCCATCGGGGATGCCGAGCGCATCAAGAAGAAGTTCGGGTCCGCGCTTCGGTCCGCGGTCGAGGACGACGAGATGGTCGAGGTGGCGATGGTGGGCGGCCGCGAGCCGAAGCTGTGCCCGCGCTCGACTCTCGCCGACATCCTCCAGCCAAGGGCGGAAGAGCTGCTCGCTCTGATTCACGAAGACCTCCAGAGACTCGGCGTCGACAAAGAGATGCGATCGGGAATCGTATTGACGGGAGGCGGATCCGAGCTCGAAGGACTGGTCGAAATCGCGGAGGGAATCTTCGAAGGGCCGGTGCGGCGCGGCGTTCCGGCCGGGGTAGGAGGTCTCGTGGACGTCGTGTCGAGGCCGGAATGGGCCACGGCGACCGGTCTTCTCCTCTATGGGCACCGCCACAAAACGCCGCGTCGCCGCTCGCGGGGGATTACCCGCGCGGCGACGTCGGTCTCCCGGTTTTTCCGGGAGCTTTTCTGAGAGCGGGCAGCGCCCGCGCGCGCGGGGAGAAGACAAACGCGAGACGGGGTGGAAAGGGGAGACCGATGATCGAGCTCGTCGACGATGGAGGAAAGTCGCCCATGGCGATCGAATTGGAAAGAGGGGATTCGTCTCCCGCGATCATCAAGGTCATCGGGATCGGCGGCGGCGGCTGCAACGCCATCAACCGGATGATCGCGGCGGGCGTGCGTGGCGTCGAGTACATCGCCTGCAACACCGATCTCCAGGCGCTCCGCAAGACGGCGGCGGCGAGCAAGCTTCAGATCGGCGGCCGTCTGACGAAGGGCCTGGGCGCGGGCGCGGACCCCGACGTCGGAAGGAACGCCGCGCTCGAAGATCAGGAAAAGCTCTCGCAGATCGTCCAGGGCGCGGACATGGTGTTCTTAGCCGCGGGTCTCGGCGGCGGAACCGGTTCGGGTGCCGGTCCGGTCATCGCGAAGCTCGCCGCGGAATCGGGCGCGCTGACCGTGGCCGTCGTGACGAAGCCCTTCGACTTCGAGGGCAAGAAGCGCATGCGGCAGGCGGAGCGAGCCGCGCGGGAATTGCGCGAGCACGTCGACACGCTGATCACGATCCCGAATCAGAGGCTTCTCTCTTTCGTCGAGCGGAACACGCCGTTCCACGAGTCGTTCAAGATCGCGGACGACGTGTTGCGCCAGGCGATCCAGGGAATCGCGGATCTCATCAACTGCCCGGGAGAGATCAACCGCGACTTCGCGGACGTCAAGAAGATCATGTCGGACATGGGGCGCGCGATGATGGGCACGGCCATCGCGGAAGGCGAAAACCGCGCCGTCCACGCCGCACAGGCGGCGATCTCGTCGCCTCTGCTGGAGGATGCATCCATCGAAGGGGCGCGCGGCGTGCTCATCAACATCACGGGAAGCGCGGACCTGACTCTCTTCGAGGTGAACGAAGCGGCGGAGATCATCCGCCAGGCCGCCGACCCCGAGGCGATCATCCTTTTCGGTTACGTCAACGACGACCGGTTGGCCGGAGCGGTCAAGGTCACCGTCATCGCGACCGGCTTCGACCGCGGAGATTCGATCATCGAGGAGACCGAGGAGGAGGATGCGCGCGCTGTCACGCCGGCTCGCGCCGGCCGAACGCCGTTTCTCCGTGGAGACGACACGGGCGGATTCGGTCCGAATGCTTCCTCGCGGGACGACTTCGACATTCCGACGATCTTGCGCCGCCAAATGGATTAGCGGGGTCAGGCATTCACTGATCGCTGGAAGGCCGAATCTGCCCCAGCGCCCTTGCCATTTTTGCGAAGCAAAGTGGCAAGCGGAGGCCTGACCCCTCTGCGGTCTCTTTGCGGCTCAATGTGGCAGGTGGAGACCTGACCCCCGCTCGACCTGACCGCTAGCTTCGCAGATCGAGGCGCTGCGCCAGTTCCTTCCTCTTGCGGATCATCGCGTGCCGCTTCTGCCTTCCCTTGTCTCTCCACCGCTTGTAAGCGTGCGCCATCTTCGGATGGCGGTGGAGGAACCGGCGAACGGCGCGCCGCACGGTTGGGGAGACCAGGGACAGGAAGAGGAGACTCATCGCGAAGAAGATGAGCTGCGGCATGACGGGGATGAGGACCCCGATGACGCCGAGGATGAAGAAGAAGATCGCGAGGACGAGGTTCCAGACTTTGTTCCGCCGCGCGCGCGACCTGTGATGGGTCTCGGGAGGACTCGGAATCCGCGACGGGAGCGCGGGCATCGGCGCCTACAGTAGCGAAAGCGCCGATCCGGGGCGAGCCTCGACTAGTCGCGGGGGCGGGGTCGCGGGCTGCCTTCCACGTTCTCAGTCAGAAAACCGGACCCCGACCGACTCGAACGACCCTGGACGTCGACGTCGACGCTCGTTTCCCGCGACGCCACCCGCAGGCGATTGTGCACGTCGCGGACGCCCCGGACCGATTCGGCGAGGTCCTCCGCGAGCCGGCGGGCGCGGCGATCGTCGATCGAGCCCTCGAGGATGACCTCTCCGTTCTCGACCTGGACCAGAACATCGGTGGCGTCGATCTCTCCGTCCTCTTCGAGTCGCTCGTTGACTTCTTCCCAGATCCGTTCATCCGGCCGGGCGTAGCCTTTCGGGCCACGGCCGACGAACGGCCCGCGGACCGATTCGCGCGAGACTTGCCAGCCCTGTCCGCCGGCGCCCCCTTCCGGCCCGGCGCTCCCGGCGTAGGGATCCACGAACTCCCGGTGATAGCCCTTCCCCGCATAGAAAACATAGCCGGGGTTGGACCATTCGTCGTAGGGCCGCGTGAAGTTCTCTTCGGCCTTCTGGCTCACCCAGCGCCCAGGCTCGGGCTTGTCGAAGCCGCTGCCATAGCGAAACTCCCGCGGCTCGCCGTGGTCGTCGCCCGTACCGTCGTACGCGTCGAACTGCGGACGTTCGACTCCCCGGCGGAACTCATCGTCCGGATGTGTCATGTGAGCCTCCGAATGACGAGACTGCAACCGCCGTGCCTCGATCTGTCTGGGAACGCTGACGAGAATGACGAGAAGCGGGAACGCGTTGTTGCTATGAAGAGAAGAAGATTCCCTGATTTGCGGTTCCGCCGCTGACGTCTGCCACGAAGGCGATCCCTCCGTTGTTGCTCAGAGACGCGGACTCGAATGCCGCGAATGTTCCGCCCCCGGGGGCGGGCGAGCCTTGAAGTGCGACAGCGTTGACCTTGCCTTTGTTGATGAGAAAGAGGCCCTGACTCGCGGTTCCGCCGCCGATGTCCGCCACGAAAGCGATCGCTCCATTGTTGTTCACGGACGCAGACTCGAACGTCGAGAAAGTCCCGCTCCCCGGAGCCGGCGAACCCTGGAGCACGGCAGCCGTCACCGTGCCCTTGTTGATGAGGAATATCCCTTGACTCGCAGTTCCGCCGCTGACGTCTGCCACGAAGGCGATCACCGCGCTGTCGTTCAAGGAGACAGAGTCGAACGCCGAGAACGTCCCGCCCCCGGGGGCGAGCGAGCCCTGGAGCGCGACAGCGGTAACAGCCCCCTTGTTGATGAGGAATATGCCCTGACTCGCAGTCCCGCCGCTGATGTCGGCCACAAAGGCAATCGCTCCGTTGTTGTTCAGCGACGCGGACTCGAATGTCGAGAAAGTCCCACCGCCTGGAGCCGGCGAGCCCTGAAGCACGACAGCTGTGACGGTACTCTTGTTGATCAAGAAGAGCCCCTGACCCGAAGCCCCGCCGCTGACGTCCGCCACGAAGGCGACGACCCCGCCGTCGTTCAAGGAGACGGAGTCGAACGCCGAGAACGTCCCGCCCCCTGGCACGGCCGAACCCTGAAGGAGTGCTGAGGTGACGGCGCCCTTATAGACCAGGAAGACGCCTTGACTCGCAGTTGCGCCGCTGACGTCGGCCACGAAGGCTATCGCTCCGTTGTCGTTCAGCGAAGCCGACTCGAGTGTCGAGAAAGTCCCGCCTCCCGGCGCGGGGGAGCCCTGGAATACCGATCCGGAGATCGTGAGCGCGCTGGCGCAGGGCAGAAGGCCGGCGAGGGCGAACGAGCCGAAGACCGCAATCAGCGACCATCTCATCGAGGGAATCCTGGTTTCTCGTCCAATGATTCTTCTCAGCCGAGGATCGACCATCTCCGTTACCTCCAGGCTTTCCGGACGGAGCTTCTGTCCGACCGCGCCGATTATCTGATGTCGTCCGTGGGGCATGTCAATTCGACGATCGTCGAAGGGTCTATGAGCATCGACCCCAGGTTCCGGCGTGGTTCGGATATTGCTCGCTCGAACCGCAAAGGGGGAAAACATGAGCTCTCTCGATCCCATCAACGATCTGCTTCGGCGCTACGGCGTCGGCGACGGCCCGGCGAACCGGGAAGAAGCCCGGCAGCATTACGACCAGATCGCGCAGGCGGTGCCTCAGGACGTTCTCGCCTCCGCCATCGGTCCCGCGCTGGGGTCGCTTCCGGAAGATCAGGTCGAGACCCGCGTGCGGAACTCGGCGACCGAGATGACCCCCGACCAGCGGGGAAACTTTCTCCAGACGCTGTTGTCCGGCCTGGCCTCCGGAGGCGCCTCTCAACTCGGATCGCTGCTCCAGCAGATCGGAGTCTCACCGCAGGTCGCGCAGAACCCGCAGCAGGCGAGCCCGGAGGACGTCGGGAAGGTCGCGGCCTACGCGAAGCAGGAGAGACCCGACGTCTTTCACCAGGCGATGGGCTTCTACGCCAAGCACCCGACGCTGGTGAAGGTGCTCGGAACGATGGCGATCGCCGCGATCGCGAAGAACCTCTTCCAGAAGCGACCGGGGTTGGTCTAGACGCGAACCCGGCTTTCTCTGGTAGCCCATACGGGAATCGAACCCGTATTTCGGCCTTGAGAGGGCCGCGTCCTAACCGTTAGACGAATGGGCCGACGGGGCGGGCAAAGTAGCACAGGCTCTCCGCAGCGCGCAAACCTCGACCATTGCGCGGCCCGGGCCTTGCATCGATGGCCATCCGGAGGACGACCATGAAATCCGATCAGTTGAACGAGCTTCTCTACCAGATGCTGGAGACGGAGATGGGGGGAGTCGAGGTCTATCGAACCGCGATTCGTTGCGCGACGAACGATGACTTGAAGAGAGAGTGGCAGAAATACCTGCAGCAAACCGAGAACCACGTCCAGATCGTCACGGAAATCTTCGAGTCCATCGGGCTCGACACTTCCGCCGAGACGCCGGGGCGCAAAGTCGTCCGTCACGTCGGTGAGTCCCTGGTCAAGGCGATGGAGATGGCCCTCTCCTCCGCGCCGTCCGAGGCGGCACAGATCGTCGCCGCCGAGTGCGTCGTCCTGGCCGAAACGAAAGATCACTTGAACTGGGAGCTCCTCGGCCAGGTCACGAAGAAAGCGAAGAGCGAGCACAAGAAGACGTTCGAAGCCGCTCAGGAGAAGGTCGAGGACGAGGAAGACGAGCACCTGTACCACACCGCCGGATGGGCGCGGGAGCTATGGATCGAGTTCCTCGGAATGCCCGCCGTGATGCCACCTCCGGAGGAGGAGAAGGACGTCAAGACCGCGATCGGCGCGGCACGCGCGAAGCAAGCGCGCGCGGAAATGCTCTGAGACACGAGATCCGTGACCGGAACGGCCTGCGGGAACCCGCAGGCCTTTTTTTTCGTCAGCTTGCGGTCGGCGCCGCCGGCTGAAGAGCCTTTCCCGGCCGGTAGCGCACCCAGCGCAGGATCTCCGGGATCGTCGGCTTCTTTCCGTACATGAGGATGCCGACGCGGTAAATCCTTCCCGCCAGCCACGCCAGCCCGGCCGTCGACAGGAGCAGGATCAGGATCGATAGTCCGATCTGCCAGACCGGAGGCTCGGCGACCGCCGTCCGCAGGAACATCATCAAAGGGGCGGTGAAGGGAAAGAGCGACGCGAAGACGGCGACGCCTCCGTTCGGATTGTTCATGACTGCCGGATAGACCGCCATCCCGCTCACGATGAGCATCGACGGAATCATCGCGAGCTGCTGCGCCTCCTGATCCGTATTGAAGGGGGCGCCGATCGCCGTGTAGATGCTCGCGTAGAGGAAATATCCGAGGATGAAGAAGAGCAGGAAATAACCGATCGTCGAAACCGGGATCGTCGGCGCTCCGGCCTCTCCCATTGCCATCATGCCGGCGATCGCGGGCAACGAGAGATTCATCGCGACCAGAGACCAGACGAGATATTGCGTCAGACCCACGAGGCCGATCCCGATGATCTTTCCGAGCATCAGCTCGGTCGGACGGACCGACGCGATGACGAGCTCGACGATGCGGTTCGTCTTTTCCTCGATGACGCCGCGCAGGTTCTGGAAACCGTACATGAAGAACGTCATGTACATGATCGCGAGAAAAACGATCGCGGCGATGATCCCGCCGCCTTTCTCCTCGGTGGCGCCTTTGGAGGTGACCTTGAGAGTCTTCAGGTCGACGCGCTTCTCGAGCTCCTTGCCGAGCGCGGCGGACAGTCCCTGCTGGCGGATCTTCTCGCGGAGCAGCACCGCGTTGATCGCGCGCTCCATCTGCTCGAGTGCGACGAACTCGGACACGGAAATCGAGTAGTACTCGGCGCGATCCTTCTCGAGAAGCGTCGGATCCAGTACGAGATAGCCGTAGAGCTTCTTGTCCAGGACCTCCTTGCGGAGGAGGTCCTTCGTCCTGTCGAGGTCTCCGGCGACCGGCCAGGGCTCCAGGATCCAGTGGATCCCCCGGCTCCCGGGAGTCTTCTGGCGACGAGCCTCTTCGCGCTCGGCGAGCTCGCTCGCGAGTGGTTGGGCGAGATGTCCGGTCAAATCGACGACCGCGACCTTCCGCTCGCCGCTGGTCTTACGGATGCTCGCGAACTGCACGGCCATGTAGCCGAGAAAGAACGCCGGCACGAGAAACGTCGCGATCCAGAACGCCTTGGTGCGGACGCGCTCCAGGTACTCGCGGCGGATGACGGCAAAGACTTTTTTCCAGTTCACGCTTTCCTCACTCGATCGTGCGGGTCTCTTCCATGCCTGCCGCCTTGACGGCGTCGAGGTAGATCTCCTCGAGCTCCGGCTCCCGGGCGGAGAAGCCCCGCAGGGGATGGCGCTCGAGCGTTCGCCGGAGGAATTCGCGTTGATCCATTCCGGGCGCGAGGACGACGAGATACCCGCCGTTGACGGGCTGCGACGTTGCGACTCCGGGCAGGGAGGCGATCTCGGAGGGCTCTGCGTCGACCGCGAGATGCAGCATGTCCTTCGAGAAGCGGCGTTTCAGATCGCGCAGATTGCCCTCGAGGATCTTCTTCGAGCGCGCGAGGAGGCAGATCTCATCGCAGAGCTTCTCGGCCTGCTCGAGAACATGGGTGGAGAAGACGATCGTCTTGCCCCGTTGGCGGAAATCCGACAGGTATTCCTTGATGATCGCCGTGTTGATCGGATCGAGGCCCGAAAACGGCTCGTCCAGGATCAGGATCTCCGGGTCGTGGACGACCGTCGCGATGAACTGGACCTTCTGCTGCATGCCCTTCGAGAGCTCGTCCACCTTCTTTTTCAACCAGGGCTTCAACTCGAGCTTCTCGACCCAGTCGCCGATGCGGCGACGGGCGTCTTCGCGCGACACCTCCTTGATCGCCGCGAGAAAAAGGAGATGATCGAGGACCTTCATCTTCCGGTAGAGGCCGCGCTCTTCCGGGAGATAGCCGATCCGGTTCTGCGTCTCCCGCGTCATGGGATTGCCGAGGACGCGAATCTCTCCGGAGTCGGCCGCCGTGATGTTCATGATCATTCGGATCGTGGTGGTCTTGCCCGCGCCGTTCGGTCCGAGAAGACCGAACACGACCCCGCGCGGAACGCGGAACGACAGCGAATCGACGGCCGGAAACTTGCCGAAGATCTTCGAAACGTTTTCGAGCTCGATGGCGGCGGTCATGGGTCCTTTGGTTTACGTCCCCGGATTTCGAAGGTTCATGGCGGAGAGGGGGGGATTCGAACCCCCGAAACCCGTTAGGGCTTACCGGTTTTCGAGACCGGCCTGATCAACCACTCCAGCACCTCTCCGGGCCGCGAAACGCAAAATCCTAGCGAATTCGGGGGTCCGGCGCTATCGCCGGGCCTGGAAGAACAGCTTCATCAGCTCGGCGCATTCCTCCGAGAGGAGGCCTCCGTCGACCTCGCAGCGGTGGTTCAAGCGCGGGTCCTGCGGCACGTTCGCGAGCGTTCCGCAGTACCCGGCTTTGGGGTCCGGGCACCCGAACACGATCCGCGCGAGGCGGGAGTTGACGGCGGCGCCCGCGCACATCGGACAGGGCTCGACGGTGACGTAGAGGGTCGCCCCGTCCAGCCGCCAGCTTCCGACGGCCTGCGACGCTTCCCGGATCGCCTCGATCTCGGCATGGTGGGTCGGGTCGGCGAGCGCCTCGCGCCGGTTGCGACCCCGCCCGATCATGTGGCCGCCGCGGACGACGACCGCGCCGACCGGCACCTCGCGCTCGGAAAAGGCGATCCGGGCGAACGCGAGCGCTTCGCGCAGGAATCTCTCGTCGTCGGGGGAAAACGGCACCGGCGGAGGGTATCGCAGGGCGCCGTTCTCTCAACGCGCGGCCGGCTGGAATTGCTTGAAAACAGAGAGTGTTTTCGGTAGCGTACCCGGCCCTGCGCCCATAGCTCAATTGGATAGAGCGTCTGACTACGGATCAGGAGGTTGGGGGTTCAAATCCTCCTGGGCGCACCATTCCGGACGCTTTTCGCCGTTGGATCGAGCCGGGCGCGAAGTCGGCGCTTCCGGGAAGCACGAACGCGAACTTTCACCTGCGCTCGACGTAAGAAAATAGGCGATTCGATCCGCCTGCCTCTGGAGGGAAGTCGATGTCGAAGAAGACGAAAATCGTCCTGGCCGTCCTGGGAGCCGTCGTGCTCGCCTTCGTCGCCATGGGCTTCATCCGGCGCAAGGACAAGGACGTCGCCCGGGTGACCACCGCGAAAGTCGAAAAGATCGATCTCGTGGCCAAAGTCACGGCGAACGGCAAGATCCAGGCCCGCCGGAAGGTGGACCTTTCGGCGCTCGTGATGGGGCAGATCGTGAACCTGGCGGTCAAGGAGGGCGATCGGGTCCAGAAGAGCCAGCTCCTCCTCCAGATCGACCGGGCGCAGCTCGCCGCGCAGACAGCCGGAAGGGCGTCAGCCCTCGCGGCGATGCGGTCGGACCTCCTGGCGGGCCGGGCCACCACCGAGCAGGCGCGGTTCGACTACGAGCGGGCGAAGCGCAACTGGGAGGCGAAGATCCTCTCGGAGGCGGAGTACCAGAAAACGAAGTCCGCGTACGACACGGCGCAGGCGAACCTCTCGGCGATCCAGCAGCGCCTGGAGGAGTCGGGCGCGAACCTCGCCGCGAGCCGCGATTCGCTCTCCAAGACGACGGTCAGCGCTCCGATCGCGGGCGTGATCACCTACCTGCCGGTCAAAGAGGGTGAAGTCACCGTCATCGGCACGATGAACAACCCCGGAACGCAGCTGCTCACGGTCTCCGACATGTCCGAGGTCGAGGCGGTGATGATGGTGGACGAGACGTCCGTGCCCGAAGTGAAGATCGGACAGAAAGCCAACCTGAACATCGACGCGTACCCCAATCGTCCGTTCGAAGGGATCGTCACCGAGGTCGGGTCCTCTCCGATCGCAAAGAACGACCCGGACCTTCTCTCGCTCACGCAGGGATCCGAAGCCATCAACTTCAAGGTGAAAATCCGCGTGGTCAATCCGCCCGATACGATCCGACCGGGCTTCTCGGTCACCGCCGACATCCTGACGGGCCGCAAGGAAGGCGCGACCGCGATTCCGATCCAGGCGCTCGTGGTGCGGGACGTTCCGAAGAAAGACGGGAAGCCCGTCACGTCCGCGGCGGGTCGGCCGCAGACCGAGGAGGGCGTCTACCTCGTCAAGAACCAGAAGCTCGCTTTCGAGAAGGTCGAGACCGGGCTCGCCGGCGAGCTCATGATCGAGGTGAAGAAGGGTCCGAGAGTCGGCGCGGAGATCGTGACCGGTCCCTTCAAGGTTCTGCGCCAGGTCAAGGAAGGCGACAAGGTGATCGTCGAAAAAGAGGGCGCCAAGAAGGGGCGGACTCCGACGGCCGCATGAAGTCCGCCGAGCTCCTCCGCGTCTCGGCTGCGGCGCTGACGCGCCACAAGATGCGCGCGTTCCTGACGCTTCTGGGCGTGATCATCGGGGTCGCGACCGTCGTCGGCGTGGTCTCCGTGATCTCCGGGTTGAACGCTTACGTCAACGACAAAGTGATCGGGTTGAACCCGGACATCGTGATCTTCACCAAGTACGGGATCATCACGAGCCGCGAAGAGTGGTTGATCGCGCGCAAGCGGCGCGACATCACGCTGACCGACATGCAGGTCATCCGGCGCGAGTGTCACCTCTGTCAGGAGGTCGGCGGCCGCGGCCAGCGGACGAGGCCCGTCAAGTACGGCGACAAGAAGCTCTCGGACGTCGAGATCCAGGGCCACACCGCCAACATGGGCGAGGCGATGAGCTTCGACATCGCGACCGGCCGCTACTTCACGTCCGCCGAGTACGACCACGCCGCTTCGGTCGCCGTCATCGGCTGGGACGTTCAGGACCAGCTCTTCCCGCACGTCGATCCGGTGGGGCGGGTGATCAAAGTCGACGGATATCCGGTCAAGGTCATCGGCACGCTCGCGAAGCAGGGCAACGTGATGGGGCAGAGCCAGGACAACGTCGTGTACATGCCGCTGACCCTGTTCAAGAAGCACATCGCGCCGAGCGAGGACATCGGTGTCTTCATCAAGCCGAGGGGGGGCGTCGCGATGGTCGGGCGGGCGACGGACGAGGTTCGATCGATCCTGCGCTCCCTGCGAAAGACGAAGTTCGACAAGGACGACCCGTTCGGACTAGTCACCGCGGAAATGCTGCAGGATCTCTGGAAGAACATCTCCGCCGGCGCTTTCCTGCTGATGATCCTGATCTCCGGGATTTCGCTCGTCGTCGGCGCGATCGTGATCGCCAACATCATGTTCGTGTCGGTCGTGGAGCGAACGAAGGAGATCGGGGTTAGGCGGGCGCTCGGCGCGCGGCGCCGCGACATCCGCCGCCAGTTCCTGCTCGAGGCGGCGCTGCTCTCCGCGGTCGGAGGCGTGATCGGCGTTCTGCTCGGAGCGTTGATCGCCATGGCGGTCCGGCAGGTCTTTCCGGCGCAGGTGAAGCTGTCCTTCGTCCTGATCGGAATCGGCGTCGCGACCGTGACGGGGCTGCTCGCGGGGTGGATCCCGTCCTCGCAGGCGAGCAAGCTCGCCCCGGTCGAGGCGCTTCGGTACGAGTAGCCCAGTCCGGAGTCGCGATAAATGTCGAGACTCTTCGGTCACTTGCGGCGCGGGTTCGGCGAGAACACGCGCTTCGCCTTCCTGGCCGTCCGCACCCACAAGCTCCGCGCGTTCCTGACCGTTCTCGGGATCGTCGTCGGAGTCGCGACCGTGATCGCGATGGTCTCGATCGTGACCGGCTTCAACAACAACATGATCCGCAACTTCCAGAGCTTCGGCGCCACGCTCGTCCAGTTCCAGAAGTTCGAGTCGCGCTTCGGCCACGGCCCGCGCCCGGCGGACGAGCGCCGCCGCAAGGACCTGACGTATGACGACGCCGTCGCCCTGAAGGAGAACATCCCCGAGATGCGCGCGGTTTCCGCCGAGCGCTACCTCTGGAACTCCGACATCAGCGTCAAGTACCGCGACGCCGAGACGACGACTCCCGTGGTCGCGGGCGTGACAGCCGATTACCCCGTCGCCAACAACCACTTCGTGACGTATGGCCGGTTCATCACCGAAACCGACTTCCGGCACCAGTCGAACGTCGCCGTGATCGGCGAGGACGTGCGGAACATCCTGTTTCCCCGGGAGGATCCGCTCGAGAAGGTCGTGAGCTTCAACGCCGAAGAGTTCGTCATCATCGGCATCCTCGAGAAGAAGGGCGCGATGTTCGGTGGATCGAACGACAACTTCTTCCTGATTCCGTTCACCACCTTCGATCGCAAGTTTCCCCAGATCAAGAACAGCGGGGGGGACACGATCCACATCGCGACGGTGCCCTTCACGCCGGACCAGGTCGCCGTCATCACGGAAAAGGGGACGGCACTGCTCCGCGCGCGGCGTCACGTCCCGTTCGACAAGCCGAACGATTTCGCGATCTTCACCCCCGACAAACTGATCGAGAGTTTCCAGGGGATCACGCGCGGCGTGATGCTGGCGATGGTCTTCATCGCGTTCATTTCTCTCCTGATCGGCGGAGTGGGCGTGATGAACATCATGCTCGTCTCCGTGACCGAGAGGACCCGGGAAATCGGCGTGAGAAAAGCGGTCGGCGCCTACCGGCGCGACATCGTGCTGCAGTTCCTGACCGAAGCGACGACGCTCTCCGTCCTGGGCGGCGCGATCGGAGTCGTGGTCGGGGTCGCGGTGCCGGCGGCGATCAAACGCGCTTTCGCCGCGCTGCCGGCGGAGACGCCGCTCTGGGCCATCGTCGTCGGCTTGCTCGTCTCGATGTCCGTGGGGATCTTCTTCGGGCTGTATCCGGCGGTGAAGGCGTCCCGGCTCGATCCGATCGAAGCGCTTCGGTACGAGTAGAGCCGGGGGAGACTCGAACGCCGGATGAAGGCCATTTTCGGTCGCCTGCGGCGCGGGTTCGGCGAGAACACCCGGTTCGCGCTGCTGGCCGTTCGCGCGCACAAGCTGCGCGCGTCGCTGACGGTCCTCGGGATCGTCGTCGGCGTCGCGACCGTCATCGCCATGGTTTCGATCGTCACCGGCTTCAACAACAACATGATCCGCAACTTCCAGAGCTTCGGCGCGTCGCTCGTTCTCTTCCAGAAGTACGAGCCGCGGTTCGGGCCGGGCGGTCCGACGCCGGAGGGAGAGCTTCGCCGCAAGGAGCCCACGATGGAGGATGCCGCAGCGCTGCGGGAGATCCCGGAGATGCGCGCGGTGTCGCCGCAACGCTATCTCTGGAACAACACCGACTACCACTTGAAGTTCCGCGACGCGGAAGCCCGATCCCCGCGGGTCTTCGGCGTGATGGAGGAGTACCCGATCGCCACCAACCGCCTGATCTCCGTGGGGCGGTTCCTGACGCCGACGGAGGTCGCCCATGCCGCCGACGTGATCGTCATCGGCGAAGACATCCGCGAAAAGCTCTTTCCGCGGGAGGACCCGATCGGCAAGAGGGTCTCGCTCGGCCACGACACGTACAGCGTCATCGGACTCTTCGAGAAGAAAGGGAAGATGTTCGGCGACTCTCAGGACAACTTCGTCGTCATCCCGATCACGACCTTCGATCGCCGATTTCCGTGGGTCAAGGCGGGAACGAGCGACGGCGACGCTCTGCGGATCGCGACGGTGCCTTACACGCCGGACCAGGTGCCCGTCATCATCGAGAAAGCGCGCACGATCCTGCGGACGAGGCGACACGTCCGCTTCGACAAGCCGGACGATTTCGGGATCATCACCCCGGACAAGATGATCGAGAGCTTCCAGGGAATCACGCAAGGGATCACTCTTGCGATGGTGTTCATCGCCTTCGTCTCTCTTCTGATCGGAGGCGTCGGCGTGATGAACATCATGCTGGTGTCGGTGACCGAGAGAACTCGGGAGATCGGCGTGAGGAAGGCGGTCGGCGCGTTCCGCCGCGACATCGTCCTGCAGTTCCTGACGGAGGCGACTACGCTCTCTCTTCTCGGGGGAGCGATCGGAGTGATCGTGGGGATCGCGATCCCGGCCGCGGTAAAGAGGGCATTCGAGGCGTTGCCCGCCGAGACGCCTCTGTGGGCCGTCTTCGTAGGCCTTCTCGTCTCGATGTCGGTGGGAATCTTCTTCGGGCTCTATCCCGCCGTCAAAGCGTCGCGGCTCGATCCGATCGAAGCGCTGCGCTACGAGTAGCCGCTAGCTCCAGTCCGATTCGAGCTTCGGCGGCTTCGTCAGCGTCTGCAGAACGACGCAGTACTGCTCCGTCTTTTCCTGGAGAGACCGCAGCTGATCCGGCGTCGCGCCGGGGGCGTCCACCTCGAAGCGCAGCCGGATGGACTCGAAGCCGACGGGCACGTCGCGCGAGACGCCGAGCGTGCCGCGCAGGTCGAGGTCTCCCGTGACCGTGACCTCGATCCGCCGGGTCGGCACTCCCATCGCGGTCGCCACCATCTGGCAGGTGATCTGTGCGCACGCCGCGAGCGCGCCCAGAAGGAGGTCGCCCGAGCACGCCGCGGTCCCCGCTCCTCCGACGCCGGCGTGCGCCTGCGCTTCGTAGGCTGCTCGCCCGATGTCGACCGAGCACGCGATTGGCGCATCCACCTGGCTGCCGCGCGCGGTCAGGGTGATCCGCGAGCTCGCCGGGTCGGACCGATAGCGATCCTTCAACGGTTTCTGCAGCGTTCGAACGTCCATCTGGCCTCCGGGCCCGGAGTTTGACACGAGCCGGAACGATAAGATTTTCGCCTCCATGGCGCTTTCACCCGGAAGCCGTCTCGGTCCCCACGAGATCCTCGCCCCGCTCGGGCAGGGAGGAATGGGGGAGGTCTATCGAGCGCGCGACACGCGCCTCGGCCGCGAAGTCGCGATCAAGATCCTGCCGGCGGCGCTCGCGACGAATGCCGATCGGCTCGGGCAGCTGGAACGGGAAGCGCGGTCCGCGTCCGCCTTGAACCACCCGAACATCGTGACGATTTACGAGATCGGATCCGCCGACTCCACCTTCTACATCGCCATGGAGCTCGTCGAAGGAGTCAGCCTGCGGGACTTGATCGTCGCGGGTCAGATCCCGCTGCGGAGGCTCCTCTCGATTGCGGCCCAGGTCGCGGACGGCCTGGCCAAGGCGCACGGCGCGGGGATCGTGCACCGGGACCTGAAACCCGAAAACCTGATGCTCTCGAACGACGGGTTCGTCAAGATCCTCGACTTCGGTCTCGCGCGGGTCTTCCCGGTTCGGTCCGAGTCGGTCTCGAGCGATTCGACGTCCGATCACGGGGAGGTGGCCGGGAGCGGAATCGCCGGCACGATCGGTTACATGTCTCCCGAACAGGCGTCCGGCCGGCCTCTCGACTTCCGGTCGGATCAGTTCTCGCTCGGCGCCGTGCTCTACGAGCTCGCGACCGGATCGCGCGCGTTTCACCGGGACACCCCGGTGCAGACGCTGGCCGCGATCCTCGAAGACGACCCGGATCCGATCGCCTCGGTGAACGCGCGCCTTCCCGCGCCTTTCTGCTGGGTCGTCGAGCGCTGCCTCGCCAAGAACCCAGCGGACCGATATGCCTCGACGCGGGATCTCGCGCGGGACCTCGCCGGGCTCCGTGACCGGCTGCTTGAGTCGCCGGCGGAAGCTCGCGGAGCCGGGCCGGTGAACCTGCCGGTGGCGCGGACCCGCTTCGTCGGCCGCGAGAAGGAGCGGAAGGCGCTCTCCGCGCTGCTCGACCGTCCGGATGCGCGGATCGTGACGCTGACCGGCTTCGGCGGGATCGGAAAGACGCGTCTCGCTCTCGAGGTCGCGCAGGAGATTTCCGACCGCTTTCCGGCGGGAGTTTCGTTCGTTCCGCTCGAACTGGCCCGGGACGCGGACCAGATGGTCGCCGCGATCTCCCGGGTGCTCGGCGTCCGGGAATCCGTCGGGCAGACGCTTGCCGACTCGCTGAAGGACCACCTCGCGTCGACCGCCCGGGTGCCGATGCTTCTCGTCCTCGACAACTTCGAGCAGCTGCAGTCGGCCGCGGCGACGGTCGCCGATCTCGTCGTCGCGGGAGCCCGTCTTCAGGTCGTCGTGACGAGCCGGTCTCCGCTGCACGTCTACGGAGAGTTCGAGTTCCCGGTCCCGCCGCTCGCACTGCCGGACGTCGAGAACCTTCCTTCGGTCGAACGGCTGTCGAGCTACGAATCGGTCGCGCTCTTCCTGCAGCGGGCGCAGGCGATCAAGCCGGACTTCGCGCTCACGAAGGAGAACGCGTCCGCGATCGCGGACGTCTGCGCCCGGCTGGAAGGCTTACCGCTGGCGCTCGAGCTCGCGGCCGCGCGGGTCAAGCTGCTCACGCCCGCCGCGATGCAGGCGAAGCTCCAGAAACGCCTTCAGCTGCTGACGGGGGGCGCGCTCGACCTGCCGGCGCGCCAACGCACGCTGCGGGGAGCGATCGAGTGGAGCCACGACCTCCTGAACGAGAGCGAGCAGAAGCTCTTCCGGCGCCTCTCGGTTTTCGTGGGCGGATGCACGCTCGAGGCGGTGGAAGCCGTCGCCAACACGCGGGACGACCTGGGGTCAGACGTCCTCGACGGGATCTCGTCGCTCGTCGACAAGAGTCTGATGCGACAGGTCGAGACGGCCGGGGAGGAGCCGCGGTTCGTGATGCTCGAGACCATCCGGGAGTACGCGCTCGAGCGACTCGCGGCTGCGGCCGACGAGCCGATCACCCGCCGCTCCCATGCCGCCTACTGCCTGGTTCTCGCGGAGGAAGTCGGCTCGGCGGACTCCGGAATCGACTCCGCGGAATGGCTGGATCGCTGCGACCGGGAACACGAGAATTTTCGCGCGGCGCTCGACAACCTCTGGCGCAACGGCGAGGCGCAATGGGGGCTGAGGCTGGCGGGCGCGCTCTTTCAGTTCTGGGAGCGGCGGGAGCTCATCACGGAGGGACGGGAGTGGCTGGAGAAGGTGCTGTCTCTTCCGGGCGCGGCGGTGCGCGACAAGGTCCGCGCCCGGGCGGTCTTCGCGGCGGGCGTCCTCGCCGGCGCCCAGAAAGACTATGCCTCCGCCCAGGCGCTCCTCACGGAGAGTCTGGAGATCAATCGGGAGACGGACGACAAGTGGGCCGCGGCGGTTTCGTTGAACGCGCTCGCGGTGACCGCTCTCGACCAACGCGACGTGGCTTCCGCGCGAACCCTCTCCGAGCAGAACCTCGAAGTGTGGCGGGAGCTGGGAGACCGCGCCGCGGTCGCCCGGTCGCTCTCCAATCTCGCGAGCGTCGTGAAAGAGCAGGCGGACTATCCGCTCGCACACTCTCTCTACGAAGAAGCTCTCGCGACCTTCCGCGAGATCGGCGACGCGACGGCGGCCGCGCGGGTCCTGAACAAACAGGGGGACGTCGCCCGCGAGCAGGGGAGGACCTCGGAAGCCCGCGCGCTCTACGAACAGAGTCTCGCGACCTTCCGCGAGTTCGGAGATCGCTGGGGGACCGCGCTCGCGCTCGCCGATCTGGGGAACCTGGCGCGGGGGCGAGGCGATCTCTCCTCTGCCCGGTCGCTCTACCGCGACAGCCTCCGGATCTTCCAGGAGCTCGACTACAAGCGGGGCGTCGCGCAGATCCTGGAGAATTTCGCGTGCGTGGCGGCGGACCAGGGGGAGGCGAAGACGGCGCTGTCGTTCGCCGGAGCGGCGGCGGCGCTGCGCAACGCCCTCGGGACGCCGCTGCATCCGGCCGAGCAGGCCCGGCTCGAGACCACTCTCGAGCCCGCGCGCAGGCTTCTCACCGACTCGGAGGGAGCTTCCGCCTGGGTCGAAGGGTGGTCGACTCCGGTCGAAAAGACGGTCGAAGCCGCGTTGGGCGCGGACGCCGGCTGAAGAGGCGGTTCAGACCGCCGTCATCGGGTCGACCAGCCGCCGGACAGCCGAGATGCGGTTCGCCGGGAACTGGCCTCGTTTCGCGTGCTCGCGGATCAAGGCCTCGTCGGGGGCGATATAGACGCAGTACATCTTGTCCCCGGTGACGTAACTGTGCAGCCACTGGATTTCGGGTCCGAGCGACGTCAGGATCTCGTTCGACTTCCGCGCGATCGCTTTGACTTCCGCGTCCGAGAGATTTCCCAGACCCGGGATTTCCCGTTCAATGACGTATTTCGGCATGGGCCCTCCGAGCCGGGATGCTAGCAAACGTGCCGGCCCCGACCTTCGTCGAATGTTCTTCCGTCACAACTTCCGGGGCAAAAAAACCTTTGGAACGCAGGCTCGTCCCGGTCTAGACTCTGTGGGTTTCAAAACAAGACCGGTCCACGGAAAGGGAGAGTCATGAAAAGAACGTTCTTGGTCTTTGCCGTTCTGGCCGTCGCTTCGTTCGCTCTTGCGCAGCGGATCGACGATACGAACGGAAAGCACACGCAACTGTATCCAACCAAAGACAAGGCGCCCGGTTGGGCCAAGCCCGGCGGCGCCGGTGGACAGAACCTGACCAATCACGGCGGGCCCGTGATCCAGAGTGCGAAGGTCGTGTCGATCTTCTGGGGCCCGTCCTGGGGGAGCGGCGGCACGCTGGGCGGGCTCGCCAGCGAGATCATGGGCTTCTTCTCCCAGTTCGGCTCGACCGGCGAGTACAAGGTGATCACGCAGTACTCCGGGATTCAGGCGACGAACCTCACGAACCAGTTCTGGTGGGATACCTCCGCCGCACCGACCAACGTGAGCGACTCCAACGTTGAGGCTGAAGTGGTCCGGTCCTTCAGCCACGTGGGAATCGACGCGAACACCGTTTATGAGGTGTTCCTGCCCGCCGGCTCCTACGCGTCGTACGGAAGCTCGACTTCGTGCGGTGGTCCGAACCTCCAGTTCTGCGCGTACCACAGCAACTTCAACTACAACGGAACGGACATCAAGTACGCCTCGATGCCCTATCCGAGCTGCGGCGGCTGCCACTGGAGCGGCTTTACCGTGGGAAACGACTTCGAGCACTTCGCCTGCCATGAGACACGTGAAGCGGTCACCGATCCCGACGGGAATGCCTGGTTCGACCGGCGTGGCTACGAGGCGGACGACAAATGCGCCTGGTCGCCCGCTCCCTTCCTCGGGACCGGCGGATACGGCTATCAGTGGGAGTGGTCCAACGCCGTTTCCGGCTGCGTCAAGACCGCTCCGTAATCTTTCGAGAACTTCGCTTCCTCGAGGCCCCGGCGATGCCGGGGTCTTTTGTTATGGATATCCTTCGAGCTTCATGACCGCATGGATGGTCCTGGCGTTCGCCGCGGCGATGGCGGCGCGGGAGCCGGCTGCTCTCTCGGTGGGGACCGCGACGGCCGCGCCCGGCCGGAGGGTCTTCGGCGCGATCGAGGTGCCCGCCGGCGTGGACGCGGCGACCCGCATCGACGTTGCCGTGATCCGCGGGACGAAGCCGGGGCCGGTCCTCGCTCTGGTCTCGGGCGCGCACGGGACGGAGTACGCCTCGATCGTCGCGGTCTCGAAGCTCGTATCGGCGATCGATCCGGCGGCACTCTCGGGGACCGTCGTCCTGGTGCCGCTCGTCAACGTCGCGTCGTTCGAGCAGAAGGTCCCGCACGTCAATCCGGTGGACGGGAAGAGCATGAACCGCTTCTACCCGGGGCGGATGGAGGGAACGCAGACGGAGCGGGCTTCGTTTCTCCTCACGCGGGAGGTCGTCGAGAAGTGCGATCACCTGATCGACCTGCACGGGGGCGACCTCGACGAGGACCTGCGGCCCTACAGCTACTGGACGAAGACGGGTAACGCCGCGCAGGACGCCGTCTCGCGCGAGATGGTCCTCGCCTTCGGGCTCGACCACGTGATCGTCTCCACCGACCGGCCGAAGGATCCGCAGGCGTCGCGATACCTCGAGAACACCGCGACCACCCGCGGAAAGCCCTCGATCACGGTCGAGGCGGGCCACGCCGGGACGGTCGAGCCCGACGACGTCGCCGCGCTCGTCGACGGATGTCTCTCGGTGATGCGGTACCTGAAGATGCTGCCGGGAGCTCCCACCCGCGTGGAGCATCCGGTGTGGATCGACTCGGTCAAGACGGTTGCGAGCGGAGAGACCGGCCTCTTCTATCCCACCGTCCGCCGAGGGACTTATGTCGCCGAGGGAATGACCGTCGGCTACGTGACCGACTTCGTGGGCCGCCGGATCTTCGAGGCTCGCGCGCCGGCGTCTGGCGTCGTCCTCTACGTCTGCGCGGTGCCGTCGATGAAGAAAGGCGACACGGTGGCGAACGTCGGCACGATCGCCGCCTCTCCGCCGTGAGCCTCGCCGCCGGAACGCGCGCGGGGCGCGAGGCCGGAATTCGTCGAGGTTAGAATGCGCCGGCTTCGATGACAATTTCGGCTGGCTCGCGTCTCGGACCTTACGAGATCCTCGTCCCTCTGGGCGCCGGAGGCATGGGAGAGGTCTATCGGGCGCGCGACGGGCGGCTGGGTCGCGAAGTCGCGGTCAAAGTTCTCTCGGAAGAGTTCTCGGCCGATCCCGACCGTCGCAAGCGCTTCGAGCAGGAGGCGCGCTCCGCTTCTGCGCTGAACCACCCCAACATCGTGACGATCCATGAGATCGGGTCTTCCAACTCGACCACGTACATCGCGATGGAGTTCGTGGACGGCCAGACCTTGCGCGAAATGCTGCACACCGGCCCGTTGCCCACGAGGCGACTCCTGGACCTGGCCTTCCAGGTCGCCGACGGTCTCGCCAAGGCCCACTCCGCGGGCATCGTTCACCGGGATCTGAAGCCCGAGAACGTGATGGTCTCGCGGGACGGCGTCGTGAAGATTCTCGATTTCGGGCTGGCGAAGCTCGTGAAGTCCACGCCCGAGGAGTCATCGCACCTTCCCACCACGACGAATCACACGAAAGCCGGAACCGTCCTCGGGACCGTCGGATACATGTCGCCGGAGCAGGCGAGCGGGAAGCCCGCGGACTTTCGCTCGGACCAGTTCTCCCTGGGCGCGATTCTCTACGAGCTCGCGACGGGCAAGCGCGCTTTCCAGAGAGGGACCTCCGCCGAGACGCTGACCGCGATCATTCGCGAGGAGCCGGAGCCTCCGGCCGCGTTGAACCCGGCCATCCCCACGCCGTTCCGCTGGATCCTCGAGAGATGCCTCCAGAAAGACCCGGAAGAGCGTTACGCCTCCACGCGGGACCTCGCCCGCGACATCAAGAGCGTCCGGGAGCACCTTTCGGCCCTCTCGGAGCCCTCCTCGCCGGGAGATGCGGTTCGGCCGGCCGGGGCGAAGATGCCGCGGAAACGCGGGCGATTTCTCCGGATGGCAGTCGGCGCGGCCGCTCTCCTCGCGGCGCTCGGGGCCGGCGCTCTCCTTCACAAGAGCGTCGCGAAATCGACTCCCCCTTCCTACCAGCAGATCACGTTCAGCAGCGGGACGATCCGCGCGGCCCGGTTCGCGCCGGACGGCCAGACGATCATTTACAGCGCCGCGTGGGACGGAAAACCGCTGAAGCTCTACCTCAAACACCCGAGCAGCCCGGATTCGCTCCCGCTCGACATTCCGAGCGCCAACCTCCTGGGGATCTCTCCATCGGGGGAGATGGCGATCGCTCTCGATTGTGCGTCGAGTCATCCCGGAATCTGCCGGGGAACCCTCGCCCGCGCGGCGCTGACCGGCGGCGCGCCGCGACGCGTCGCGGAGGGTATCCAGGACGCCGACTGGTCTTCGGACGGCTCGAACATGCTCGTCGCGCGCGACGCCGGCGGAAAAGCGCGCATCGAGTATCCCCAGGGCAAACAGCTCTACGAGACGTCCGGGCACGTGAGCTATGCGCGCCTCTCGCCGAAAGGCGATCTGATCGCGTTTCTCGATCATCCTTTTCCGCTCGACGATGCCGGAACGGTCGCGGTGATCGACCTCGCCGGAAAGAAGAAGACCTTGACCGGTCAATGGGCGAGCGAGCACGGCCTCGCCTGGGCGCCCTCCGGAGAAGAGATCTGGTTCACCGCCACCGAGGCGGGAGCGAATCGGTCGCTTTACGCCGTGACGCTCTCGGGCCGCCTCCGGGTGGTGGCGCGAGTCCCGGGCGGGCTGAAGCTCCACGACATCGCGCGGAACGGGCGGATCCTGCTGACCCGCGAGAGCCCGCGCGTTGGAATCATCGGGATGCTGAAGGGGGATGCGCGCGAACGGGACATGTCGTTCCTGGACTATTCGTTCGCGGCAGATCTCGCGAGCGACGCGCAGACGCTCCTCTTCGACGAAGAGGGCGAAGCCGGCGGCGCAAACTACACCGTTCACCTGCGGCACGCCGACCAGTCGCCGGTCGTCCGGCTCGGCGAAGGAAATGCCCTGGCGCTTTCGCCCGACGGAACGTGGGCGCTCTCGATGCTTCCGGCCGCGAACTCTCCGTTTCTGCTCCTCCCCACCGGAACCGGAGAGCGAAAACAGATTCCGACCTTGGGAGTGACCGCCGAGCAGGCCGCGACCTGGTCGCCCGACAGCAAGACCATCTACTTCGCGGGTCGGGAAGCCAACCACTCCCTCCGCGTGTACTCCCAGAGCATCGAAGGGGGAAAGCCCCGCGCGGTCACTCCGGAAGGAATCACGGCCGCGCTGCCCGGTTTCGCGATCTCGCCGAACGGCTTGCTGCTCGCCGCCGTCGGTCCGGATCACAGGCTGGCCGTCTTCCCGGTAGGCGGCGGCTCCCCGCGCCCCGTTGCCGGAGCGCTCGAAGGCGAGTTCCCCCTGCGCTTCACGAGCGACAGCCGCGCACTCTACGTCTGGAAACGCGGCGAGGTCCCGGCTCGAATTACCCGGATCGAGATCGAGACGGGAAAGCGGGAGACGTGGAAGGACCTCCTCCCGGCCGACCCCGCCGGTGTGGAACGCATCTCGAACGTCCTGGTGACCCCGGACGGCAAAGGCTACGCGTACTGCTTCGCGCGACTGCTGTCGGACCTCTTCGTCGTGCAAGGGCTGAAATAGGGGAACCGGTAACCGTCTCTCATTTTGCGCCCGTGGTTGCATTATGATTCCATTATGGAACCACGGGGAAAAAGACGTATGGCAACGGTGACCGTCAAGGACCTGCCCGAGAAGCTGCACCGCCAGCTCAAGGTCCGGGCCCGCCAGCATCGTCGCAGTCTGAACAGCGAAATCCTGGCCGTCCTGGAGGAGGCGCGCGCGCTGCGGCGGTTCGAAGCCGTGTCGGCGGACGTCTCACGGACTCCGACCTCGCGGCCTTTCGGGGCGCGGGACGCCGATGATCGTGGTGGACACGAACGTGCTCGCCTATCTGTGGCTTCCGGGGGAGCGCACGACGGCCGCGGAGCGTCTGCTGAAGAGAGACCCGGACTGGAATGCTCCACTCCTGTGGCGCTCCGAGTTTCGCAGCGTGCTCGCCGGGTGCCTCCGCCGGGGGGACGTGAGCTTCGAGACGGCATTGGAGATTGCCGACGGGGCGGAAGGTCAGATGCGCGGGCGCGAATTTTCGGTGCCTTCCACGCAGGTGCTCGCCCGGGTCCAGACGTCGGAGTGTTCGGCATACGATTGCGAGTACGTCGTCCTTGCGGAGGAGCTGGGGGTCTCTCTCGTCACGTCCGACGGGAAGCTGCTGAAGTCGTTCCCCGCGATCGCTCGTCCGCTGGGATAGGGGGCATCGCCGGATGACGCTTTCCGCGGGGACCCGTCTCGGTCCGTACGAGATCCTGACGCCGCTCGGCGCGGGCGGGATGGGCGAGGTCTACCGGGCGCGCGACACGCGGCTGGAGCGAACCGTCGCGATCAAAGTTCTGCCGTCGCACCTCTCGGCCTCGCCCGAATCCCGCCAGCGCTTCGAGCGCGAGGCCAAGACGATCTCCCAGCTCTCCCACCCGCACATCTGCGCGCTCCACGACGTCGGGCGCGAGGGCGAGACCGAGTACCTCGTCATGGAGTACCTGGAAGGCGAGACGCTCGCCGACCGGTTGCTCAAGGGTCCGCTGCCGCTCGAGCAGACTCTCCGATTCGGGATCCAGATTGCCGACGCTCTCGACAAGGCACACCGGCAGGGGATCGTGCATCGCGACCTGAAACCGGGCAACGTGATGCTGACCAAGTCGGGCGTGAAGCTCCTGGACTTCGGGCTGGCCAAGGGGTTGGCGGCGGCGCAGCCATCGACCGTCACTTCTCTTCCGACGCAACTCAACTTGACCCAGGAGGGGACGATCCTCGGGACGTTCCAGTACATGGCGCCGGAGCAGCTCGAGGGCAGGGAAGCCGACGCGCGGTCGGACATCTTCTCTTTCGGTTGCCTGCTCTACGAGATGGCGACCGGCAGCAAGGCCTTCGCGGGGACGTCGCAGGCGTCGTTGATCGGGGCGATCCTGCACACGGACCCCCCGCCGATCTCGAGGGCGCAGCCGATGTCGCCGCCCGCGCTCGATCACATCGTGAAGAAATGCCTGGCGAAGGACCCGGAGGAGCGCTGGCAGAACGCCGCGGATCTCGGGAGCGAGTTGAACTGGATCCGCGAAGGCGGCTCGCAGACCGGCGTTCCCTTGCCGGTGGTCTCGGTGCGGCGGAGCCGCGAGCGGCTCGGCTGGATCGTCGCGGCGGTCCTTCTGGCGGCGGCGATCGGTCTCGCTGCACGTCTCTTCACCCGGTCCGCGCCCGAGGCGAGGGTCCTTCGAGCCTCGATCCTTCCGCCGGAAGACTCGGAGTTCGTCTCCACGTGGATCGACGCGGGACCGGTCGAAATCTCTCCGGACGGGGAGCGAATCGTCTTCACCGCAAGGAAGGGCGAAAGCCCCAATCTTCTCTGGGTGCGAAAGCTCTCGGAGTCGAGCGCGCATCCGCTCGCCGGCACGGAGGGTGCGCAGAGACCGTTCTGGTCTCCCGATGGACGGCACATCGGTTTCTTCGCGGACCGCTTCTTCAAGAAGATCGACGTCGAAGGTGGTCCGGTCTTCACGCTGGCGCCCGGTACGGAAAGCCGGGGTGGGACCTGGAACCGGGACGGGGTCATTCTCTTCACGCCGAGCGCAAGCGGACCGGTCTACCGGGTGTCCGCCGACGGCGGAAAAGTCACGGAAGCGACGGTCTACGGATCGATGGACTCGACGCATCGATACCCGCACTTCCTTCCGGACGGCAGGCACTTTCTCTATCTCGTCCGACACGGCGGCGCCGGACGCGGTCGCGACCCCGAGGTTCGCGTGGGGTCGCTCGATTCGAAAGACTCGAAGCTCGTCCTGAACGTCGCCTCGAATGTCGTTTACGCTTCGGGGCACCTGCTCTATGTCCGCGAAGGCGCTCTCGTCGCCCAGGAGTTCGATCCGGAGCGGCTCACCGTAAAGGGCGAGCCGGTCACGCTCGTCCCGGACGTTCTCATGGACGAGCGGTTCAGCCGCGGTGTTTTCTCGGCTTCGCCGGGAGGCGGGCTCGTCTACCAGACCGGAAAAGGACAGACGCTGTCGGCGCTCCGCTGGCTCGATCGCAACGGCGCGGTGCTCGAAACCGTGGGAGAGCCGGCGCTTTTTTTCAACGGCGGCGATCCGGAAATTTCGCCCGATGGGAGGCGCGCGACCACTTCGATCGTCGATCTCCGGACGGGACAGACTGACATCTGGATGATCGAGCTGGCAACCGGCACGCGAAGGCGGTTCACGACCGGGCCGGGCAGCAAGGAGTGGTGCGTATGGTCGCCCGACGGCGGCAGGGTCGCGCACAGCGTCTCCAACCCGCGGGGACCCGGTTACGACATCGTCCTGAAGCCGATCGATGGTTCCGAGCCCGAGGTCATGCTCGCATCCGATCCGGTGGAATTCCAGGCACCGCTCGGCTTCTCACCGGACGGGAACTTTTTTCTCTATTCGAAGCGAAAGAACGACCGGGACGATCTCTGGATCCTTCCTCTTACCGGAGACCGGAAGCCCCGGCCGTTCCTGGCGACGCCCGCGCTCGAGCGGATCGGGCAGTTCTCGCCGAACGGACGGTACGTCGCATATCAGTCGGACGAGACGGGACGATTTGAAATCTATGTCGCGACGTTTCCGGGCGCGGGCAACCGATGGCCGATCTCGCAGAACGGCGGCGTCGAGCCGCGCTGGAGTCGCGACGGCACGGAACTCTTCTACTTCTCCCCGGACAACCGGCTCATGGCGGCGCGAGTGAAAACCGACGGCGCCACTTTCGACGTCGGGGGCATTCAGCCTCTTTTCCAGGCGAGGATCCTGGGTCTCACCTACCGTTACAGCGTGGCGAACGACGGGAAGCGGTTTCTGGTCGTCGCCGGGCTGCCTCAGGACCTCTCGCCGATCACGATCCTGACAAACTGGACCGCGGAGCTCCCGAAGAAATGACGCTCTCGGCCGGCTCCCGCCTCGGGCCCTACGAGATCGTCGCGCCGCTCGGCGCGGGCGGCATGGGAGAGGTCTTCCGGGCGCGCGACACGAAGCTCGACCGAGAAGTCGCGATCAAAGTACTGCCGGAGAAGCTTGCCCAGGATGGTGCGGCGCTCGCCCGATTCGAGCGCGAAGCGAAGGCTG
>QHVV01000040.1 GCA_003222385.1 Acidobacteriota bacterium
GATTTTGATTTCGGCCGCGACGATCTCGGTAGGGAACTTGATGATGTCGCTTTTCCGGGGTTCCCGGACACCGATGACGTCTGGCGTTCCCCATTTGTCTCCAAAGCTTTTGCCCCCAAGCGGAATCGCCTTCGTACACTCCTCAACTTCCTCGACCAGCCACTCCGCAAATGGTGCGTAAAAACGCTCTTCCCTGATCTTCTCCTCGGCCGGCGGCGGTGGCAGAACGATTTCCTGGACTCCCGGCTGCAGGAACTGTCTGTGCAGATAAAGGCCCCGCGCTGGCTTGGAGATCTCCTGGGGAAGCTGGACCTCTAGATTCCAGATCGTTCCACTGATCGTGTTCTTGGGGATCGTCGGGAAGGCCTCCGCGATTCTCGTCCGCAGATCCGAGTAACGAAGTCCATGGGGTTCCTGCTTCAGCAGCTCGATCGCCTTCGCCCGGATTTGGGAGTTCGAATCTCTCCTCCTCCGCCACCGACTCGAAAAAAGAACCCCGGCGAACCGGGGTTCCGATCACCAGCCGTCAAAAAAATCTACTTCTTCTCGGCGGTCTTTTTCTCCTCGACCAGCTTGAGGTCGAACTTCGCGCTGCTCTCGATGAAGAAGACGCACTCCGACGCCGCGTCACACGCCGTCGTGTGTTTCATGCCCGACGGCTGGACCAGATACGAGCCGGGTCCGAGCCTCGCGTCGGGCTTTCCGGGTTCGCCGTGAATCCACGTCCCGGAAATGACCACGACCTTGTGGGTTGCGGTGTGGGTGTGCAGTGGCGCGGAAAATCCAGCCGGGAACTTCTCCATCGCGGTGTAGGCGCCCTTCTCCGGATCGCCCGTGATGACCGCCATCATCGGTCCGGGAGGAGCGTTCTTCAGCGGCGCCCACTTCAGGTCGGCCGCCGGCAACACCGTGAACTTCTTCCCGCCTCTAGCGGACGCCGACTTGGTCTTCGCCGCCGCGGTCTGCCCCAGCGACACGCCGGCAACCAGAAGGAGAATTGGAACGAACAGGATCCGTCTCGAGGACTTCGACATGGTGTTCCCTCCTTTGTCTTTCGTTCGAATTTCGAAGCCGCCGAAGTTTATCCGATAGAGTTCGATGTGGCAGCCTGGCCCTCGATGTGGCAAGTGGAGACCTGACCCCATTCCGCTTTGCTAGACTCTCGCGGTTTTGGCGCGCCCGGCCCCAATCGATTCCCCGCCCCCTCACGGCCGGCCCGCGCGGTCGTCGCGCTCGCTCGTCCGCGCCCTCGTCCCACTTTCGGGAATCGCGGTTCTCATCCTGGTCTGGGACGTCGCTTTAAGCCTCGGCGGAGGCCGCTCCCAGCTCCTTCCGCGGCCGTTCGCGGTCGTTCGCGCGATCGCCGAGCTCGCCCAGAAGGGCTTCCTCCTCAAGCATGTCGTCGCGTCGCTCTTCCGGGTCACCTGGGGGTACGTCGCCGCGGTGATCGTGGGAATTCCGCTCGGCGTGGTGCTCGGCTGGTACCGCCGGGGAGGCATGGCGATCGCGCCGATCCTGGAGATTTTGCGGCCCATTTCGCCCCTGGCCTGGATTCCGGTCGCGATCCTGTGGTTCGGCGTCGGAGACGTTTCGGCGGTTTTCATCATCTTTCTCGGGTCGCTGTTTCCCTTGACTCTGACGGCGATGAACGCGGTTCGGGGCGTCGAGGTCGTGCACGTCAACGCGGGGCGCAATTTCGGGCTCCGTGCGCCGGAGCTGCTGCGCCGCGTGATCTACCCGGCGATCCTGCCGCAGCTCATCGTCGGACTTCGGCTGTCACTCGGCATCGCGTGGCTCGTGGTCGTCGCGGCCGAGATGATCGCGGTCAGCTCGGGCCTGGGATTTCTGATCATCGACGCCCGGAACGCCGGCAACCGCTACGACCTGGTCGTCGCGGGAATGGTCTTGATCGGCGTCATCGGGATCGCGCTCGACGCGATCATGCGCAGCCTCGAGCGATCGAAGGCCGTGGCGTGGGGCTACACCACCATCCTCGAGGGCGAGCAACCCGACGTCGCGGGAGGCGACGCCGCGGGCCGGGCGGCCGTCCTGCCATGACCGGAAACGCCGAGGTCAAGGTCCGCATCCAGGATCTCTCGAAGGCGTTCCACACGAACGGCCACGAGATCCGGGTCCTGGAGCACATCGACCTGGACGTCCGGGAAGGCGAGCTCGTCTGCATCCTCGGACCTTCGGGTTGCGGGAAGTCGACGCTCCTGAACATCGTCGGCGGTTTTCTCCCCGCCTCGAGCGGAGACGTCGCGATCGATGGTCTGCCGGTCCGGCGGCCGGATCCGCGCCGCATCTTCGTCTTCCAGGAGCGCGGCGTCTTTCCCTGGCTGACGGTCGAAGGAAACATCGGTTTCGGCATCTCGGGTCTTCCGGCGACCGAGCGGGCGGCGCGGATCGCCCACTACGTGCGGCTGGTCGGCCTCGAGGGCTTCGAGAACGCCTATCCGCAGGAGCTCTCCGGGGGCATGAAGCAGCGCGTCGAGGTCGCCCGCGCTCTCGCGGTCAATCCCGACGTCCTCTATCTCGACGAGCCCTTCGGGGCACTCGACTCCATCACCCGCCTCGTCATGAGGAGCGAGCTTCTTCGGATCTGGCAGACGGAGAGGAAGACGATCCTCTTCGTGACCCACGACATCGAAGAGTCCTGCCAGCTGGCCGATCGCATCGTCGTGCTTTCCGCGCGCCCCGGCTCGATCCGCCGCGTGGTCGAAGTGGACCTTCCGCATCCCCGCGACCTGTCGTCGCCGCGCTATCTCGCGCTGCGCGACAGCATCCTGGAAGAGATCGGCCTCGCTCACCGGATATGACGGACGGAAATCGGAAATCGGAAATCGGAAATCGGGACGAGGGCGCGCCTCCGCTGCCGGTCGGGCCACGCCTGGTCGAATCGATCCTGCTGCCGGTCGGAACCGCGGCGGTCCTGATCGCCTTCTGGCACGCCGCGGTCCGACTCTCGCACACCGACGTCTTCCCGTCTCCCCTCTCCGTCCTGCGCGGCGTGGGGGAGCTCGCGCGCAAGGGAGTCCTCGCGAGGTACATCGCCGATTCGCTTCTCCGGGTCGGCGCCGGCTACTCGCTCGCCCTCGTTCTCGGGATTCCGCTCGGCATCGCGCTCGGCTGGTATTCGACGGCGGCGCGCGCGGTCAACCCGGTGATCCAGCTCCTCCGCCCGATCAGCCCGCTCGCCTGGATCCCGGTCGCGATCGTTCTCTTCGGCGTGACGAACGTCGCGGCGATCTTTCTGATCTTCCTCGCGTCGTTCTTCACGATCGTGGTGGCGGCGATGAACGGCGTCCGCAACGTCCCGGGCATGTACCTCGCGGCGGGCCGCAATTTCGGGCTGTCCGTTCCGGCGCTCTTCTCGCGCGTGATCTTTCCCGCGGCTCTTCCGCGCGTCCTGACCGGGCTGCGGGTGGCTCTCGGAGTCGCCTGGCTCGTCGTCGTCGCCGCCGAGATGATCGCCGTCAACTCGGGCCTCGGCTATCTCGTGATCGACTCGCGCAACGCGGGGAAGCGATACGACCTCGTGATCGCGGCGATGCTGCTGATCGGTCTGATCGGTCTCGTGCTCAACACTCTCGTGCGCCAGGTCGAGCGGCTGCGCGCGGTTCGATGGGGGTTCAATGCCCCGTAGCGCGGCGGTCACCGGGGCGCGCCGGATCGTGCTCGCCGTCGCGGTCTGGACCGTCGCGCTCACGGCCGCCCACTTCGCGCTGAACGTCGACTGGTCGAGCTTCTTGAACGCCCGATTGCCGCTGGCGAAGCGCAAACTGAACGTCGCCTACATCCCGGTGACCTGCCACCTGACGTGCCCGGTGACGGATTTCATCTCCCGGTACTCGCTCGACGGGAACATCTTCATCCCCCGGATGTTCCAGGGCTTCCCCGAGATCAAGGAAGCTTTGATCTCCGACCGGATGCAGGTGGGCTTCATGGTCGCGCCGATGGCGATCGCGCTCGCCGCGCAGGGAGCGCCGATCAAGATCGTTTACCTCGGACACCGCTACGGGAGCGCGGTGGTCGTGCGCAAGGACGGACCGATCCGCTCGGTCGAGGACCTTCCCGGCCACGTCATCGCGATTCCGAGCCGCTTCTCCGACGAGCGGCTGATCGTCTTCAAAGCGCTCGCGGCGCATCGAATCCCGGCGACATCGGTCCGGATGGTCGAGATGGCGCCGCCGGACGTCGCGGGCGCGCTCGCGGCCGGCGCGATCGACGCGTTCTCGATGGGCGAGCCTTACCCGTCGCAGGCGGAGCTGGGCGGCTTCGGGCGCGTGCTCTTCCAGGCCCGCGAGTACTGGCCCGACTACATGTCGTGCGTGGTCGTCGCGCGGCAGGACGTCATCGACCGGCGTCCCCAGGCGTTGCAGGTCCTCGTGGACGGGATCGCGCGCTCCGGCCTCTGGCTCGACGAAGGCCTCTCGCACCGCGAGCACGCCGCCGACTTCGTCGGGCGCTATTACTACAACCAGCCGCCGGAGCTCCTGCGTCACGCGCTCACGCAACCGCTCGATCGCGTCATCTACACGAGGCTGTCGCCGCGCAAGGCGGACTTCGACATGGTCCGCGACCTGATGATCCAGACCGGCGTCCTCGACCGGAAGATCGGGTTCGACGAGTACGTGGACGTCCGGTTCGCGGAGGGCGCGGTCGGCTCGACCGCCTGGAAGTACGAGCCCGGGAGCGGGAAGTCGGAGTAGCCGCCCCTCAGGACTTCGCGGGTTCCTGCAGGCGCTTCAACTCCGTGATGTCCCGATTGACGAAGATCGCGGCAAGCGGCCGCCCGTATTCGTCGCCGAGCGAGACGACGACCGTGTCGGCGACCCCGCTCGAGCCGTTCTTCCGAACAAACGGCATCTCTCCTGTCCAGCGCCCTTCCCGACGCATCGTCCGGAGCATCTCCCTCGTCGAATCGCCGTTCTTGCCGGAGGCCTGGAGGAGCGCGGGCGTCTTTCCGACGGCTTCCTCCTTCGAGTAGCCGAACATCCGGGTGGCGCCCGGATTCCAGTCGACGATCCGGCCATCCAGGTCGGTCACGATCACGCCGTCGAAGATGTGATCGAAGGTCTGCGCCTGCCGCTTCATCGTCATTTCCATCAGGCGCCGGTCGGTGACGTCGCGGAAGCTCCAGACCCGACCCACGGTCTGTCCGCCGATCTTCTGGGGCTGCGAATAGCGCTCGAAAATCCGACCATCCTTGAACTCGAGCCAGTCGTAGCTCTTCGACTCCGGCTGCGAGTAGAGCTCCTTGACCTTCTTGATGAACTTTTCCGGGTCTTTGAGCTGGTCGAGCACCCACGCGAGCGCCTGGTTATCGTCCCGCGATACGAGCACGCTCTCCGGGAGCCGCCACATCTCGGTGAACTTGCGGTTGAAGTTCACGATCTTGCCGTTCTCGTTCACGACCAGGATTCCTTCGGTCGTGGCCTCGAGAGTCGCGCGCAGAAGAGACAGCGACTCCTCGATCTCCCGGTCGGCGCGACGGCGCGCGGTCACGTCCCGGAAGGAGAGCACCTTGCCCACGCTCTTTCCGCCGAGCGCCTGAGGACCCGAGTAGCGTTCGAGGAGCCGCCCGTCCTTGAGCTCGACGACGTCCAGCGTCTGCGCCTCGTGGCGCGCGTACGACCGCATCGCGAGCTGCACGAAGCCGCCCGGATCCTTGACCTGGTCCAGGACGAACTCGAGCAGCTTGTCGCGGTTGCCGGAAGCGGCCATCTCTTCCGGGATCTTCCACATCTCCAAGAACTTCTTGTTGTGCGCGACGATCTTGCCGTCGTGGTCCATCGCCAGGATCCCATCGGCGGTCGAGTCGAGCGTCGCTTTCAGGAGAGACACGGACTTCTCGAGCTCCTTCTCCGTCGCTTTCTGCTTCGTAATGTCGAGGGCCGAACCGATGACCCCTTTGATCGTTCCGTCGGTGTGGCGGAGCGGCTCGACGTGAGCCGCGAAAGTGCGCCCCTTCCACTCGACCTCGTACGTCACCGAGCCGCCCGCCAGCGCTTTTCGGTGGGCGGCGATCGGCCGGAACTCCGGCTCGTTGGTTCCGAAGTAGTCGTACAGAGTCAGCCCGAGAAACTGGCCGGGCTGCTGCCCGATGCCGGAGAGGCCGGCGCCCATGAAGGAAGAGAACCGGAGATCGCGGTCCACCGACCAGAGGACAGCCGGCATCTGTTCGACGAGCACCCGCACGCTCACGTCTTTCTCGTGGAGCGCTTCATCCGCCTGTTTGCGTTCCTGGATCAATCGCCGCCTCAGCTCCAGCTGCGCCTCGACCTGGTGCGAGAGGGCGCGGAGCGCGTTCTCCTGTTCCTCCGAGAGCTGGCGCGGCGTGCGGTCGATCACGCAGATCGTCCCGAGCGCGTGACCGTCCGAGGTGCGCAGCGGAGCGCCCGCGTAGAAGCGGATCTTCGGATCCGTCGTGACGAGCGGGTTGGTCGCGAAGCGGGGATCGTCCATGGCGTCCGACACGACGAAGAGGCCGCGCTGCAGGATCGCGTGGGCGCAGAACGCGACGTCCCGCGAGGTCTCCTTCGCTTCGACCCCGACTTTCGACTTGAACCACTGCCGGTTTTTGTCGATGAGCGAGATCATCGAGATCGGGGTGCCGCAGATCTGGGATGCGATCTGGGCGAGCTCGTCGAACTCCCGCTCCGGAGCGGTATCGAGGATCTCGAGCTCGCGGAGCGCTTCGAGCCGGGCGTCTTCGTTCGCAGGGAGAGCAGCACGCATTGGTGACTCTCTGTCCGGAATTTCGCCGCAATCTTATTTCGCGGGGAGGCGGCTGTCAGCTCCGAAGCCTCCGGCTTCCCGCTAACCGCTCACGGCTCGGGGCTTACGGTTTCAGGAAGAGTGTCCGCGGCTCCGTCATCTCTTCGATGGCATAGCGCACGCCTTCCCGACCGAACCCGGAAGCTTTGGTGCCGCCGTAGGGGAAATTGTCGATGCGCAACGTCGGCGCGTCGTTGACGATCACTCCCCCGACTTCCAGTCGGTCGAACGC
>QHVV01000080.1:0-20064 GCA_003222385.1 Acidobacteriota bacterium
GGACGGCTCGCTCACACGGAAGCGAGATCCGAAACGATCGCGATGTCGCCGGAGGCGACCGTCGAGACGAGGCGATCTCCGTCGAGAATCTCGCGGAACGCATAGCCGAGCCCGATCGGGCCGGCCTCCGGCGAGACGGCGGAGCTCGTCACCCTTCCGGCTTCGATCTTCCCCGGCGTCTCCTCTTCCGGCCGGCGCAGCGGGGTCCCCGGGTCGATCCTTCCTTCTGGAAAACGGAATCGGACGAAGCGGCGATTGACGCGACCGTACGTCCGCAGGCGCGCGACGACCTCCTGTCCGACGTAGCAGCCCTTGGTCGTGGAGATCGCGCGCGGGAGGCCGACCTCGTCGGGCAGGTTCGTCGAGTCCATGTCCGTCCCGAACCGCGGCCGTCCCGCTTCGATTCGAAGGATCTCGGCCGTGCCTTCGGCGACCTCTTCGGAGCCGGCCTCCTCGAGGAGCCGACCGACCTCGGCGCGCATCGCCGCCGGGCCGAGCAGCTCGGCGGAGAACTCTCCTTCGGCCGGCAGGAGGAAGACGCCGGCCGGAACGTCGAGGGAAGCGGCGGCCGGACCGTATAGCCCGATCCGGAAGAGCTCTTCGGATCGATCTTCGACCGTGACCCGGCTCCCGAGCACGTACTTGCGGAGATGCTCGAAGACCGGAGCCCGAAGCACCGCGGGAAGGACCAGACGGATCCGATCGGCCAATCCGACGGCGCGAGCGACGAACAGGAGCTTGCCCTTCGGCGTCAGTCCCGCGGCATCTCGCGTCTCGCCCGGCGCGAGACCTCTCATCTCCTGCGTGAGCTGTCCCTGCAGAAAGGCGACCCGGTCTTCGCCGCCGACGTCGAGGACGGCGCTCCCGCGGTCGCGGTGCGCGAGCTGCTGCCGCGCTGCCGTGTAGCCGGCTGAGACAGAGGTCGAGGAGGGGGCGCTCATGCGACGATTCTAGCGACCGCCGAAACGGCAGGGTCGCTAGCTGAGTTGTCGGGCGAGAAAGAAGCCTGCCAGGCCGAGTGCGAGCAGAGTCAGCATCTTTCCGAACGAGCCCATTGCGGGAACGTTCGTCAGTAGACCTGCAAATTCCAGAAAGACCACGATTCCGCCTGGAACCGAGACCGTGTGCGTGGTCACCGTTCCGGTCACGAGGTCGACGACAACGAGCGTCTGGACTCCGGCGGCATCGGCGAGAAAGAAGAGCCGTCCTCCGGACGGATCGAGGGCCGAGCTGCTGAACAGCCCGCTGAAGGAGCCGGTCGGTTGAAGCGTCTGGACGGCGCCCGTGTTCGGGTCGATCGAGAAGAGGCCACGGAGTAGAGGACGCCGGTCGCGGGGTCGTACTGGAGGAAGACGTACGAGCCGCCGCTCACCGGAATCGGCTGGGTCGCCACGGCTCCCGTCTGAACGTTGACGACGACCAGCGTGGGGACTCCGGCCGCATCCACCACGAAGAAGAGCCGCCTTCCGGCAGCATCGAAGGCGGAAATGTTGTTACTCACTCCGTTGAAGGAACCGGTCGGCTGCAGCGTGGTTACGACGCCGGTGTCCGGGTCGATCGTGACCACGGGAAATCCGGGACTAGAAGCCACGGAGTAGAGAGTTCTGGTCGTCGGGTCGTACTGGAGGAAAGCATACGAGGCGCCGGTGAGAGGAATCGCATGAGTCGCCACGGCTCCGGTCTGCACGTTGACGACGACGAGCGTTTGGACTCCGGCAGCATCGGCGAGAAAAAAGAGCCGCCGGCGCAAAGGATCGAAGGCGGAGATGCTGTTAATTCCGCTAAAGGAGCCGGTCGGTTGAAGTGTCTGGACGGCGCCCGTGGTCGGGTCGATCGAGACGAGGGGGAAACCCGGTCCCGAGCTCACCGAGTAGAGAATTTGAGCGGCCACGGTTGAAGCATGACCGGCGCCGATCACGGCGCAGAGGAGCAGCGGAAGCCGGAGGCGCGATCGGTTCCGCACGACTACTGCAGCGCGATCCGAGCCCGCAGGCGCACCTTCGGCGCGCCGGCGATGTCGAGCGTCTTCATCCGCGTCGACACGCGGATGTCGTCGTCGGTCTCGCCCGGGGAAACGGATCCCTTTCGATCGCTCGCCTTGACGACGTTTCCGCGGCGGTCGAAGACCTGGACCGAGAGCCACATGCGGCACTCCCGCGCGCTCCTGTTCGCGACGTTGAACTCCCACCAGAGCCACGACTTGTCGTTCGGGTCCTTGCGGCGCGCGTCCTCGATGTCTCCGCGGTTTTGAGGCTCCTGATCGAGCAGCCCTGGTGCGCCCATCCGAGGGGCAGATCCCCGTGGCGCGGCATGGAAACGGTCATCTCGAAGGACCCGTCCGCGGCAAAGAGCGCAGTCGAAGCCGCAAAGAGGAGGAGGGACGTCAGCCGCCGTCTCATCGGTGTTTCGGGCCGCAGGGGATCGACGAAGCGCATCGTATCATCGGGTCGTGAGCGCGCCCGAGAGCTCGCCCGACCTGCACGTGATCGACATCTTCATGATGTCGGTCAAGTGCGGCAACTGCGATACGTACCAGACGATCGTCGGTTTTCGGAAGGAGCCGGAGAAGAACGTCTATACATACGAGTGCGAGAACGACGTGTGCGATCCCAACGTGACGCGGACGATCGTGGAGGTTCCCAAGGAGTTCGACAACTCGACCAAAAGGGCCGAGCAGCTGCCGTACTACTCTTCCGAGGAAGAGCCGGAGGGACCGCCCGAGTGAGGAGCGGCCCGGCGGGTTCTTCAAGTAGAATGAAGCGTTTATGAGTCGCCTCGCCGGCCTCGAGCCGCTTCCTGCGCTCGCTCCCGACCTCCTGGACAGGCTCCGGAAGCGCCTCGCCGCGTCGCCCGCTCTCCAGTGGCTCCAGCCGACCTTAGACGAGATCGCTCCCGACTATTGCGTGCTCGGCCTGCGCTACCGGCCGGAGCTGACCAACGGATCCGCGACGATCCACGGCGGCGTGCTCGCGACGCTCGCGGACACGGCTGTCGCGTTCGCGTTGTCCACGAATTTCGACGGGAAGATGGGATTCGCGACCGCCGACATGACGATCCATTTCCTGCGCCGCGCGAAGAGCGACCTCAAGGCGGTCGCCCGCGTCGTGAAGAAGGGGAGACGCATCAACGTCGGCGAGGTGGAGATTCTCGACTCCGAAAACGCCGCCGTCGCCCGTGTCCTGACGAGCTTCCTCCTGACGACGTCGTCGTTCGACTATCTTCCGGGAGGCGCGCGATGAGCGACGAGCCGGTTCCGTTCCCGGCCGCCGAGGCCGGAAACGGGGAGAAGAAACCGAGGCGGCGCCGGGGAGGAGTCCGCCGGCGCAAGACTCGCGGAAAGGTGGACGACTTGCGCGCAGCTCCCGATCCCGTATCGATTCCGGTCTCTCTCCCGGCTCCCGCCGCGTCGGTCCCGGCGGCGCCTTCGTCCTCGGTCGTCGGCGCCGGGCCTCTCCTTCCGGCCAGGTCCGCTGTCGAGCAGAGGCTCTCGCTCTTCATCGACTTCGAGAACATCGCTCTCGGCGTGCGCGACGCGCAGTACAAGAAATTCGACATCAACCTCGTCCTGCAGCGGCTGATCGAGAAGGGGCGGATCGTCTTCAAGAAGGCTTACGCGGACTGGACCCGTTTCCCCGAGTACAAGCGGGAGTTCCACGAGGCCGCGATCGAGCTGATCGACATCCCGCAGCGGGGCTACACCGGCAAGAACTCGGCTGACATCCGGATGGTCGTCGACGCGATGGATCTGGTCGCCTCGAAAGGCCACATCACGACCTTCGTGATCCTCTCGGGTGATTCCGACTTTTCTCCTCTGGTCTCGAAGCTGAAGGAGAACGACAAGAGCGTCATCGGGCTGGGCGTCAAGAACTCGACGTCGGACCTTTTGATATCGAACTGCGACGAGTTCATCTTCTACGAAGACCTGGTGCGCGAGACCCGTGCCCTGCCGTCGATCGAAAACCTTCCGAAGAAGCAGCAGGACGTGTTCCGCCTGATGCTCGACTCGATCCAGGCCCTCCAGCGCGAGAACTACGACGTGATCTGGGGTTCGATGATCAAGCAGACGATGCAGCGCAAGCAGCCTTACTTCAACGAGACCTACTACGGATACAAGTCGTTCTCGGAGCTGCTCGAGGACGCCGAGAGGAAGGGTCTGCTCTCGATGAAGAAGGACGCAAAGAGCGGGGGATACATCGTTTCGGCGTAGCGGGGATTGAAGAGATCTCCCGCGGCGGGTCAGATCTCCCGGAAGAAGAAGCGATCCAGCACCGAAAGCCGCTCTTTACGATCGAAGTCCGGATCGATGATCCAGAGAGCCGCCGCGATCGACGACGCGAGGGAGTTGCCGTCCTGCGGCGTGAAGCAGAAGCCGACCACCTCGCGATCGCCATGCACCGTCACCGTGGGCTTCGCGACCACGGTCTGAGAGAAGATCCGGCCGTAGTAGCCGTGGTCCCGGCCGAACGAGAAGATCTGGTTGGCCGATCGCTTCTCGGTCATGGCGATCCGGGTGTTGCACTTCAGTTTCTGGAGAGCCTTCTCGAGCGTGAAGGGCTTCGAGAGGTCCATGTCGAACCAGAGCGAGTGCATGTACTGGCTGTTCAACTTCATCGCGGAGGAAAAGATCCGGGGTTTCCAGCCGATCGTCTCGAAGAGGTGAAAGGCGTCGCGGGCGTGGTGGGTCCCGAACTCGGGATCGTCGTGCTTCCCGGCGGTCGGGGCGGGACAGAAGCTCGAATCTTGAGAAACGTCGTTCGCCCGCCGCATGCACACGAACCGGCCGGCTTCCAGGGTGAGCTCGCCGTCCTCCGAGCCGAGAGTCTTGATGAGCGTCGCAATGTTGTGGGTGTTGCAGGAAACGATCTGGATGAACCGGTCCTGGCCGGGGATCAAGGCTTCCTCGTTGATCCCGATCGCGTACGGCTTCCCGAATCCGAACTCGCTTCCCTGGGCGAGGAAGCCGTTCGGGCCGGAGATCTTCTCGTAGAGCTTCTTGTTCTCGTTGCCCGCCGGCGTGCAGTCGATCACGACGGTCGCGCGCTCGAGCGCCTCGATGGATTCGAACGAGACTTTGTGGCCGAGCGCCTCGAAATCGGCGGTGGTGTCCGAGTCGACGGCCAGCTGCGCGCCGCGCTTGAGGAGATGGTTGACCTTCGCGCGCTCGGTCGTCATCGGAGTCCGCTTGTGGAACGTGATCTCGTCGATTCCGAGGTGTCTCTTGAAATCGGCGAAGAAGCCGATCAGCGGCTCCCCGATGGTTCCGGTCCCGACGACGTGTACGATTTTGCTCATGTTGCCGTCTCCCGTGTTCTCGGATCCGCCGGTCGATGCGCTCGGCGCTCGCGCGGCTCGGCTCGAAGAATACGATGAGACGGGCCTGCCGCCAACGAGGTCGGCGGACGCGGGCGGCCAGCTGCGGGCGTATCTCTCTCGCGGACCTGCCGGCAATCTCGAGGGGCTGTGGAAGGAACCGGAAGGTCCCCGCGCCGGCTCCGCGGTCTTCGCGCATCCCCATCCGCTGCACGGCGCCACGCTCCACAACAAGGTCGTCTTCCGGGCTGCCCGTTGCCTGGCTCGCGCCGGTTACGGCGTCCTGCGGTTCAACTTCCGTGGAGTCGGCCTTTCGGAGGGCCGATTCGATTCGGGCCGCGGGGAGACCGACGATTTCCGGGCCGCGCTCGACGAGGCGGAGCGCCGCGGAGGACTCCCGATCGTCGCGGGAGGTTTCTCGTTCGGTTCAGCCGCGGGACTGCGCGCGATCCCGGGAGATCCGCGGGTCAGCGCCTTCGTCGGCGTCGGCGTTCCGTTGGCTTCGGAGCCGCCGGAATCGCTCCCGCTCCCGAAGGTCCCCGCCCTCTTCGTCGTCGGCTCGGAGGATGTCTACGGTCCTCCCGAAATGCTGCGCAGGTGGGCGGCCGACTCCGCCCGGATCGTCGAGGTCCCGGGCGCCGACCACTTTCTCGAAGGCAGGCTCGACGAGCTCGAGAAGGCGCTGACCGCTTTCCTGGCGGACATCCGGAAAGGATCGGACAAGTGAACGGCGGTTCCCCGACGCTCTCGGAGGAGGGGCGCCGGGACCTTCTCGGGCTCGCTCGCGCCACGATCGAGGCGCGCTTCCGCGGAGAGCCGCCGCCCCGGCTCGCGTCCGACCGCGCGGAGACGTTCGGCGAACCCCGAGCGGTCTTCGTGACGCTGCGAATCGGAGAGCGGCTGCGGGGCTGCATCGGAACCCTCGCGCCGGAAGGCGACCTCTCGCGCGCCGTCCCGCGCTTTGCGATCCGCGCCGCCTTCGAGGATCCGCGCTTTCCGGCGCTCAGCGAGCCGGAGCTGCCCGAATGCACGATCGAGATCTCGGTGCTGACCCCGCCCCGCGCAATCGGAAGCCCCGAGGAGATCCAGATCGGGAGAGACGGTCTGATTCTCGAGTTCGGCGGCCGGCGATCGCTCCTCCTGCCGCAGGTCGCGACCGAGTGGGGATTCGACCGCACGACCTTTCTGGCGGAGCTCTCGCGCAAGGCCGGGCTGCCTCCCGAGGCGTGGCGGCAGGCGGAGGCCAGACTGTGGTCCTTCCAGGCGGAGGTGTTCTCGGAAGAGGAAAGGAGACCGGTATGACGAGACGTTCCACCGACAACCGGCAGAAGAAGGTCGTCGCGCCGCGCGGCGCCCGGGAAGGCCGTCCGCCCGTTCGTGTCACGCCTCCTCGACCGGTTCCGCGGCGCGATCCGGAAAAGCCGAATGTGCCCGAGCCCACCGGTCGCCCGAAGAGAGATACACATGAGACTGCAGGAGAAACGCCATGCGCGGTGTCATAGTTGGCTTCGTCACGACGTTGTGCTTGTTTTGCCCTGGAACGACCTTCGGCGTCGACAATAAGGAGCCTTCGGCCGTGGATACAGTCGGAATGGCGATGACCGTGCTGGAAGCTCAAGTTGTTCAACCGAACTGGCCCAAGCTCAGTCAGGCCTATGCTGAGAAGACCAAGAATCTGCCTCCCGGCCTCGTCCAGACCTTCCTGGTCCAAAGCCGGACTGACAACACCGTCTGGAGAATAATTTCGGTATGGGAGAGCCAGGGGGCGTTAGACAGTATGCGTCGCACTACAGAAACTCCCGGTGGTGTCCTCATCTTTCGGGCAGCGGGTGCTGAACCAAAGCTGAGCGTCTATAGCGTTCACCAGGAGGCGCGACATTAGGCGCGCGCGCACCGCGTTGAAGATCAGTCGACCCGCGAAGACTCCGCCTCGCCGTCGACCGGTTTCGCGAACCGCGCGGAGTAGAGCAGCAGGGCCGCCGCCACCGCAGCGTTCAAGGAATCGACGGGGGCACGCATCGGGATCGTGAGCCGGCGGTCGAGATAGCGATAGGCGCCCGCCGGCAGGCCCGTACCTTCCGCTCCGATCACGAGAACGGACCGCTCCGGGATCGGCGCCTCGAAGGGGCTGTCGCCGCCTTCGGAGACCGCGCCGCAGATCGTGCGGCCCGCGTCGCGCGCGGACGCCGCGAACGGCTCGAACGAGACTTTTCCGGAGACCGGCATCCGCAGGACGCTGCCCGCGCTCCCGCGCACCGCTCGCGGATGGAAGAAGTCGGCGGTTCCGACGGCGCCCACGACGCCCGCCGCCCCGGCGGCTTCGGCGACGCGGACGATCGCGCCCAGGTTTCCGGGGTCCTGGATTCCGAAGACGAAGACGACCGGTCCGGGCCGCTCCAGGATCTCGGCCGACGGGACATCGCGCCGCCGCGCGACCGCGATCAGGTGCTGCGGGGTGCGGGACTCCGCGAGCCTCTCGATCACGGCGCGGGAGACCAGGCGCGGCCGCGTGGACGTCAGGAGCGCGAGCCGGCCCGGACGCACGCTGTCGTCGTGCAGAACGTGATCGAGCGACGCGCCGGCGGCGACCGCGTCGAGTATCGCCTTCTCGCCCTCGAGCAGAAGGTGTGTGCGCTCCTCGAGAGATCGCCCGATCTGGCGGATCAACGGGTTCGAGGGAGACTCGATGGCCGCCACGACCGCATGCTATAACCGGGCGCGATGAGGTCGGTGCGCGAGCGGCTCGCGGCTGTCGTCGCGCACGCGCCGGCCGCAACCGCGGCATCGCCCGCCTCCGCCGCCTGGACTTTCCCGCTGATGATCTTTGCCGCCTTCGTGGTGGCGTGGGGAGCAGAGGCGGCGGAGTTCCTGATGTCGCAGGGACTGGCTCTCGCCGCCCTCGCGCTCATTCAGACGCTGCCGGAGTTCGCGGTCGAGGCGGTGATCGCGTGGAAAGCGGGGAAGGACCCGGGCATGGTCCACCTGGCGATCGCGAACTTCACCGGAAGCCTCCGTCTTCTGACCGGGCTCGGCTGGCCCATGATCTACGCGGTCGCCGCCTTCTACTCCCGCCGCCGGCACGGCCGGAAGCTCGGGGAAATCCAGCTCCACGACGAGCATGCGGTCGAAGTCCTCGGCCTTCTTCCTCCGCTCGCCTGGTTCGTGGTCGTCTGGGCCAAGTCGAGCCTGTCGCTGTGGGACGCGGCGTTCCTGACCCTGACGTACGTCGTTTATCTCTGGGTCCTGCTGAAGCTCCCGTCCCGCGAGGAGCCGCTCGAGGAGGAAGAGGAGATCCCGAGAGTTTCGCGCTGGGCTCTCTCGCACCGGGGCTGGCGAAAGTGGGCGGCGGTGGGGGGGCTGCTCGCGGCGGGGGGCGCGATCATCTACTTCGTCGCCGAGCCGTTTCTCGCGTCGATGATGGCCCTCGCCGCGACTTTCGGGATCTCCCAGTTCGTCTTCATCCAGTGGGTCGCCCCGTTCCTGTCCGAGTTCCCCGAGAAGACCTCGGCGTTCGCGTGGGCGCGGCGGGTGACGCGCGCGCCGGTCGCGCTCATGAACATGGTGTCTTCCAACATCAATCAGTGGGGGGTGCTTTCCGCGCTCCTCGCGGTCATCTACAGTTGGAGCCGTGGAGAGCCGAGCTCGCTGCCGTTCGACCAGTTCCAGCGTCTGGAAATCCTGTTGACGATCCTGCAGGCGTTCCTGGGATGGATTTTCCTCGCGTCCATGACGCTTCAGGCGTACGAAGCGACGGGCCTCTTCGTGCTGTGGCTGGTCCAGTTCGCGGTGCCTTCGCTCCGCGGCGAAATGCTCTGGCTGTACGGCGCCTGGATCGTGGTCGAGCTCTTCCTGGTGGCGCTCGGAAAGAAGCGGATCCCGGCCTTCGCCTGCTTCCGGCGCGTCTGGGCGCAGCGGAAGACCGGGCTCCGGACGAGCCCGTGAGGCCCCCGCGGCTGTCGCGCCGCGCCGCCGCACTCGCGCCGTCCTCGACGACCGCCGTGGCCCGCAAGGCGAAGGCTCTCGCCGCGACCGGCGTGGACGTCGTCGACCTCGGTCTGGGTGAGCCCGACTTTCCGACGCCGGACTTCGTGGGCGCGGCGGGAATCGCGGCGATCGAGTCGGGGCGGACGCGTTACACGGACGTCGCCGGCGAGCCCGCCCTTCGCGATGCGATCGCCGAGAAATACCGGCGCGAGCACGGCATCGCCCTGTCGCGCGAGAACGTCCTCGTCACGGCCGGCGCGAAACAGGCCGTCTTCAACGCCTGCCAGGTCCTCTTCGAGGCGGAGGACGAGGTCGCACTCTTCTGTCCATACTGGGTCTCGTTTCCCGAGATGGTCCGGCTTTCGGGCGCCTCGCCGCTCTACGTGCCGACGGAGCTCGAGACCCATTGGAAGCCGATCGCCTCGGACCTCGCGGAGCGCGCGACGGAGCGGACGCGCGGCGTCATCCTGAACTCGCCGAACAACCCGACGGGCGCTGTCGTCGAAAGGGAACAGCTCGAGAGCATCGTCGAATGGTGTGAAGCGCGAGACAGTTGCATGATCTTCGACGAGACCTACGACCGTTTCCTCTACGACGGCCGGCCGCACGTGACCGCGGCCTCGCTCCGGGAAGAGCACCCCGACCGGATCGTCCTGACCGGAGCGGCGTCGAAGACCTGGGCGATGACCGGCTGGCGGCTGGGTTGGGCGATCGCGAGCCGCGAGCTGATCGACGCCATGGCCTCCTACCAGAGTCACTCGACGTCGAACGCGTCTTCGATCTCGCAGCGCGCCGCCCTGGGCGCGCTTTCCGATCCGGCGCAGACGGACGAAGCCGTCGCGCGGATGCTGGCGGAGTACGGCCGGCGGCGCGAAACGATGGTGTCCGGTCTCGCCGCGATTCCGGGCGTCCGGTGCCTGCTGCCGGAGGGTGCGTTCTACGCCTTCGCCGACGTCTCGGCCCTTTACGGCGCGAAGCAGGTGGCGGGCTCGGCGGAGTTCTGCGAACGGCTCCTCTCGGAGACGGGCGTCGCCGCCGTGCCCGGAGACGCGTTCGGAGAAGACGACTGCGTCCGGTTCTCGTTCGCGGCGCCGCTCGCCTCGATCGAGGAAGGGGTCGGGCGAATCGCCGCCTGGGCCGCCGCGCCGGTCCGGTCCGCCTGATCTCCCGATGCCGGCGGCTTTCGTCACCGGCGGCACGGGTTTCGTCGGCTGGCACGTCGCGAACGCTCTCCTTGCCGAAGGCTGGAGCGTCCGCGCTCTCGCCCGCGGCGGACCCTTGCGGCGGACCGGGCTGGACGAGCTTTCCGTCGACGTGGTCCCCGGCGACCTCTCGGCGTCCGCGATGAGCGCGACGAGTGCGACGAGTGCGACGAGCGAAGTCGACCGCGCGCTCCGGGACTGCTCGGCCGTCGTCCACTGCGCGGGCCTCGTCAAGGCGCGGTCTCTCGCGGACTATCGCGCGGTCAACGTGCTCGGGACCGAACGCCTGCTCGGGGCCGCGGCGAAAGCGTGCCCGACCGCTGTCTTCGTTTACGTGTCGAGCCAGTCGGCCGGCGGGCCCGCGCGGGACGGCCGACCCGTCGCGGAAGGAGACCCGGCAAGGCCCGTCTCGGATTACGGGCGATCGAAGCTCGAGGGGGAGCGGGCGGTCGCGCGGGGATGGTCGGGTCCCTGGATCGTGCTGCGGCCCGGGGTTCTCTACGGCGCGCGGGACCGCGGCCTGCTGACCTACTTCCGGATGGCGGCGCGAGGCGTCCTCCCGGTTCCGGCGGCGCACTCGCGCGTCCAGATCGGATCCGTCGAGCAGGCCGCGCTCGGCATCGCGCGAGCGGCCGGCCGGCCCGACCTCGCCGGACGGATCGGTTTCCTCTGCGACCCCGATCCGATCGCGGTCGCTGATCTCGCACGCCAGGTGGCGCAAGCCATGGATCGCCGGGTCCGCTTCGTCGAAGTGCCCGACGTCCTGGTCCGGCTCGCCGGCATCCTCGAAACTCTTCGCGAGGCCGTCACGCGCGAGTCCCGCCCTTTCAACGCCGACAAGGCGCGCGAGCTGCTCGCGGGCGACTGGCTGTGCGATCCCGCTCCCATGCGGCGCGATCTCGATCTTCCGGAGCCGACCCCTCTCGAGGACGGTTTGCGAAAGACCGCGGCCTGGTACCGGAAAAACGGGTGGATTCCGGCCTGAAAAAAGGGGAGGCGCCGACCGCTTGCATTTTGTAAAATTTGCTAAGATTCGGCACCGGTATCAAGCGGGTGGAGGAGGCATGAGCAAGATCGCTCCGCGAGCGAAGGAAGAGGTCCGTTCGACCCCTCTCTTCGAAAAATGCCATCGGTACGAAGTCGCGGAGCGCGTGCGGCAGGCCGGGGTGTACTCCTTCTTCCGGGTGATCGAGTCCGCCCAGGATCCCGAGGTCGTCTCCAACGGCCGCCGGATGATCATGCTCGGCTCGAACAACTACCTGGGCCTGACCAACGATCCCCGCGTCAAGGAAGCGGCCGTCGACGCCATCCGGAAATATGGATCGGGCTGCGCCGGATCGCGGTTCCTGAACGGCACGCTGGACCTCCACGTCCGTCTCGAAGAGCGCCTGGCCGAGTTCATGCGCCAGGACGCGGCAGTCACGTTCGCGACCGGTTATCAGGTCAACCTGGGCACGATCTCCTGTCTCGTCGGCAAGGGCGACGTGGTTTATCTCGACAAGCAGGACCATGCCTGCATCATCGACGGCGCGCGGCTCTCGTTCGGCGATGTCCGGAAGTTCAAGCACAACGATCCCGCCGATCTCGCCCGCCAGATGCGGAACGACTCGACGGCTCGGGGCCGGTTCATCGTCGTCGACGGGGTTTTCTCGATGGAGGGAGACATCGCGCCGCTGCCACAGATCGTCGCGGCGGCCCGCGAGTTCGAGGCGGCCGTGATGGTGGACGACGCGCACGGGATCGGGGTCCTCGGCCGGACAGGTCGCGGGACCGCCGAGCACTTCGGGCTCGAGGACGAGGTCGATCTCGTGATGGGGACGTTCTCGAAGTCGATGGCTTCCGTCGGAGGATTCATCGCCGGCAATGAGCCGGTCATCGACTTCATCAAGCACTGCGCCCGGACTCTCATCTTTTCCGCCGCTCCGCCGCCGGCGTCGGTCGCCGCGGCCCTGGCGACCATCGAGATCATGGAGCGCGAGCCGGAGCGGCGGACGAAGCTCTGGGAAAACGCGCGGTTCTTCTCGGACGGTCTGAAGTCGCTCGGGCTCGACACCGCCGGCTCGGAGACGCCGGTCGTCCCGGTCGTCGTCGGCTCCGACGACGCGGCGCTCGCGATGGTGCAGCGGCTCGACGAGGAAGGCGTTTTCGTCAACTGCGTCCTTTCTCCGGCGACTCGCCCCGGTCGGGCGCTCATCCGGACGTCGCTCATGGCGACCCACACGCGCGAGCACCTCACCCGGGCGCTCGAGGCGATCGAGAAGGTCGCGCGAGAGCTCCGACTCCCGCGGCCCGACGCGTCCTGACGCCTCCGGCCCTTTCCGCGCGGAGCTCCTCGGCGACGGAGCCGGTCGCCGTCCTCCGGATCGGCCGGGGCAAAAAGGACCTCGACCGCTTCTTCGACGTGGCGGAGAGGCTGTACCGCGACGATCCGAACTGGGTCGCGCCGCTGCGCAGCGACCTGGCGACGGTGTTTTCGGACGAGAACCCTTTCTTCCGGCACGCCGAAATCCAGCTTTTCGTGGCGCGCCGGGGGAAGCGGGACGTCGGTCGCATCGCCGCAATCCTGGATCGCGGTCACAACGCCTTCCACCACGAGCAGACGTCGTTTTTCGGCTTCTTCGAGTCCGAGAACGATCCGGAAGTCGCGGGCCTTCTGTTCGACGCCGCCGCCCTGTGGGGCCGGGAGCGGAAGATGCGCGTGCTGCGCGGACCGGTCAACCCGTCCTTGAACGACGAGGCCGGGCTCCTCGTGGACGGATTCGGCTCCCCGCCGCTCTTCATGATGACGTACAACCCGTCGTACTACGTGACCCTGCTCGAGGGCGCCGGGTTCCGCAAGGCGAAGGACCTCCTCGCGTACTGGTTCGATGTGGCTCCGACTCCGCTCGCGCGTTTCGAGAGGATGTCCGAACGCGTACGGCGCCAGGAGCCCGACGTCGTCGTGCGGACGATCTCCAAGCGATCGCTCGCCGCCGACCTTCCGAAGATCCGAGAGGTCTACAACACCGCGTGGGAAAAGAACTGGGGCTTCGTTCCGATGACCGATGAGGAGATGGAGTTCATGGCCCACCGCCTGAAGCCTCTCCTCGACAAAGATTTCGCGTTTCTCGCCGAGCACCGTCACGCGGACGGGACGCTCGAGCCGGTGGCGTTCATGATGTCGATGCCCGACTACAACCGCGCGATCGCGCCGGCGAAGGGGAGGCTTCTGCCCTTCGGGTGGCTGAAGTTCCTGCTCGCGAAGCGGAAGATCCGGGCCCTGCGGGTCGTCACGCTGGGGATCAAGCGCGAGTGGCGCATGCGCGGGGTCAGCGCCATCATGTTCGGAGCCGGCCTGCGCGCCGCGCTGAAACGAGGCTTCACGGGGGTCGAGGTGTCCTGGCTGCTCGAGGACAACGAGCTGGTGATTCGATCGGTCAAGATCTGGGGCGGGCGGCTGTACAAGACGTATCGGATCTACGAGCGGGAGATCGAGACGGCGGTCAGTCTGTCGTAAAACCGGTCCCCCAGCGGCACGGTCGCGAACGCCAGCACCACGCCGGCGATCACGTCCACGAGGTAGTGGTATCGGCAGTACATCGTCGAAAGCACTAACAGCGCCGCCACCGGCAGCAGGTACCAGAAGAGCCGCCGGATCCGCCGCCACGCCACGATCAGGACCGCCGTCGCGATCATCGTGTGCCCGGACGGGAACGCGTCCAGCTTCGTGTGCTCGAGCTGGTTGATCGTCCGCGAGATCGCCCGGGCGACCGGCGCCGAGTCGAGCGGTACGGCGTTCCGGTCGAACAGAGCTGTTCGCGGGCCGTACGCGGGAATCGTGAAGTACCCGGCGTACGAAACGTAGAAGCACATCGTGAGGGTGAAGATGTACCGACGCGCGGCGGCCAGGTCGTGGGACCACAAGAAAGCTCCGAGGACGATCGGGAGGACGTAGTACGTCGAGTACGCGACGTAGAAGAACGTCGCCAGCGCCGGACTGACCAGGGGCTGGAGGAGGACGGTGATGTCGTGCCCGAGGATCGCCCGGTCGGCGGCGATCAGAAGGTCGTCTCGCGGGCCGCCGCGGGCCGCCGCGATCAGCACACCCAGACTCTCGTAGATGAACGGAATGAAGGCTGCCGGGTAGAAGTCGGCCGCGATCTTGAGCGCTTTGGGAAGTGGCCGCGGCGGCTGCGTCAGAAAAACGACGACCGCCAGAAATGCTCCCATCAGCGAAAAACGCAGGAGGATCTCTCCCGGATCGGCCAGGCGCCGCCAGACCAGCAGCGTGGCGGCGGAGAGCATCGCCAGCGTCGCCAGGTTGACCGCCTCGAGGGGCCGGAGCCGCACGCAGGGGGTTATAGCCGCGGGCGCGGGTCGCTACGATAGAATTTTTTCGTCCATGACGATCCGTGCGGCTCTGCTCGTGTCCCTCGTGCTCTCAACCGGGGCCGCCGCGGCCGTCGGTCCTCCGCGGCCGACCGGTCCTCCGCGGCCGGCCGGCGGTGCACACCCGACGGTCCTGGTCGCACGGGTCGATACGCCGATCCATCCGGCCGCCGCCAACTACCTGAAGAAAGTCCTCCGGTCGGCGGCGGAGGAGCACGCGTCGCTCGTCGTCGTCGGCTTGTCGACGCCGGGCGGCCTCCTGACCTCGACGCGCGAGATGACCTCGGCCATGTTGCAGTCGCCGGTTCCGGTCGTGACCTACGTTTCGCCGTCCGGCTCGCAGGCGGCTTCCGCCGGGTTCTTCATCCTGCTCGCGGGCGACGTTGCCGCCATGGCTCCCGGGACCAACGCGGGCGCGGCGCATCCCGTCGGCGGGGAGGGGCAGGACTTGCCGAAGACCATCAACGAGAAGGCGGAGCAGGACGCGCGCGCGATGATCCGGAGCCTCGCGAGGCAGCGGGGGAGGAACGCCGAGAAAGCGGAGGCGGCCGTCATCAAGAGCATCTCGTACACCGAGACCGAGGCGAAGGACGCCGGCCTGATCGAGCTGATCGCGCGCGACGTGCCGGACCTTCTCGCCCAGCTCGACGGCCGGAAGGTCGCCCGGGTCGGCGGCGCGGTCGTGACGCTCGCTTTGAAAGATGCCCGCGTCGACCAGCGCGAGATGAGCCGGGTCGAAAAGTTGATCGGGGTCGTCTCGCACCCCAACGTGGCGTATGTTCTCTTCCTGCTCGGGCTGATGGGCCTCTACTTCGAGCTGTCGAGTCCGGGAGCGGTGCTCCCCGGCGTCGTCGGGGGGATCGCGCTCCTCCTCGCTCTCTACGCGTTTTCGGTCCTGCCCGTGAACCTGGCGGGCCTCGCGCTCATCCTCTTTGCGATCCTCCTCTTCGTCGCGGAGGTCAAGGTCGTCAGCCACGGGGTCCTCGCGATCGGGGGCGCGGTCTCCTTGATCGCGGGATCGCTGCTGCTCTTCTCCGGCCGCGGAGAAGAGTCGCTCTACCGAATCGACCTCTCGATCATCCTCCCCGGTCTGCTGCTCACGCTCGCGATCGTGGCATTTCTGACGTGGCGGACGCTCGACCTGCGGATGCGCCCGGCGCGAACCGGGCTCGAAGGTATGGTCGGCGAGAATGCGCGGGTCGTGGAGGGCTTCGCCGAGCCGGGTCGGGGGAAGGTGCTCGTCCACGGCGAATACTGGGACGCCGAGGGGCCCGCAGGTCTGTCGGCGGGAGAGACCGTGCGCGTGGCCCGGGTGGACGGAACGCGGGTTCGAGTGGAACGGAGGAATTGATGCCCGAGATCTTTTCGAGAACCGGCTGCCTGATCGCGATCTTCATCGGAATCATCCTGCTCTTCAAGTGGATCAACGTCCTGAACGAGTACGAGCGGGGGGTCACCTTCTGGCTCGGACGGCTCGGGAAACATCCCAAGGGACCGGGTCTCGTCCTCATCTTCTGGCCGTTCGAGCGGATGGTCCGCATCTCGCTCCGCACCGTCGTCCACGACGTGCCGCCGCAGGACATCATCACGCGCGACAACGTTTCCGTGAAGGTCAACGCGGTCGTCTACTTCCGGGTCGTCGAGCCGGACAAGGCAGTCGTGCAGGTCGAGAACTACCTCTACGCCACGTCTCAGCTCTCGCAGACGACGCTGCGAAGCGTGCTGGGCCAGGCGGTCCTGGACGAGCTCCTGTCCGAGCGGGAAAAGCTGAACGTGGCGCTCCAGCAGGTCATCGACGAGCACACCGGCCCCTGGGGCATCAAGGTCTCGCTGGTCGAGGTCAAGCAGGTCGACCTTCCGCCCGAGATGCAGCGCGCGATGGCGAAGCAGGCGGAGGCGGAGCGGGAGAAGCGCGCCAAGATCATCCACGCCGAAGGGGAGTTTCAGGCGGCGCGACAACTGTCGGAGGCCGCGAAGATCATCGGCGAGGAACCCGCAACGCTGCAGCTGCGCTATCTCCAGACGCTGACCGAGATCGCGAACGAGAAGAACTCGACGATCGTTTTTCCGCTCCCGATCGATTTCCTGAAGAGCTTCATCTCGAAGTAGACGAAAGCGAGTAGATTAGCGGCGTGAGCGAACCGCGCACGCACTACCAGGTCTCGTTCACTTCAAAGCAGGCGCTCTCTCTCTTCGTCGGCCTGCTCGCCGCGCTCGCGCTCGCCTACTTTTTCGGCTTGATGACGGGACTCTCCGGGCGCGAGACGCGCGAGGCCGCCGCTCCTCCCTCGGAGACGCCGACGGCGGTCGAGCGAGTGGCCGCTGCGCCGGGCACCGGGGAGCACGTCGTCTTCCCGGCCCCGGTCACGGCCGCTCCGATCGAAAAAGCGCCGGCCGTCGCGCCTGCGAAAGTGCAGGTCTTCGAGGACGGCGAGACGGCTGCGCCCTCCCGCCGGGCGGCGCCGCCGGCGACGTCGGCGACCCGGTCGCCCGCGCGCGAGTCCGCGGCGAAGGCCGAGACCTCGGGGGCCGGTGGATTCCGCGTCCAGATCGTGTCGGTGTCCTCGCGGTCGGAAGCGGACGCCGAGGCGGCCCGCCTGTCCCGTCGCGGATTCTCGGCGCGGGTCGAGCCGGGGACCGGTTCGAAGGGGACCATCTACCGCGTCCGGGTGGGGCCGTTCGCGTCGAGGGAGGAGGCCGAGCGAGCCTCGCAGCGTCTCGCGGCCGAGGGACGGCGCGGCGCGTGGATCGTCCCTCCCTCGCAGTGATGGAGGGAGGTCCGGCTCCGACGTCGGAGCTGCCCCGGCGCGCGCCCGAATGGATCCGGGAGCGCCGGCTCAAACTTGCGGAGCTCCACGCGGTCAAGAGCGTCGCGCGCTCCCACCGTCTCTCGACCGTCTGCGAGGAGGCGCGATGTCCCAACCGCAGCGAGTGCTTCGGGCGCGGGACCGCGACGTTCCTCCTGCTGGGGGACGTGTGCACGCGCGCCTGCGGCTTCTGCGACATCGCCAACGGCCGTCCTCTCGCCGTCGACCCCCTCGAGCCCGCCCGGCTCGCGGCCGCTGCTCGCGAAATGGGGCTCGCATACGTCGTGGTCACGTCGGTCGCGCGCGACGACCTGCCCGACGGAGGCGCCGCGCACTTCGTCGAGACGATCCGCGCCCTGCGCCGCCTCGACCCGGCGCCGCGCGTCGAGGTCCTCGTCCCCGACTTCCGGGGACGGTTCGACTCGGTCCGCATCGTCGTCGAGGAAAGGCCCGACGTCTTCAACCACAACGTCGAGACGGTGCCGCGGCTGTACACGCGCGTCCGGCGCGGCGCCCGACTCGACCGCTCGCTCGGCCTGCTCGCCGCTTCGAAAGTCCTCGCGCCGGACCTCATGACGAAATCCGGCTTCATGCTGGGCCTGGGTGAGACGCGCGCCGAAGTCCTCGATCTGCTGGCCCGGATCCGGGAGGCCGCTGTCGACGTCGTGACGATCGGACAGTACCTCCGCCCGTCCCGCGAGAACCTGCCGGTCGACGAGTACGTCCCGCCCGCCGTGTTCGAGGAGTACCGCGAGGCCGGAAAAGCTCTCGGATTCCGGAACGTTTTCGCCGGGCCTTTCGTCCGCTCTTCGTATCGGGCCGAAGAGGCGCTCCTCGCGGCCTCTCTCCCTGTCATTCCGAGGCCCGCAGGGCCGAGGAATCCTTCTCCCTGTCATTCCGAGGAGCGAAGCGACGAGGAATCCCTTTCTGGAAGCGTAAGAGATCCTTCGCTTCGCTCAGGATGACCGCTTCGCGGTCAGATCCCTCGCTGCGCTCGGGATGACAGCACGGCGACCACGCTGGCGGACGCTCGTCGCGGGTGTCTTCTCCGGAGCCCTGTTCGCGCTCGCATTTCCGCCGTTCGAGCTGCCGCTCTTGGCACCGCTCGCGCTCGTGCCCTGGATCGCGGCGCTCTCGACCGAGGAAAAGCGCGCACGCGGCCTCGTGTCCGGGATCCTGTTCGGCCTGACGTACTGGTGCCTGTCGATCCCGTGGATCTTCTACGTCGTCACGCGGTTCGGCAGCCAGTCGGGGACGATGGGCGCCCTTTCCGTTTTCCTGCTCGCGATGTTCCTCGCCCAATGGCCCGCGCTGGTCGCGTGGGCGACGGTCGCGATCGCGCCCCCTCGTTCTCGATGGCGCTTCGTCGTCTTCCCGTTCCTGTGGCTCGCCTCGGAGCACGCCCGGGCGAACGTCTACGGCGGCTTTCCGTGGAACATGACCGGAGCCGCGCTCTACCGCCATCCGCTCTGGATCCAGTCGGCGGTCCTCTGGGGAGTTTACGGAGTGGGTTTCCTCGTCGTGGCCGTCTCCGCCCTCCTGGCCGCCTCCGCCGTCCGGCGGAGCGGCCGCGCGCTCGTTTTCGCCGGCGTTCTCGCGCTCGTCGTCGGCGCCGCGGGGGCGTTCCTGCTCGCGAGGCCCTCGAAAGGCGCGGGAAACCCGATCTTCGTCGCGCTCCTCCAGCCGAACATTCCGCAGGAGTCGCGGCTGCTCGAAAAGCGCCGGGCGGCGAACTACGTCGCCGTGATCGAGCAGGCGCGGAAGACCGCGGCCGAGAGGCCGGACCTGATCGTTCTGCCGGAGTCCGCGCTGTCCGTCTACTGGGAGAGCAGCGCGGTGCTGCGGCGCGACCTGACCGAACTCGCCTCCTCGTGCCGCTGCGCTCTCCTCTTCAACGACGTCGGGACCGAGCCGGGGGAGCGCTACTACAACGTCGCGCGTCTCCTGACTCCGGAAGGGATGGGGACGCCGTATCGGAAAGTCCATCTCGTCCCCTTCGGTGAATACGTCCCGCTGCCGCGGATTTTCTTTTTCGTGCGGCAGGTCTCGACCGAGATCGGCGAGTTCTCGGCGGCAAAGGAGCCGGCGCTGCTCCGAGGCAAGCTCGGTCCGAATCCGGAAAACAAGTCTGTCCCCATTTCGATCGGGACCGGCGTCTGCTACGAGATCCTGTATCCGCTCCTTTCGTGGAAGCAGGTCCGCGACGGCGCCAATCTGCTCGTGACCATCTCGAACGACTCCTGGTACGGCGCGGGCGGCGCGCAGGCGCAGCACTTCGCGGGGGCCGTGCTGCGATCGGTCGAGAACGGAAGGTATCTGCTTCGCGCCGCGATCACGGGGATCTCCGGAATCGTCGATGAGAAAGGCCGGATCCTCGCGGAGCTCCCGGCCGA
>QHVV01000080.1:20128-60942 GCA_003222385.1 Acidobacteriota bacterium
CGGATTCGCCTTCTCCGGCTTCGCGGATGCGGTGGCGGTCGGCGTGCTACTCTTCGGCCTCCTACGCCTGCGCCGGGCGCGGTGAACTGAGGCGGGAACTGACCCTCCTGGATCAGACCCCGCGACGAATTGAGATGACCGAACGCGACGACCTCCTCTCCTCTCTCTCCGACGCCTCGGAACGCCTGGCGGCGCTCCGGGGCTATCTTTGATCGGGACGCCGCGCGGAGCGCGCTCGAGGAGCTGAGGCAGAAGACCGCCGCGACCGATTTCTGGGCCCGCCCCGAGGAGGCGCAGGAAGTCCTCCGGACGATTCGCGGGCACGAAAAGACGCTCGAGACTGCGGATCGCCTGGACGAGCTCGCCGACGAGCTCACCACATTCGTCGAGCTCCTGAAAGAGGGGGAGCCTGCCGAGCCGGATGCGCGCGAAGCGATCCGCTCCGTTCGGCAGTTCGCCGACGATCTCGAGCTCACCGTCAAGATGGGCGCCTCCGAGGATCCGAAGAACGCCTGGCTCATGATCCACGCGGGCGCCGGCGGGACCGAATCCCAGGACTGGGCGGAGATGCTTCTGCGGATGTACCTGCGCTTCGCCGAGGAGCGCGGCTGGAAGGCGGAGCTGATCGAGAGGCAGGACGGCGAGGAGGCGGGCCTCAAGAGCGCGACCCTTCACGTCGTGGGTGACCACGCATACGGCTACCTGAAAGGCGAGATGGGGGTCCACCGTCTCGTCCGCATCTCCCCGTTCGACGCGGCCAAGCGCCGGCACACGTCCTTCGCCTCGATCTACGTTTCGCCCGAGATCGACGAGGACATCCAGATCGAGATCGCCGACAAGGATCTCCGAATCGACACGTACCGCTCGAGCGGCGCCGGAGGGCAGCACGTCAACGTCACCGACTCGGCCGTCCGGATCACGCACCTTCCCACGGGCATCGTCGTGACGTGCCAGAACGAGCGGAGCCAGGGGCGCAATCGCGACATGGCGATGAAGGTTCTGCGGGCGCGGTTGTACCAGAAAGCGCTGGACGAGCGGCGCGCCGAGGAAGAGCGGCGCGTCGGCGACAAGAAGTCGATCGAGTGGGGGAGTCAGATCCGGTCCTACGTGCTTCACCCGTACCGCATGGTCAAGGACCACCGGACCGGGTACGAGACCGGCAACACCGACGCGGTCCTGAACGGCTCCCTGACGCCGTTCATCGAGGCGTACCTCATGGCGAGTCCGAAGTCCAAGGTCCAGACTCCGAAGTAGAGGTCGTGCGGGCGATGAACTGGATGGAGGACATCGAGCGGCGCCTCGCCTCGCGGCCGCGCCGTGCTCCCGAGAAGGGCAACGCCCGGCGCGCCGCGGTCCTCGTGCCGCTCTTCGTTCGCGAGGGGATGCTCTGGATCGTCTTCACCCGCCGCACCGAGACGGTGGAGCACCATCGGGGGCAGATCTCCTTCCCCGGCGGGGCGGAGGAGGAAGACGACCGAGACCTCTCGGCGACCGCGCTCCGAGAGACCCACGAAGAGCTCGGCATCCTTCCGCAAGACGTGCGGCTTCTGGGAGCGCTCACCCCGATCGTCACGGTCACCGACTTCTACGTGGCGCCGTTCGTCGCAGCGATCCCCCAGCCGTACGTGTTCGCGCCGGCGGAGAGCGAGATCGCCGAGGTCGTGGAGGCGCCGGTCGCGGCGCTCTCCGATCCGGCGATCAAGGAGACGAGAATTCTGCCGGGCCGCGACGAGCCGGTGCTCTTTTACCGGTATGGAGAGAACGTCATCTGGGGCGCGACCGCCCGCATCCTGTCGGAGCTGCTCGAAGCGGTGGCGTAGACCTTCACTGATGGGCGGGGGGAGGGGTCGGTCTCCACTTGCCACTTTGCCCGCAAAGCGGCAAGGACAGCCGTCTGACTTTCAGCCTGCAGGTAGTCAGTGAAGACCTGACCCCGCGAATGCCTCTTAATGCCTGCCGTAGCTCTTCTCGCCGGCCGGAATCGGGATCGGCAGCCGGTTCTGCGGCGGGGGCAGGGGACACGTCGCGAACGGGGTGAACGCGCACGGGGGGTTGTACGCCTTGTTGAAGTCCACGACGGTCCTGCCGTCCTTGCCCGGCCGCGGCGCGTACAGGAACCGGCCCGCGCCGTACGTTTCGGTGCCGTTCGTCCGGTCTCCGAAGATCAGAAACATCTCGTCCTCGCCCTGCTCGTTGACGGCGTCCAGGCGATGCTCTTTCCCATCGATCCGGAAGACGACCGCTCCGGGCGACGGCTCCTGCGAGATCGTCCCCAGGATGCTGGGGATCGCGATCGTCTTGCCCGCCGGGTACGGTTCGAACCGCGCGTCGAGGCGCCACGCGGAGCGGACGGGGAAGGCGTCGATCCCGTGGAACGCCTTTCGCGCGGCGTTCGCGCTGTCCTTGACCCGGACTCCCAGCTTGTCGCCGCGTTTGATGAGATAGAAGGAGATCGTCCCGTGCCGGGCGATCGTCGGCTTGCCCGATTCGTCGGAGGCGAGATCGAGCGACCGAACCCTCTCGGGTCCGCTCGTGACCTCGACGCCCGGCGCCACCTCGAGGTGGGCCCTGCCGCCGGCGAGCCGGATCCGGCCGAGCTCGGAGGGCGCCTTGCCGGCCGGGAGAACGATCCGGTTCGAAGGCGCCGAACCGATCGGATTGTCGCCCGTCTCCAGCCACGAGAGCGCGATCACCGTCAACCAGCCGTCGTCCGCGGTCAGATGCCGGATCCGCTCGGAGCGCCACTTCTCGATCTCGGCGCGATAGGCCGTCTCCGACGCCGGCGCCGCCGGGAGCGCGGCCGTCAACGAAAGGAGAGCGAAGAGAAGACGGACCACCGTCGAACCGAGGACGGCTTCAGCTGGCAGCGCGGTCGAGCGCCAGGAGCTGTTCCGCCCGATCGAGGTTTCCCCGGGCCGCGGCCGGAGGCGTCTCGAGCGACAGCGACTTGTGCAGAGCTTCGACCGAGCCGGCGAAGTCGGCCCGGCGCATCCGGACGACGCCCAGGTCGTTCCAGAGCACCGCCGACTTCGGGCTCGCCTCGAGCGCCTGGACGAGCGCCGCCTCCGCCTCCGCGAACTTTCCGGAGTCCGCCAGCGCCGCGGCGAGGCCGCTCGCCGCCTCCTCGTTGCCCGGCTCGGCCTCGAGAGCCGAAGCGTAGGCCGCGCGCGCCTCCTCGACGTTCTTCCGCTCCGTCCTCATGTGCCCGACGGCCGACCAGAGACCCGCGGTCGGCGGCCCGAGGCGCGCGGCTTCCGCCAGCTCCTGCTCGGCTTCCTTCTGCGATCCCTTTTTCCGGTAAGCCCGGCCGAGGTTCTCGTGGTACGCTCCCTCCTGCGGCTTGAGCTTCACGGCCTCCGAGAAGTGCTGGATCGCCTGATCCACGTCGCCCGCGCGGTAGAGCAGAACGCCGAAGTCGTTGTGCGCCTCGGGAAAGGTCGCATCGATTTCGATAGCGCGCCCGTACGCCAGCCGTGCCCCGCTCGTGTCGCCCGCGGCGTCGAGCGACCGCCCGAGGCCCGTCGCGGCGGCGAGATTGTGCGCATCGAGCTCGAGCGCGCGGCGATAGTGGCTCGCCGCCGTGTTCCACTTCTTCTGCTGCTCGGCGATCCGCGCGAGCCCGAACTCCGCCCGGCCGTTCGAAGCATCGAGAACGACGGCGGCCGTGAACTCGCGCTCCGCGTCCGCCTCCTGGCCTCCGGCGGCCGCGATCTCGCCCAGGAGACGGTGCGCCTCGGCGCTCCGGGGGTCGAGGTCCGCCGCGCGGCGCGCGTGCGTCGTGGCGCCGGCGAGGTCGCCCGCTTTCAACGCCTTGTCGGAGGCGTCCAAGAGCGGCAACACGTTGACGCCCGGCTCGATCGGCGTGGGGCCGGTTCCGGCAGGCGCTCCGGAGATCGGCGACGAGGTCACGAGGCCCTTCTGCAGGTCGGACGCCCGCTTCCGGGCAGCGTCGGACTCGGCGGAACGGCCCAGCTTTTCGTACGCCTCGGCCAGGAGGAGCTGGACTTCCGGATCGTTCGAGCCGGCCGCCGTCTTCAAGTCGCCGATCGCTTCCTCCATCTTCCCGTCCGACATCTTTCGCCGCGCGCTCCGTTTCAGCTCCTTGAGCTCCGAAGGGCCGAGCAACGGCGTCGTCCCCCCGATCTCCGCCCGAACCGCCTGCGCCAGCCGCGCGAAATCCGGGCTGTAGAGATCGCCGATCACGACGAGGTCCGGCCGCGCCGAGTAGGCGGCCTTCAGGTTGTCGCGCGCGCTCTTCGAATTCCCCGCGATGTAGAACGCCCACGCGCTGTTCAGATACAGATCCGCCTTGCGGTCCGCGGGCGCGTCGGCGGAATCGGCGGCGCGAGCGTATTTTTCAGCGGCCTCCTTGAAGCGGCCGGAGTCGAATGCCCGCTTCGCCTCGGCCTCGAGCCTCTCGGCGTTCTGCGCGAACGCGATCGCGGCCGCGAGCAGAAGACCCGCGAGCCCGGCCAGCGCGCGGATCGCGCGGGGTCTCACTGTCCGCCCATTCCCTGTTCGACCGCCACGGCGGCGGGCGGAGTCCAGGGGGTCTCGCCCCGTTCCGGCACGGTGATCTGCTGCGTCACCGGCTGGAAGCCTTCGCGGTGGAGCGTGACGCTGTACGTGCCCTTGGGCATCCGGAGCCGCGAGGCCTGCGGAAGGCTGCCCTTGTACTTTCCGCCGATGATGACGGAGGCGCCCGCCCACGACGCGTCGGCCTTGATGACGAGATACCCGACCGGGAACTGGTACGCGATCGTGTTGGACTCCTTGGGCCCGACCTTGAAGTCCCGCTGATAGGGCTCGAGCCCCTCGGCCTCGAAACGCACGCGATGGCTGCCCTCGGCGAGCTCCAGCGTCCGGGCCGGGATCGAGGGCCCGATCGGCTTCCCGTCGACGTAGAGAGTCGCGACCGGGATCGAGCTGAACTGAACGCGCCGCTTCGAGATCGGAACGGGCGCCGGGGCTGCGGCCGGAGGCGCTTCCCGCGCGGACGCGTCCTTCGGCGGAAGCTCGACCTTCGCCTGCGCCGGCTTCTGCGGCAGCTTCGGAGCGTTCAACTCCTTGCCGAGCTGCGGCTCGGGAAATTCGATCGGCGCCGCCTTCTCCGCGGGTTTCGCGGCGGGCGCCGAAGGCACGGGAGGCGCTTGTGATTTTCCGCGACTCAAATACAGGAACGCGGCGACTCCCGCGACCAGGACCGCGGCAACCGCGATGAAGATCGGCGTGCGGCTCGGAGCAGCGGGCGGCTGAAGAGCGATCTCCGCGCTCTTGCCGGCGATCGTCGCTTCGCCTGGCAGGTCCTCGGGATCGCGGAAGTTCACGAGCTCGAGCCCCGCCTTTCTCTTGAGAGAGGCGGACGACGGCGTCGCGTCGAGCGCGGCCGGAACCCGCGCCAGAGAGCCGGAAGGAGGCGTGATCGAGGAGGGCACGATCCCGCCGGACGGCGTCATGACGGTCGCGTCGATGTCGTCGGCGGGCAGGACCGCCGTTGGGAACTGCCCGGACGACCCGGCAATCGCGCGCTGCACGTTCAGCAGGTCCTCCTTGAACGTGTCCATCGAGGGATAGCGGTTCTCGCGTTGCTTCTCCATCGCGCGGCCGACCGCGGCGACCAGCGGAGGAGGAGAATCGGGCGAGAGCATTTCGATCGGCTCGGGCGTCTCGTTCAGGATCTTGTAGAGAACCGTCGAGAGGTGCTCTCCCCGGAACGGCTTGCGATAGGTCAGAAGCTCGTAAGCGAGGATGCCGAGGGAGAAGATGTCGGTGCGGCGATCGACCGGCTCTCCGCGAATCTGCTCCGGAGCGAGGTAGGCCGAGGTCCCGAGCGTGATGCCGGTCTGGGTCAGGTTCGATTCCGTCTGGAGCGATTTCGCGATCCCGAAGTCCATGATCTTGACCGACCCGTCGTCGAGGACCCTCACGTTCGCGGGCTTGATGTCCCGATGGATGATTCCCGCCGCGTGCGCGTACGCGAGCCCGTCGGCGATGGCGACCAGGATCTCGACCTTGCGCTGGGTCGGCAGCGGATCGGCGCGCTTGATCTTCCTGTCGAGGTCCTCTCCCGAGAGGAACTCCTGAACGATATAGGGAATGCCGTTCTCGACGCCGAAGTCGTAGATGGTCGTGATGTGGCGGTGGTGGAGGTTTCCGGCGAGCTCGGCCTCCCGGAAGAACCGGCTCTTGATCTCCTCGTCGTTCAGCTGGCAAGTCTTGATCGCGACCGTTCGCTTGATGTACGGGTCGCGGCCGCGGTACACGGCACCGAAGCCCCCGGAACCGATCTTTCCGGTGACTTCGTATTTGCCGATCTTCTCGGGCAACGGGGTTTCTTGCGGCATCGTCCTCGAGGGGCGCGGCAAGTTTAAACGATCGGGCCCGCCGGCGAAACGCGATCCGGAGCGCCTTTCCGGCTGCCCGCTGCCGGTAAACTCCGGGCCGTGACGGCGCCCGGTCGCCTTCTGCTCTTTTCCATCATCGGCTTCGCGCTCCTGCCCCCGGCATCCGGTTGCCGCCGCGGGAAGGCCGCCCTGGCCCGGGCGGCGAACTCGACCAAGCCGCTCCTGGCGCTCAAGTTCGTCCCGCCGCCGGACGGCCTCCTGACCGACCGCCATCTAGACCTCTACGTGAAGGTGCGACGCGCGGCGCACGACCGGTCCGAATCCGACGCGGCCCGGGCGCTCGGCGTCGACCCGGACGAGTTCGCCTGGGTACGGGCCCGCATCGTCGAAGCCCTCGTGGCGCTCGACGAGACGCGGGTGCGCGACGCTTCTTCCGAGACGTACGCGCGAACGATCGCCTCGCTCCGGCAGACGCTCCGAAGCGTGCGAGACGCCCCGACCGCCCGGACGATCGAGTCGCAGATCGCGGGACTCGAGCGCGAACGGGGAGGCATGCGGCGGGCGGATCCCGTGCCGCCGGCGCTCGCCGCCAACACGCGGAAGGTTGCGGCCCGTCGAGCTGAGATCGAAGCGGCGCTCGAGTGACCCGACTCGAAGAGCTCCTCGCCGGGGAGATCGAGAAGGGCTCGTTTCCCGGCGGAGTCGCCCTGGTCGGCGGCGTGGAGGGTGTGACCGACCTGGCTGCGGCGGGTTTCGCGGTCCGGGACCCCGAGGAAATCGCGGTCTCCGTCGACACGCTCTACGACCTGGCCAGCCTGACGAAGCCTCTCGTGTGCGGCGCGCTCGTCGCCGCGGCGCTTCCGGCGCTGGACTTGAAGTCTTCGCCGGCGCGGTATCTCCCGGAGTGGAAGGCCACCCGCTACGACGGCATCACTCTCGAGTCGCTGCTGACGCACACCTCGGGGCTCCCCGCCTGGTATCCGCTGTACGCGCGCGGCGAGGGTGCCGCAGCCTATCGGCGGACGCTCGGTTCGATCGAGCCCGAAGCGAAGCCGGGCGAGCGCGTGATCTACAGCGACTTGAACTTCCTCCTCTTCGGAGACCTGCTCGAGCTCCATCTCTCGGCGCCGCTCGATACGGCGTTCGCGAAGCTCGTCGGGCAGCCGGCCGGCTCGGCCGCCGCGTTCCTGCCGGGCCGGTCGCCGCGCGTGGCCGCCACCGAGAGGGGCGACGTCACGGAGAGACGGATGACGGCGGAGATGGGACTCTCCTATCCGCGGTTTCGCGACGGCGTAGTCTGGGGAGAGGTTCACGACGGCAACGCCTTCCGCCGCGGAGGCGTCGCGGGCAACGCGGGTCTCTTCGCTTCCGCGCGCGACGTGTGGTCGCTCGCCCGGCCGTGGCTCGACCCCGCGCGGGCGGAGATGACGCGCGACCGCACGGGAGAGCTGTCGGAGGCGCGCGGGCTCGCCTGGCAGGGCGGCCGCGGCGCCGGGTCCGCCGCCGCCTCGATGCCGGCCTCCGCCTTCGGCCATACCGGGTTCACGGGAACGTCCGTGTGGGTCGACCCGGAGGCCGGACGGATCGCCGTCCTGCTGACGAACCGCATCCATCCGCAAGCGCGTCCGATCGACTTCAACGGCGTGCGAAAACGCTTCCACGAAGCGGTCTGGAGCTGACGAATCCAACCGGTTCCGCGTGGTATAGATAAAGACGTGGAGCGCGAAAAAGAGATCGTCATCGTCGAAGGCGCCCGGACCCCGATGGCCGAATACAACGGGTCGTTTTCGGACGTTTCGGCGATCGACCTGGGCGTCGTGGCCGCAAAGGAGGCCCTGGCGCGCTCCGGCACCGACCCCGCCGAGATCGACCACGTGATCTTCGGAAACGCGCTCCAGACCTCGGGCGACGCGATCTACGGCGCCCGGCACGTCGGATTGAAGGCGGGAGTCCCGAAGGAAGTGCCCGCGCTGACCGTGAACCGCCTCTGCGGCTCCGGCTTCGAATCGATCGTGCAGGGAGCTCAGCGGATCCTGCTCGGAGAGGCGACCACCGTGCTCGCCGGCGGCATGGAGAACATGTCGCAGGCTCCCCATGTGATCCGCGGAGCCCGGAAGGGCCTGCGCCTCGGCCAGGGACAGCTCGAGGACTCCCTGATGGTCGCTCTGCTCGACAGCTGGTGCGGCCTGTACATGGCGCAGACCTCGGACCGCGTCGCCGCGAAATACGGGATCTCGCGCGAAGAGCAGGACGAGTACGCCCTGTCGTCCCAGAAGCGAGCGGCCGCGGCGTGGGAGAGCTGCCGGATCTCCGAAGAGATCGTCGGGGTCGACGTGAAATCCGGCCGCAAGGCGGTCCGCGTGACCCGGGACGACCACATGCGGCCGGACACCACGATCGAAGCGCTCGCGAATCTGCCCCCCTCCTTCGGGAAGGACGGGCAGGTCACGGCCGGCAATGCGTCGGGAATCGTCGACGGCGCGGCCGCCGTCGTCGTCACCACCGCAGAGAACGCGCGGCGCAAGGGGAAGGAGCCGCTCGGCCGGCTGGTCTCCTGGGGAGTCGTCGGCTGTGAGCCGGAGTTGATGGGCCTCGGCCCGGCGCCCGCGGCGCGTCTCGCTCTCGAAAGAGCCGGGATCTCGAAGGAGGAGGTCGATCTCTGGGAGATCAACGAAGCCTTCGCGGGCCAGATCCTCGGTGTCGTTCGCGAGCTCGGTCTCGACCTCGCGAAGCTGAACGTCAACGGAGGCGCGATCGCGCTCGGGCACCCGCTCGCCGCGACCGGCACCCGATTGACCCTGACCCTGCTAAAAGAGCTCCGGCGGCGCGGAACGCGGTACGGAGTCGCCGGCGCCTGCATCGGCGGCGGACAGGGGATCGCGGTCGTCCTCGAATCGGCCGCGTCGTAAGAAGCATTGCTGACCTGGACGGAAAGAATCCTCTCCTTTCCGGTCCGGACGGCGGCGGTCAGTGAATTCCTCCGCGAGCTCTCCGCGAAAGGCTGGGGCGACCTGAACGGAGTCTTGACGACTCTGAACGACAGGGAGCTCTGCCGCGAGGCGGTCGGCCACTGGATGGAACGGGGATGGATCGTCCCGGCGCCGAGCTCCGCGATCTCCGCGCTCACCGGTCCGAACTTCTCGCGCGAGCTGACGGTGCGCGAGTTCTGCGGCGAGGAGCCGGAGGCCGAAGAGATCGCGGAGGAGACGGAGGGGCCGGACCGCGCCGCCGCGCCTCCCGAAAAGGAAGAGCCATGAAGGTGAAGCGAGTCGGGGTACTCGGCGCGGGGCTGATGGGCTCCGGGATCGCGGAAGTATGCGCCCGGAACGGTTACGAGACGGTCGTCCGGGAGGTCTCCGACGCGCTCGCCGCCAAAGGCGTCGGGCGGATCGAGTCCTCGCTCGCGAAAGCCGTCGATCGCGGCAAGCTGGTGGCCACCGACCGGGACGCCGCCCGCGCCCGACTCTCGGCGACCACGAAGGTCGACGACCTGGCCGCGTGCGACCTCGTCGTCGAAGCCGTCGTGGAGAATCTGGAGACGAAAAAGGAGCTCTTCGCCGAGCTCGACCGAATTTGCGGCGATTCCGCGATCTTCTGCTCCAACACGTCGTCCTTGACGATCACCGAGCTGTCGGCGGCGACCCGGCGCCCCGACCGATTCGCCGGACTTCACTTCTTCAACCCCGTCCCGGTCATGAAGCTCGTGGAGGTCGTCCGCACGATCGCGACCTCCGACGAGACGATCGCGACGCTCGTCGATTTCGCGAAGTCGCTCGGAAAGGAGCCGGTGCTCGCGAAGGACAACTCCGGCTTCATCGTGAACCGTCTCCTCGTCCCGTACCTTCTCGACGCCGTGCGGGCGCTCGAAGAGGGAGTCGGCACCCGGGAGGACATCGACAAAGGAATGGAGCTCGGCTGCGGCCATCCGATGGGGCCGTTGAAGCTCCTCGACTTCGTCGGGCTCGACACGACCTATGCGATCGCGGAGATCATGTTCACGGAGTACCGCGAGAAACGGTTCGCGCCCCCGCCGTTGCTCAAGCGCATGGTGCTGGCCGGCCGATACGGGCGCAAGTCCGGCCGCGGCTTCTACGAGTACGGGTCGTGAGCGGCGGATTCGTCCGGGTCGAAAGTCCCGAGGAGGGAATCCGGGTCGTCACCGTCGATCGCCCCGAGAAGCTGAACGCGCTCAACTCGGAAGTGCTCGGCGAGCTCCGGGCCGCAGTCGAATCGGCCGCGTCGGACGCGGCGTTGCGGTGCCTGGTCTTCACCGGCGCGGGAGAGAAGGCTTTCATCGCCGGTGCGGACATCGGCGAGCTCGCGAAGCTGACGCCGATCGAGGGCCGCGAGCACTCGCGCCGCGGCCAGGCGCTCCTCGATGCGATCGAGTCACTCCCGGTTCCGACGATCGCCGCGATCAACGGCTACGCATACGGCGGAGGCCTGGAGCTCGCGATGGCCTGCGCGATCCGGATCGCGTCGGAGAACGCGCGGATGGGTCTTCCCGAGACATCGCTCGGGATCGTGCCGGGCTACGGAGGAACGCAGCGTCTCGCGCGGCACGTCGGGCGGGCGCGCGCCTTCGAGCTCGTGCTGACGTCGGAGAAGGGATTGACCGCCGCCGAGGCCGAGCGCATCGGCCTCGTCAACCGCGTCGTACCGGCCGGGCAGGCGCTCGCGGCGGCGCTCGAAACGGCGCGGAAGATCCGGGCGAACGGGCCGGCGGCGTGCCGGTTCGCGCTCGAGGCCATCCGGCGAGGGCTCGACATGCCACTCGCCGAAGGACAGGTCCTCGAGGCCACGCTCTTCGGCCTCTGCGCCGCGACCGAGGACATGAAGGAAGGGATGAACGCTTTCCTGGAGAAGAGGCCGGCTCGCTTCCGCGGTCGCTGAGCCGAAGACCTCGGGTCCGGCGGATGACCGTCCCCTCCACCGGAGTCAGCGGTTTCGGACGCGCCCTTCTCGCGACCGCGGTTCTCCTCGTTCCCTTTTCCGCGGCCGGCCAGGCGGGGGACGAATCGGCCGAGTGGGGCCGTGCTTTCGGTCAGCGGAGCCTCTACGTCCTGCACGTGCCGCTGCTCGATTTCGGTCCCGCGGATCCGGAGCTCCCGCAGGCCGGGAGAGTTCAGTGGTCCTTCGAGGCGGGCTATGCAAACTCGTTTTCACACAGCTGGCATGCCGTCACCTTTCACGGGTTCCTGGGCCCCTCCGGAACGCCGTTTCGCCGCGACGAGGCGGAGCGAATTCACCGAGACTTTCCGGATGAGACGGTCTGGTTCGTCGACGCCGACGTCCTGCGCACGGCGCTCGACGCGCGGATCGGCTTGACGGACACGACGTCTTTTTCCGTCGAGATCCCTTACATCTCGCACCAGGCGTTTACGGGGGATCGCTTCATCTCCGGTTTCCATCGCGCGTTCGGTCTTTCGCAGGCAGGCCGCGGCGACTTTCCGGAGGGTGCGTTCGTCGCCATGACCCAGCCGGCCGGCGGCCCGCTCGGATTTTCCGCGCGGGCTCCGGCACCCGGCTTCGGGGACGCCGTCGCCACGTTCGGCTGGCGGCCACCTCCCGCCGGGTCCGGCGAGAGCTTTGGCGTGGACGTGGCCGTGAAGGCTCCCTCCGGGAGAGCGCGCGATTTCAACGGATCGGGAGGATGGGACGCGGGCGCGCTCTTCTTCCTCGCGAGGTCGGGAGCGAAGTGGCGTGTCGACGCGGAGGCGAGCGTCGTCGTTCCCGGGGCATGGAAGGTTCCGGTAGCCATCTCGACCGCGCCGTTCGGTCGCGCTCTCCTCGGAATCACGCGGCGGCTGGGGCAGCGAACCCGGATCGGGGCGTCCCTCACCGTCGGCCAGAGCCCGTTTCATCGCGCCGGCCTCGATGCGGTCTCACGCGTCGGAGCCGAGGTCGCCCTGGGACTCGAACGCGACTTCTCCCGCTGGACTCCGCGCCTCTTGCTCACGGAAAACCTGGCTCCCGCCGGAGACCGCGCCGACGTCGGGCTGACCCTCGGCATTCGCCTTCGGCCGTGAGACCTCCGTCGCCGACTCCGAGATGCCTCGCTCCGCTCGGGATGACCGCCTCGCGGGCACCTGTTAAACTGAGATTCCCGTGCATCCGCCCGAGTCCGACCTCATCTACGACTGGAACCGGGCCGGGGGAGCGGTCTTCCCGGCGCGCGGAAAAGTCGAGCTGGACGACGAGACGCTGCGCGACGGACTCCAGTCCCCGTCGGTCAAGAGTCCTTCGATCGACCAGAAGCTGCAGCTGCTTCACCTGATGGAAGCCCTCGGAATCGACTCGGTCGACATCGGGCTGCCCGGCGCGGGACCGCACGTCGTCGCCACGGTGACACGGCTCGCTCGCGAGATCGTCGACAACGGCATGAAGATCCGTCCGAACTGCGCGGCGCGCACGGTCGAGGCCGACATCCTGCCGATCATCGAGATCTCGCAGAAGGTCGGTCTGCCGATCGAGGTCGCCTGCTTCATCGGCTCCTCGCCGATCCGCCAGTACGCCGAGGACTGGGATCTCGACCGCATGCTGCGGCTCTCGGAGAACGCGGTCTCTCTCGCGGTCCGCGAGGGACTTCCGGTCATGTACGTCACGGAAGACACGATCCGCGCGCACCCCGACCACGTCCGCGCGCTCTACACGACGGCGCTGCGCGCCGGAGCGAAGCGCATCTGCGTCTGCGACACGGTCGGCCATGCGACCCCGAACGGCGTCCAGAACCTGATCCGTTTCGTTTCCGACCTGGTCGACGAAGTGAATCGCGAGGCAAAGATCGACTGGCACGGACACCAGGACCGCGGGTTCGGCTTGCAAAACGCACTGTGGGCTCTCGAGGCCGGCGCGCACCGGGTCCACGCCTGCGCGATCGGGATCGGCGAGCGGGTCGGCAACACTCCGATGGACCAGCTTCTTGTGAACCTGCAGCTTCTCGGATGGATCGACCGTGACCTGACGAAGCTCCATGAGTACTGCGAGCTCGCATCGGAGGCGACCGGTGTTCCGATTCCGGACAACTACCCGATCGTGGGTCGCGACGCGTTCCGCACCGGCACCGGAGTCCATGCAGCGGCGATCATCAAGGCCCGCAAGAAGGGGGACGACTGGCTCGCCGACCGGGTCTACTCGGGCGTCCCGGCGTCGATGGTCGGCCGCGCGCAGACGATCGAGGTCGGACCGATGAGCGGCGTCTCCAACGTGCAGTGCTGGCTGGAGGACCACGGCATCGCCGCCCGTCCGGAGCTGGTCGACGCCGTCTTCCAGCGCGCGAAGGAAAGCGATCGCATTCTGACCGACGACGAGATCTTCGCCCTCGTCCACGGGCTCACTCCCGCGGCGGCCGCGCACTGACTCGGCGAGCCCGCACCGCCTCCCGCTCTCCTTCTCCCTCGTCCGATTTCCTCGCGCGATCGCTGCCGACGTATCTCGACCACCTCTCCGTCGAGCGCGGTCTCTCGCGCGCGAGCGTCGACGCCTACCGGCGCGACCTCGAGGCGTTCGGACGCTGGATCGCGGCCGGCCGGACGCCGGCCTCCGCGGCGCGGCGCGCGGAGCTCGTCCTGTATCTGCGCCACCTGCGCGGCCGGGGTCTTTCGTCGCGATCCGCCTCCCGGGCGCTCTCCGCCGTCCGGGGGTTCTACCGGTTCGCGACGGCCCACCTCGGCTTTTCGTCCGATCCGACCGACGATCTCTCGAACCCGCGGATCGGCTTTGCCCTTCCACGAACGCTCACCGAGAAGGAGGTTGCCGCGCTGCTCGCCGCGCCCGACGTCGAAGAGGCCCTCGGCCTGCGGGACCGCGCGATGCTCGAGCTCCTGTACGCCTCGGGTCTGCGGGTGTCCGAGCTCGTGGCCCTGCCGCGGGACCGGATCGATCTCGAGACCGGGATCGTTCGCGTTTCGGGAAAAGGGGGACGGGAGCGCCTCGTTCCCTTCGGGGCGTCGGCCGAAGCCTGGATCCGGCGCTATCTGGCGGAAGTGCGGCCCCGCTTCGACCGGAAGTCGAGACCCGAGGCTTTTCTTTCGGCGCGGGGCGCGGCGATGACCCGCCAGCGGTTCTGGCAGCTCCTCTCGGGGTACGGCCGGAAGGCCGGCATCCGCCGCAAGCTCGCGCCCCACGCCGTCCGGCACGCCTTCGCCACGCACCTGCTGGAGCGGGGGGCGGACCTGCGGGCGCTGCAGATGATGCTGGGACACGCGGATATCTCGACCACTCAGATCTATACGAGGGTCTCGGCCGGGCGTCTGCGGGCGGTCTACGACCGATTCCACCCGCGGGCCCGTTCCGCGGGTCGTGGCAAGATAAAGGCATGAAGAGCGGGGAATTCGGTCCTTCGAAGGGCGGTTGGACCGTTCGAATGCCCCGAATGTCCCATCTCGCGACGGCGGCTGCCTTAGCCGTCCTGTCCGGCGCCCTGCCCGCTCGTGCCGAGCTCGTGGTGTTCACGAACGGCCGGACCGTCAAGGCGGCCGGATACCAGGTCGTCGGAGACGAGCTCGAGGTTCGACTCCGCGGCGGCGGCAGTTACCAGGTCGCCATGACGCTGGTCGACCGGATCGTGGAAGACGAAGTCGAGGTCTCCGACGTCGAGGTCAAAGAGGTCGGCTTCCCCGAGACGGTCGCCTACGACCTCTCATACAAGGAGGAGCGCAAGCCGCTCTTTGCGACCGCATACGACGCGATCATCCAGGCCGAGGCGAAGAAGCACGACGTCGACGCGTCGCTGGTCTCCGCGGTCATCCGCGCCGAATCGAACTATGAACCGAAAGCGGTCTCCCGCAAGGGCGCCCGCGGACTCATGCAGCTGATGCCGGCCACCGCCCAGCGGCTGGAGGTGCGGCGCCCCTTCGATCCGGCCTCGAACGTGGCCGGCGGGGTCCGGTACTTGAAAGAGCTCCTCGAGCGTTTCCACCACCGTCCCGAGCTCGTTCTCGCCGCATACAACGCGGGAGAGAACGCGGTCACGACCTACCACGGCGTTCCGCCGTATCGCGAGACCATCGGATACGTGAAGCGGATCCTCTCCTGGTGGACGCCGTCGATCGCGGCGGCCGTCGGACCCACGAAGTAGGGGTCAGGTCTCCACTCGCCACTTTGCGTTGCAAAGATGGCAAGGGCTCTTCGACACGGTCAACCTGCCAGCGGCTCGTGAAGACCTGACCCCGTCATTCCATCGCCAGCCGGCCCAGGTACCCCTTCTCCCGCACCCGTCGCATCATCCAGCCGAAGAAGGCGCCGGCCGCCGCCAGGTATAGGGCGTTCAGCGCGAGCGCCGGGACGAGCGGTCCGAGCGCGGGGCGGCCGGTCTCGAGCGTCGCGCGCATCCCCTCGAACACGTGGGTCGAAGGAAGCACACGCGCGATCGCCTGGAGCCAGCGCGGCAGCACCGCGAGCGGGTAGAAAACGGCGGAGATCGGCTGCAGGAGGAAGGGGGTGCCCCAGATGATCGCCTCGGCGGCGTGTCCGAATCGCAGGATGATCGCCATCGTGCACATTCCCACGGCCCAACCGAACAGCAGAATGCTCGCGAAGTAGGGGAGCAGAGCCGGACCCAGGCGGAGCAGGTCGAACGCATAAAGGAACCAGGCGAGGAGCCCCAGCACCGTCGTCGAAAGGAGCGCTCGGATCACTCCGAGCAGGCACGTTGCGAACACGACTTCGCTGATCCGCACCGGAGCGATGAAGACATTCAACAGGTTGCGGACCCAGATTTCTTCGGTCAGCGAGAGCGTGATCGCCTGCTGCGAGCGGTAGAAAACGTCCCAGAAGATGAGTCCCCCGAGCAGGAAGAGGACGGCCTTCGGAGCGCCGACCTGCCGGAAGTAGACGCTGACGAACCCCCAGACCAGCAGGTCCATGACCGGCCAGAAGAAGATCTCCATCGAGCGGGCGAGGCTGCGCCGGTACAGGTACAGGTAGCGCAGAAGCAGAGCGGCAACGCGGCCCCACACCGTCAGTTCTCCAGCCGCCCGCCGCGAGCGATCGTGATGAAGACTCTTTCGAGCGACTCCGAGTCGGCGCGCTCCAGGATTTCCCGCGGAGTGCCTTGCGCGACGAGCTTCCCATGCGAAAGAAAGATGACGCGATCGCAGACGAGCTCGATCTCCCGCATGTTGTGCGACGTGTAGACCATCGTCACGCCGCGCTCCCGCTGGACGCTTTTCAGAGCCGCGCGGACCTTTTCCGCGATGTCCGGATCCAGGCTCGCCGTGGGCTCGTCTAAGAAGAGGATCTCCGGGTCGTTCAGGAACGCTTTGCAGAGGTTGACCCGCGTGACCTGTCCCGACGACAGCTTTCCCGTGACCGAGTCGACCACCTCGGGAATCTCGAACAGCTCGAGGAGCTCCGCGATCCGGTGCCGCCGGTTCCGCACCCCGTAGAGCCGTCCGAAGACGTCGAGGTTCTCCCGGACGGACAGGTTGAACGGGAGCGAAATGTACGCCGAGGAGAAGTTCACGCGCTGCAGGATCTGCCGGCGGTGCTCGCGAAGGGGCAGCCCGAACAGCCGGATCGCGCCGGTCGTCGGGGTCGTCAGACCCAGCAGGAGCTGGATAGTCGTCGTCTTGCCGGCGCCGTTGGGCCCGAGCAGACCCAGGATCTCTCCGCGCCGCGCGGAGAAAGAGAGGTCGTCGACTGCGGTTACCTCGCCGAACCGCTTGGTCAGGCGCTCGACCTCGATGACGCGCTCCGGGGTCAAGGGTTTTTACGGAACGAGCGCGATCGCGCGCAGAGGACCGCCCGAGCCACCCGCGATCTTCATCGGCAGCGCCACGACCCACGCGCCCGCCTCGGGAACGCTCTCGAGCCCGGTCAGGTTCTCCAGACCCGGAACGTTCGAAGCGGCGACGAGACGATGCACGGGGAAGTCGCTCGAGGGGCCGTGGTCGATCGAGGCCGTGTCGAGGCCGATCGCGCCGATGCGCCGTTCCCGGATGAGAAAGCCTACCGCCTCCGGGCCGAACGACGGGAAGTGCAGGTTCGAGGCGTCGCCCGGGGTGTCGTCTCCCAGGTATCGCTTCCGGTCGGGCCAGCGCTTGCTCCAGCCGGTGCGCAGGAGAACGATCGCGCCGCCCGGGATGGTGCCGTGTCTCTTCTCCCACCCGCGCACGTCGGCGAGCGAGAGCCGGTAGTCCGGGTCCCGCGCCGTGGCTTGGGTGACGTCGATCAGGGCGGCTGGCGCGACGAGCTGGCGCACCGGGACCTGGTCGACGGTCATCTGGCCGCGCCCGAAGTGAATCGGGGCATCCATGTGGGTCCCGCCGTGCTCCGGCGCGCAGAACGAGTTTGCCGAGTAGAACCAGCCACCCGGCGTCATTCCCGAGGCCAGGGTCGTGAGCTGGAAGCGGGTCGGAGAGGTCGGCCAGTAAATCGTGGTCTCGTCGAAAGGATGCGTCAGATCGACCACGCGAGCGCTGCGGAGGTCGGGCGCTCCGACCGGCTTCGATGCGGCGCGGCGACTCGTCGCCGCGGCCCAACCGACGGCCAGGACCGCGGCGAAAAGAACGGCAACCCGTTTGCCGACGTTCATGACTTCACTCCTCCGGCGGACCTCCGGCCCGCGCGAGATGCTCCATCTTCACGGAGCCCGCCTTGAAACTGCGCGCGGACGCCAGCATCTTTGCGATCGTCGCGTCGAAACCGGGCGCCGCCCCGCGATGAAAGCGCAGCGGGTTGACGCGCGCCACGACGAAGGCTCGCAGGTACGGGCTCTGCAGGCCCCGCTCCTTGAGAGCCGCGACCGACTCCGTCACCGCGCGGTCGAGCTCCAGGACCTTTTCGCTCTTCTCCCCGCGCAGTTCGAGCGCCCGGGGAAGCGGCGCATCGAAGAACTCGTCGATCTTCTTGAGCACGGAGTGGTACGCCCCTCCCGAGAACCGGCCGTTCTCCTCGTAACAGAGACCGAGGGTCAGGAAGGCCGGCTCCTCGAACTCGAGCGCGTAGTCCTTTTCGGCCGACGAGGGCTGCTTCACCGCGAGATCCCGCGCCATCCGGATCGTCTCGAGCGCCTTTTCGCGGAGGTTGTGCGCCTTCTCGGTGTTGAGGGCGAGGATCTTGTACGCGAGCTCGGGATCCGGCAGCACGAGCGCGGTGACCGACTTTGCTCCGAGCGCCTTCAGCGCCATCAGTCGATGGTGTCCGTTGGGGGTCCAGTACGACCCGTCCGACCCCCGAACCGCGATGATCGGATCGAGGAACCGGTCCAGCCGGTCGATGACGGCAGCCAGCCGCGAGACGTGGGCCGGCGACACGTCCCTCTGAAACGGGGTCGGCGCGACCTTCTCGACGGGCAGGCCGGCCAGCACCTGCCACTTCGAGCCGAGCGGGTCGCGGTAGACGCCGAGCACCGATCCGCCGTCCGCCTCGATCTGCCGCTCGAGCTTCGCGACCTCCGTCGGCGCGTCGGCCGCGGCGAGATCTGCCGGAGCCAGGCCCCGCGAGGCCGGCTCGGCCCCTTTCTTCTTTTTTCGGCGAGGCGGCATCGCGTCGTTTCCGGAGCAACCTATATTGTCACGCGATGCCCGGTGAATGGCCGATCGAGTTCTCCGACGTCCTGGAGGCGCGCCGGCGCATCGGTTCCCATCTCCCGCCGACGGCGATGCGCAATTACGCGGCCCTCGATCGAGCCCTCGGGAACGGAATTCGCGTCTGGGTCAAGCACGAAAACCACAACCCGACGAACTCGTTCAAGGCGCGCAACGCGATGTCGGTGCTGACCACGCTGTCCGCGGAAGAGAAGAAGAGGGGCGCGATCGGCGCCACGCGGGGAAATTACGGGCAGGGGCTCGCGTGGGCCGGTGCGATCCTGGGCATACCGGTCACGGTCTGCGTCCCGCTCGGGAACAACCCCGAAAAGAACGAGGCGATGCGCGGCTTCGGTGCGGAGCTCGTCGAGGAGGGCCACGACTACGACGAGTCCGTCGAGGTCGCGGAGCGTCTCGTCCGCGAGCGGGGCTTGCGCCTGGTTCACTCGACCAACGAGCCGCAAGTCATCGCCGGCGCGGCGACGCTGTCCCTCGAGATCCTCGAGGAGCGACCGGAGATCGAGGCGATCGTGGTCGCGGTCGGAGGCGGATCGCAGGCGGTCGGCGCGATGACGGTGGTCCGGGAGATCGCGCCGGCCGTGCGCGTTTACGGGGTCCAGGCGGAGCGCGCCGCCGCCATCCATGATTCCTGGCACGCGGGGCGCGTCATCACCCTGCCGTCCGCCCACACGTTCGCCGACGGCCTGGCGACGAGGCAACCCTACGACCTGACGTTCCCGGCGCTTCGACGGGGTCTCTCGGGCTTCGTCACGGCGAGCGAGTCCGAGATCGCCTCGGCCGTACGCCTTCTCCTCTCGACGACGCACAACCTCGCGGAAGGAGCCGGAGCCGCCGGTCTCGCGGGCCTGCGGCGATTGAGGGAGGAGCTCTCCGGGCGCCCGGTCGCGGTGATCCTGTCGGGAGGGAACATCGACGCCGCGACACTCGGCAAAGTCGTTGCAAGAGAGTTATGAGACGGCCGGAGGGATATCGCGTCCCGTCCGGACCCGATCGTCGGACTCTGAGAGGAGGAATCGAGATGAAGAAACCCCGGACTCTCCTGCCTGCGGCCGGTCTCCTGGCTCTTTTCCTCGGATCCGCCCCCATTGCGGCGGTGCCGATCTACGTCCGGATCCGGCCGCCCCGGATTCGAGTCGAGAGACGGGGGCCTGCGCCGTCGCGCAACCACGTCTGGCAGCGCGGCTACTACCGCTGGGACGGGGCGGCCTACGTCTGGGTGCCGGGCCGCTGGGAGATCGGTCCCCGGCCGCACGCGCGCTGGGTGGAGGGACACTGGCGGCACGGGCGCCGCGGCTGGTTCTGGGTCGAGGGCCACTGGCGCTAGAAGCCGACGCTCGCTAGTCGAGCGTCACGATCACGAGCGTCCGGTCGTCTTCGGGCGGCGCTCCTCCGGTGTGGGCTTCCGTCTCGCGGAGGATCGCGTCCCGGATCGAAACGGCGTCGGACGACGCCTCGCGGGCGAGGATCGCCTCGAGCCTTTCGAAACCGAAGGGCTCGCCGGAAGGGCTCGTGCACTCGACCAGCCCGTCGGTCAAGAAGACGACCTTGTCCCCGGACGCCAGAGGCCAGGCCCGTGTCGCGAACTTCGAGCTCTCCGAGATCCCGAGCGGAAAGGAGGGCAGAGACAGGCTCGCGACGCCGGCTCCCGAAACGCGGTAGGGGGCGAGTTGCCCGGCGTTGGTGAGGTCCCCCTGTTTCGCCGCGGAATCGAGGATGAGGAGAGAGAGCGTCATGTAGTTTCGGGAGTCGGTCGAGCGGTGAATCAGGTCGTTCAGCCGCTGGAAGATCTCGGAACCCCGGAGGCCGGTCTCGATCAGCGTCGTCAGAGCGGCTTTCGCCATCGCGACGAGGAGTCCGGTCGGCAGGCCGTGGCCCGAGACGTCTCCGATGACGATCGCCGTCCGTCCGTCGGGCGTCGAAAGATAGTCGTAGTAGTCGCCGCCGATCTCGGCGACGGACTGGACGTGCGCGAGCACGCGGGCGCCGGCGAGCTCGGCGGAAGCCGGAGGGAGAAGTTTCTGCTGGATCGTCCGGGCGACCGCGATCTCCCCCTCGAGCCGCTCTTTGCGAGCCGTGTCGAGGAGGAGACGCTGGATGGAGTCGGCCATACCGTCGAACGAACGCGCGAGGTCGCCGATCTGATCACGTGACTTCGTGTTGACGCGGACGGAGAAGTCTCCCGCCGCGATGGCGGTCGAGGCGCGGGTCATGCGGTTGACGTTCCGCGTGATGCTCGCGACGAGACCGAACGCGAGCGCGAGGGCGACGAGATAGACGCAGAGCAGCGCCGCAGCCAGACCACCCATCACGGTGAGAATGATCCGGCTCGCGCCCGGCACCCAGTTCGAGAAGAACTCGTTGTAGAGGAAGAGCGGCGACGTTCGTCCGACGACGGCGACGACGCGCTCCGAAGCCGGCTCCGAGGATCCGAAAACCGCGATCGGGTGAGCCAGGAAGACGCCGACGAGGCTCTCGCGGTGCAGCCAGCCGCGGCCCGGTTTCTCCGCCGTGCGGGGACGCACCATGTTATTGAGGGACACGTCCGGATTCGGGTCCGACTTCTTTTTTCCAGGAGCGACGCGGACGGTGTAGGCGCGGCCGCTGCTGTTTCGCCTTCCGGGACCCGCGACCACGGAGTAACCGGTCCGGTCGGCGAGCTCCTGCAACGCTTCCCGGTTCTGCAGCGGAACGAGGAGGAGGCGTCCCTGCCCGTCTACCGCACGGCCTGCGACGAGCCAGATCCGCTCCTCCTCCAACAGGAACTTCGGGTCCTCCTCGTGCTCCGCCCACGGCGCCAGCGAGCCTTCGGGGAGCCAGGCGAACGACGATCGGGCGACGCGGCCGTCCCGCACTTCGATCGCGCTCGCGCCCGGCGTGTGATCGCTCGCTTGCGCCGCGATCGCCTGGAGCTCGCGCCGGATCCGGGTGCCGACGAATTGAAAAGACAGGAGGTAGGCGACCGAGAGGAGAAGGAGCGCGAGCAGAGGGATCGGCACGATGCCGATGAGGAAGTACGAGAACGCGAGCCGGAGCGAGAGACGCCGAACGATGGCGCGGAAGGCCGCGCGAACCGCGCGAAACAGGAGCAGGATCCCGGCGGTCCACGCGACGATCCAGGCGACGACCCCGAGCGCTCCCAGCCGGTGGGCGCCGCCATCGATCACCAGCAGGAGGCACGCGGTCGCGAAGGCCGTGAGCCATCTCTTCGTCGATTTGCGGACGGTCACCGCCGCGAAGGATAGCCGCAGGCGGGGCGCGGTTAGAATAGCGGCAGGTTGAAGTTCTTCCGGCATACGGCGCTTCTCCTCCCTTCCGCTTTCCTCCTGGGCGTCCTCCTCTTCCTGCTGACGCACGGCCGCCAGGACGCCGGGTTCGCGAGCTATCCGTTTTTCGAGCAGTGGGGTGTCGCGAGCGCGGCCCGCTCCACGCCGGAGTTCCGGTTCCTGGAGCAGTGCATCGTCTTCTTCCTCCCGCTGTACCTCGTGACGCTTCTTTTCGTGCTCTGCATCGCGGTCGCGGAGACCGCGCTCTATGGTCCCCGGCGGCCGGTCGCGCGCTCCGCGTTCGACCGCGCCTTTCGGAGAGCCTTTCCGCTCCTCTACCTCTTGACCGTGGCGGCGCTGGTGATGGCGGGTGATCGGCTCTCGCGGGCGTACGCCCCCGGCGCGCTCGTGACGCCGGTCATCGTGGCGCTCGCCCCCTTTCTCGGGGCCGCCGGGGCGATCGTGCCGGCCTCGCTCCTCGCCGCTCCGGCGGCGGTGATCTCGCGGGCGAGGGTCTCGTGACGGCGCCCGCTCGTTCGATCGTCGTCCTCGATTTCGGCGGCCAGTACGCGCAACTGATCGCGCGGAGAGTCCGCGACGCGCGGGTCTTTTCCGTCGTGCTGCCTCCCGACGAGACCGAAGAGGGGATCCGGCGCTGGAACCCGGCGGGAATCATCCTTTCGGGAGGGCCGCAGAGCGTCTACGACGAAGGAGCCCCGCTGCCGCGGACCGATCCCCGCGCATTCGGAGTGCCCGTGCTCGGGCTCTGTTACGGAATGCAGTGGATGGCGCACGTGAGCGGGGGAGAGGTGACGCCCGCGAACGGCCGCGAGTACGGGCGGGCGGTCGCGCGTCTCGCGACCGATTCGGAACTCTTTGCGGGCCTGGAGCCGGAACAGACGGTCTGGATGAGCCACGGCGACTCCGTCATCAAACCGCCTCCGGGATACCGGGTCACGGGCTCGACGCCGTCCACTCCGGTCGCCGCATTCGAGGACGCGGAGCACCGCATCTACGGCCTGCAATTTCACCCGGAGGTTCGTCACACCGAGCACGGCTCGGCGATCCTCGAGAACTTTCTCTTCCGCGCGTGCCGCGTTCGGCCCGACTGGACGATCGAATCGTTCCGGCACGAGAAGGTCGGCGCGATCCGCCGCCAGGCGCCGGCGGGGTCGGTCGTCTGCGCTCTCTCCGGAGGCGTGGACTCCGCCGTCACCGCTCTTCTCCTGCGGGAGGCGCTGGGTAATCGGGTCCATCCGATTCTCGTGGATCACGGCCTCCTGCGGGCGCACGAGGCGCGGCAGGTCCAGGAAGCCTTCGGCCGCCTGGGGATCGAGATCCGCGCCGTGGACGCTTCGGACCTCTTCCTCTCGCGGCTCGAAGGGGTCACCGATCCGGAGGAGAAACGCCGCGTCATCGGCCGGACGTTCATCGAGGTCTTCGAGAGAGAGGCGCGGGAGATCCCGGACGCGAAATACCTGGCGCAGGGCACGCTCTATCCGGACGTGATCGAGTCCGTCTCGATCAAGGGGCCGTCCGCGGTGATCAAGACGCATCACAACGTCGGCGGTCTGGCGGAGAAGCTCGGGCTCGAGCTGATCGAGCCGGTGCGGGAGCTGTTCAAGGACGAGGTTCGGCGCCTGGGCGGGGAGCTCGGCCTGCCGCAGGAGTTCCTGTCGCGCCATCCGTTCCCCGGTCCGGGCCTCGCGGTGCGGATCCCGGGAGAAGTCACGCGCGAGAGGGTCGCGATCCTGCAGCGGGCGGACGAGATCGTGCAGATCCGCTCGGCCGGGCTTTACGACGCGATTTCCCAGGCGTTCGCGGTGCTGCTGCCGGTCAAGTCGGTCGGCGTGATGGGCGACAACCGGACCCACGACTTCGTCTGCGCCGTGCGGGCGGTCCAGACCACCGACTTCATGACGGCCGACTGGTTCCGGATGCCGCACGAACTGCTGGACCGGATCGCGAGCCGCATCGTGGGGACCGTGCGCGGCATCAACCGCGTCGTCTACGACGTCACGTCCAAGCCTCCCGCGACGATCGAGTGGGAGTGAAGCCGCCCCGGGCGGCGACGTCATGACCGACGCGGCCGATCCGCGCGGGTTCCACATGACGTCCGACGAGTTCCGACGCAACGGCCGCGCGGCCGTTGACTGGATCGCGGACTACATGGACCGGATCGAGAGCTTTCCGGTCCTCTCCCGCGTCCGGCCGGGCGAGATTCGCGCACACCTTCCCGCCGTTCCCCCGGCGGAAGGGGAGCCCTTCGACGCGATGCTCGCCGACGTAGACCGGCTGATCCTGCCGGGGATCACGCACTGGCAGTCCCCGAATTTCTTCGCGTACTTCCCCTCGAACAACTCGGGCCCGGCGATCCTGGGCGAGCTCCTCTCGGCGGGCGTGGGCGTCCAGGGGATGCTCTGGGCGACCAGCCCTGCCTGCACCGAGCTCGAGACCCACGTTCTCGACTGGCTGGTCGGAATGCTCGGCCTCCCGTCGAAGTTCCGCTCGGACGGGACCGGGGGCGGCGTCATCCAGGACACCGCTTCGAGCTCGGCTCTCTGCGCGCTGCTCGCGGCCCGCGAGCGCGCGACCGGCTTCCGAGTCAACGAGGTCGGCGCCGACGGGAAGCTCACGGCATACGCCTCCTCACAGGCGCACTCGTCGATCGAGAAGGCCGTGAAGATCGCGGGGCTCGGGAGAGAAAACCTCCGTCTCGTCGAGGTGGACGGCCGGTTCGCCATGCGACCGGACGCGCTCGCGCGGAGGATCGCCGAAGATCGGGGCGCCGGAAAAGCGCCCTGCTTCGTCTGCGCGACGGTGGGAACGACTTCGTCGAACGCGATCGACCCCGTGGCCGAGATCGGCAGGATCTGCCGCGACGAAGGGATCTGGCTCCACGTCGACGCGGCCATGTCGGGCACCGCCGCGCTCTGCCCGGAGTTCCGGGGCATGCAGGAAGGGCTCGATCTCGCCGACAGCTATTGCTTCAACCCGCACAAGTGGATGTTCACGAATTTCGACTGCGACTGTTTCTGGATCGCGGACCGAGAGGCCCTCATCCGCACGCTCTCGGTCGCGCCCGAGTACCTCAAGAACCAGGCCTCGGAATCGGGCGCGGTCTTCGACTACCGGGACTGGCACGTTCCCCTGGGCCGCCGGTTCCGCGCGCTGAAGCTCTGGTTCGTGATCCGCCACTACGGCGTCGAAGGCCTTCGCCACCACGTCCGCCGTCACGTCGAGCTCGCGCAGAAGTTCTCGGACTGGATCGACGCCTCCGGCCGGTTCGAGCTGGCCGCGCCGGTCCCCCTCAACCTGGTGTGCTTCCGCCACGTCGGCGGAGACGAGATCAACCGGCGGCTGCTCGAGAGGTTGAACGCCGGCGGCCGGCTGTACCTGACCCACACGACGCTCGGGGGCCGATACACGCTGCGGTTGTCGATCGGACAGAGCCGGACGGAGGAGCGGCACGTCTCTTCCGCGTGGCGGACGATCCAGGAAACGGCAGCGGAGCTCGAAAGAGAGGGCTGACCCTCACGGCGCCGCGAGGCAGGCGGCGATCGCTTCCAATCCCTTCTCGACGTCTTCCGGCGCGCCGCCGTACGCGATCCGGAAGTGGGACGGCGAATCGAAAAAGACGCCCGGAACCAGCGCGACGCCGTGGTCGCGGAGGAGTTTCCGGGCGAACGGATCCGCGTCGCGACCGTCGCGAAAGCGCGGGAAGGCAATCGTCGCGCTCGAGGAGACACACTCGAGCTCGGGGCGTGAGTCGAGGAATGCCTGGACGAGAGGCGCGTTCGACCCGACGATTTGCCGGGCGCGATCGTGCAGGCGGTCGAGACGGCGGAAGGCGACCACCGAAAGACGGTCCGCCGGGATCGCGCTCCACACGTCCACGGCGTTGCGCGCCCGGCGGATCTCCTCGGTGACCTCCGGTGACGCGAGAGACCAGCCGCAGCGCAGAGAAGCGAGCCCGTACGCCTTCGTCAGGCTGTTGGTGGAAACGAAAGCGGGGGAGAGCGTGGCGGCCGGCGCGTGTCCGGAAGAGGCGAGATCGAGGTAGACCTCGTCGACCATGACCGCAAAACCGTGGCGTTCCGCGAGGCGGCCGATTTCGCGCAGGTCGTCCACGCCAGCCAGTACCCCCGACGGGTTGTGGGGCGACGACAGGACGACGGCGCGCGTTCGCGGAGTCACCGCCCGCTCGATCCGGTCCGGATCGAGCCGGTAGCCCTCCTCGAACCGCCGGTCGAACCGCGACACGTCCGCCCCGAGCATCGTGGCCGCGGCGGCGAGGGGGTCGTATCCGGGCCGCTCCAGGAGGACTTCGTCTCCCGGCCCGACGAACGCGGCCAGCGTCAGGAAGTTGGCGCCCGAGCAGCCGACCGCGGTCGCGACGTTGTCGGGTCCGACACCGTAGCGCGCCGCGATCGCCTCGACGAGCGGCGCAAACCCGTTCGGACTTTCGCCCGAGATGTCGAGAGCCTCCCGCGCACCGGGGAGATCGTCGAGCGAGCACGCGAGCAAGTTCGATCCGGCGAGATCGATCGCCGGCTTCGCCCGGTGCTTCGCCCAGTCCATGTAGCGCGCGCGCGCTTTCATCCGGCCTCGCCCGGGGTTCTTCGCCGCGTGAAGAACCGGTAGACCGGGAGACCCGTCGCGAGAAGGACGACGCCGACCAGCGACCGGCCGGGACTCGATCGAATCGCGCCGGCGACGACGACCGCGGCGGCCAGCACGAAGAGCGCCGGAATGACCGGATACCCCGGTGTGCGAAAGGCGCCGGGCTCCCGGCTCGCGACCGGGAGGCGCCGGCGGAACACGAAGATCGCGGCTCCTGTCAGCCCGAAGAAGATCCAGTCGCCGAAAACGACCGAATCGACGAGCTCAGCGAAGGTCCCGGTCAGCGCGAGGAGGATTCCCCATCCCGCCTGGAGGAGGATCGCGAGCGCCGGTGTCTGGAACTTCGGATGCAGGCGCGCGAGGCCGGGCAGGAACACCCCGTCGCGGCCCATCGCGAAATAGATGCGCGTCTGGGCGAGCAGCGTCAGATCGAGGAACCCGAACGCGGAGATCGCGATCGCCGCCGCGACCAGCCGGTCCGCCCCCGGTCCGTAGATCCGGCGGAGAGCGTCGGCGGCCGGCGTCCCTGTGGCCGCCAGGCCGGGGCGCGACAGCACCTGCAGGTAGACGACGTTCGCGAGCATGTAGACGAGGATGACGATCGCCATTCCGGCCAAGAGCGCGATCGGAAGCGTGCGGCGTGGCTCCCGGGTCTCCTCGGCGACCAGGTTGACGCTCTGCCATCCGCCGTAGGCGAAGAGGATGGGGACGAGGGCCGCGCCGAGACCGAGCCAGGCGGAAGTGGGGGCGGGCCCGGATGGCGCCGGTCCGTTGGAAGAGGCTCGGGGAAGGAGCAGTCCGCCCAGGATCAGGGCCCCGAGCGCCCCCATCTTCGAGATGACCAGGACGTTCAGCAGCCGGCTGCCGGGCTTCGCCCCGAGCACATTGACGGCGGCCACGACGGTGATCGCCGCGGCGCTCCACGCGGCCGCGTTCGAAGCGTCGCGGCCCATCCACGTCAGAGCGTAGTGCGCGAACGTGACCGCGACCGCGGCGAGGCCGCCCCCCTGGATCATCAGGAGCGAAGCCCAGCCGAACAGGAACGCGACCAGCGGATGGTACGCCTCGCGCAGATAGGCGTACTCCCCGCCGGCCTGCGGGAAGAGCGCCGCGAGCTCCGCGAACGCGAACGCTCCTGCGAGCGCGATCCCTCCGCCGACGAGCCACGCCGCGAGAACGAGAGCGGAGGTCGGGAGCCGCTGCGCAACGACCGCCGGGACGACGAAGATGCCGGAGCCGATGATGCCGCCGACGACGACCATCGTCGCGTCGAAGGGACCGAGCGCGCGTTTGAGCGACATCCGTCTGGCGAAGCCTAGGGTCTTCCAAACTCCCGTACAATCGGTCTTCGATGCCCGCCGACTTCGTCCATCTCCATCTCCACACGCAGTATTCGCTTCTCGACGGCGCCAACCGGCTGGGAGAGCTGTGCCGCCGCATCCGCGAGCTCGAGATGCCGGCGGTCGCCGTGACCGATCACGGCAACATGTTCGGGGCGTTTTCCTTCTACCACGAGGCTCTCAAGCAGGGCGTCCGGCCGATCCTGGGCGTCGAGGCGTATATCGCGCCGGCGGACCGGCGCGACCGCGAAGCGCAGGCGTCGAGCGAGTCGGGCGACGGGTACGCGTATCACCTGACGATCCTGGCCGCGACCCAGACGGGTTACCGGAATCTCGTCCGTCTCGTGTCCGAAGCCTATCTCTCGGGTTTCTACCACCGCCCGCGCATGGACAAGGCCCTCCTGCGGGAGAACGCGGAGGGCCTGATCGGCCTGTCCGGGTGCTTGAAGGGTGAGGTCGCAGGAGCCCTGTCCCGCGGCAACCGGGGCGCGGCGGCGAGGGCGGTCCGCGAGTACCAGGAGATCTTCGGCAAAGACAATTTCTTCATCGAGCTGATGGACCACGGGCTGCCGAAGCAGACCGAGATCCTCCCCGATCTCCTGCTTCTCTCGGGCGAAACCGGGGCTCCGGTCGTCGCGACGAACGACGCCCACTATCTGCGGCGCGATGACGCGTTCGCGCACGAGGTGCTGCTCTGCATCGGCATGGGCAAGACCCTCGAGGACGAGCGGCGGATGCGCTTCTACAACGACGAGTTCTACGTCAAGAGCGCAGACGAGATGCGCGAGCGGTTCCGGCGCTGGTCCGAGGAATCCCTGACGAACACGGTCGCGGTCGCGGAGCGCTGTGGCGTGACGTTCGACACCGAGGGACTCCACCTTCCGAGCTTTCCGGCTCCGGACGGGAAGACGCCGGGGGAGCACTTCGCGGATCTCGCGCGCGAGGGGCTCGAACACCGCCTCGCGGGCCTTCAGCCCTTTTTCGCGGCCGGAAAGATCCCGAACCCGCCGGAGAAATACCGGGAGAGGCTCGAGTACGAAATCGGCGTCATCGAGAAGATGGGATTCCCCTCCTACTTCCTGATCGTCTCCGACTTCATCCGGCAGGCCCGGGAGAGCGGCATTTCGGTGGGGCCCGGTCGCGGCAGCGCGGCCGGCTCCATCGTCGCATGGTCGCTCAGGATCACAGAGATCGATCCGCTCCGCTACGACCTCCTCTTCGAAAGGTTCCTGAACCCCGAACGGATCTCGATGCCCGACATCGACATCGACTTCTGCCAGGCGCGCCGCGCCGAGGTGATCGAGTACGTCACGAGGAAGTACGGCCGTGAGAACGTCGCGCAGATCGTGACGTTCTCGCAGCTGAAGCCGAAGCTCGCCGTCCGCGACGTCGCACGGGTGCTTTCGCTCCCGGTCGCGATCGGCGACCGCATCGCGAAGCTCATCCCGGACGGCATCGACGTGAACTTCGAACGGGCCCTGAAAGAGTCGGCGCCGCTGCGGGAAGCCATCCAGGCGGACGAGTCGGTCGCGAAGGTCGTTCGGATCGCGGAACGGCTGGAGGGCCTCTCGCGGCACGCCGGGATGCATGCGGCGGGCGTCGTCATCGCGCCCCGGCCGATCACCGACTACCTCCCGCTCTACCGCACCAACACGGGCGACGTGACGACCCAGTTCGACATGAACGCGGTCGAGAAGATGGGCCTCTTGAAGATCGACTTCCTCGGCCTGATCACGCTCGACGTCATGGACGCGGCCGTGGCGGGCATCCGGGAGCGAACGGGGGACGTCGTCGAGCTCGATCGCATCCCGCTGAACGACGAGAAGACGTTCGAGCTCTTCCGGTCGGGCAAGACCGCGTGCGTGTTCCAGTTCGACTCGTCCGGCATGCGGGATCTCCTGCGGCGCGCGAAGCCCAAGGTGTTCTCGGATCTCGCGCTCCTGAACGCTCTCTACCGGCCGGGCGCGCTCGACGTCGGGATGGTCGAGGAGTACGTCCGTCGGCGCAACGGAACCCGGAAGGTTACCTATCCGCTGCCGGAGATCGAGGACATCCTCAAGGAGACGCTCGGGATCCTCGTCTACCAGGAGCAGGTCATGTTGATCGCCTCGCGGATCGCGGGCTACTCGCTCGCCGAGGCGGATCTCCTGCGGAAGGCGATCGGCAAGAAGAAGCGCGAGATCATGGCCGCGGAACGGGAGAAGTTCCTGGGCCGGGCCGCCGAGCACGGCACGACGAAGGACAAGGCGAAAGAGCTCTGGGCTCTGATCGAGCCGTTCGAGCGCTACGGCTTCAACAAGTCTCACGCCGTGGCGTACGCGCTGGTCGCCTACAAGACCGCTTACCTCAAGGCCCACTACCCGGTGGACTTCCTGGCCGCCGCGCTCTCCGCGGAAATCGGCTCGACCGACGGGATCGTCAAGGTGATCGGAGACTGCGTCGAGATGGGGATCCCGGTGCTGCCACCGGACATCAACGAATCTTCCAAGAATTTCGCGGCGGTTTCTTCCGCGATTCGTTTCGGTCTCGCCGCGATCAAGGGAGTCGGGGACCAGGCGGCGGAGTCGATCCTCGAGGAGCGGCGCAGCCGGCCGTTCGCCTCGTTCAGCGACCTGGCCGATCGGCTGGACCTGCGCGTCGTCAACAAGCGCACCCTCGACGCCTTGATCTGCGCCGGGGCGCTCGACTCGCTCGGCCGGAACCGCGCGACGCTCGCCGCCAATTCGGAAAAGGTCGTCGCGATGGCCGCGCGGCGGCGGGAGGAAGTCGAGCTCGGTCAGTCCAACCTGTTCGGCGCGGGGGAGGACGAAGACTTTCCCTCCGACCAGTTCTCCGAAGAGCCGGAGTGGTCGCTCGAAGAAAAGCTCCGTCGGGAAAAAGACGTTCTGGGGTTCTACGTCACGGGGCATCCGCTCACGAAGTACCTGGAAGAAGTCGACCGGTTCGCCGACGTCCGCGTCCAGGATCTGCCGTCCCGCGTCGACCAGACCGTGCGGATCGCCGGCGTGCTCGTCAACGTCAAGAAGCAGAAGATCAAGAAAGGCGTCAACGAAGGCAAGACGATGTTGAAGGCGACGCTCGAGGACACGACGGGCGGCGTGGCGGTCTGCGTCTTCGCCAACCTCTACGAGAGAGTCGCCTCCTGGATCCGCGCCGACCTGCCGGTCCTCGCGACCGCCGTCGTCCGCGAGTCCGGCGGCGCTCTCGAGCTGACGGTCTCGGACGTGGCGCCGCTCGAGGGGATCCGGGAGCGGCTCGCCCGCGAGATGGAAATCCGCATCAACCTGACGCTCGCCGACGAAAAACTCATGGGCAGGTTGAAGGAGCTCCTGAAGCTGCACTCCGGCACCACGCCGCTCGCGCTGCGTCTCATCCGACCCGGCGATTTCGAGGTGAAGCTGAAGGCGGCGGATTCCATACGCGTCACGCCCTCGCCCAGACTGACCGGAGAGGTGCGGGCGTTGACGGGCGAGGACTCCGTCCGCTTCCACTTCGAGTGACCCGGCCGCCGGTCGGCGCGCTTCCTCCCGATGTCCTCCGGCGGATCGCGCCGGTCCGGAAGCTCGCCCTCGAGACCGGGACGACCCTCTACCTCGTGGGTGGCGCGGTGCGGGATCTCCTTCTCGGCCGCGCGATCACGGACCTCGACCTCGTCGTCGAAGCCGACGCGGTCGTCTTCGCGCGCCGGCTCGCGCATGATCTCCATGCCGCCGTCGAGACCCACCGCCGCTTCGGTACCGCGGTATTGCGGCTTCCGGAGGGGGAGCGTCTCGACGTCGCGACGGCGCGGGCCGAGGACTACGAAACGCCGGGCGCGCTGCCGAGAGTCCGCGCCGGTTCCATCGACGACGACCTCGCGCGGCGGGACTTCACGGTCAACGCGATGGCGATGCGAATCGGCCGATCGAACCGACCGGATTTCCTGGATCCGTTCGGAGGACGGAGGGATCTTCGAGCGAGGCTCGTGCGCGCCCTCCATCCGCGATCGTTCTTCGACGACCCGACCCGCGCCTTTCGGGCCGTCCGCTATGCGAACCGGCTCGGTTTCCTAATCGAGCGGTCGACCCGCGCCGCGATCCGCGCCGCGGTCGCGGCCGGCGCGGTGGACCGGATCTCGGGCGACCGGCTCCGACGGGAGATCGTCCTTCTCTTCGCGGAGCCGGACCGGGCCGCCGCCGTCTCCGAAATGGCGGCCCTGGGTCTTTCCCGGACCATCCATCCCGCTCTCGCGTCCGACCAGGGCGTCGCCCGGCGACTGCGCCGCGCCGAGCGCATCGCGACGCAAACCGGCCGGAACGGGAGCTGGCTCGTGTACCTTCTGTCCTGGATGGGGGACCTCCCGACCGACGCCGCCGCCGCGGTCGCGCGCCGGCTGAACCTTTCGACCGCCCCGGCGAAGGCCGTCCGCGGCTGGCCGATGGCGCGGAAATCGCTCGGCGAATCGGCTGATTTGGGCGCCGCCCGGCTCGCCGAGCGGATCGAGGCGCTCGACGACGACTCCGTGGTCGCGGCCGCCGCGGAGGCGTCGGCGCCGCTCGCCCGCCGGATCCTTTCGATCGCGGAAGCTGCTCCGCAGTTTCGGCTCACGATTCGCGGCCAGGATCTGGTGGCGGCCGGGATTCCGCCGGGTCCCGCGATCGGCCGCGCGCTGTCGGCGACGCTCTCGGCCCGACAGGACGGCGCGATTCAGCCGGAGCAGGAGCTGGCGTTCGCACTGAAGGCCGCCCGGTCGTGACGGCGGTCGTTGCGCTCCTTCTCTTGAGTGCCCGTTCGACGCCGGCTCCCGGGGCCGTGCCCTCGAAGTCGACTTTCTGCGTGGAATGGGTGCGGCAGTCGCGCGAAGGCTACGAACGGATGACGCTCTTCTCCGACCGGACGGTCGTGTGGAAGACCTCGGATGCACGAGGGGAGGAGGTCCGCCGCAAGACCGTCTCTCCCGAGGAGCTCGCGTTCTACTGCTCGTACTTCTCTCGCCGCGAGTTCTGGGAGTTGCCGGACGATCTACGCAGCGGCCTGGGAAGCGAGTTCGCGGGAAAGTCTTCGGTGACGCTCGCGCGCTCCGACGGGTTTCAAAAGCGCGTTCGCTTCGACGACCTGTCCGCGCTTTCGGCGGACGCCGGCGGCCTCCGCGCCGCGCTCGACGGGCTGAAGACGATCTTCACCAACCCCCTCGCGCCGGCTTCGCGATTTACCCCAGACGTGCTGGCCCCCGGAACGCTCCTGAAGCGCTTCGACGGAGCGGTCTTCCGCGTCCGGAGGCTCGAGAAGGAAAAAGGGTTCGTCGAGATCGTCGGGGTGATCGAGCCGTACTCGCAGTTCGTGAAGATCGAGGAGCTCCGGTACCAGTTCTCGCCGCCGGAGTGAAGCCTCCTTCCGCGGTCCGCATCGTGGCCGGCCGCTGGAAGGGGAGGAGACTGGTCGTTCCGCGGGGCGCCCGGCCGACTTCGGGTCGCGCCCGCGAGGCCCTCTTCGACATCCTGCAGGACTCGGTCGCCGGGATCCGCGTGCTCGACCTCTTCGCGGGAAGTGGCGCGATCGGACTGGAGGCCCTCTCGCGGGGGGCCTCGGAGGTCGTATTCGTCGAGAGCGACCGGGACGCCCTCGAAACGAACCTCGTCCGGCTGGCAGCGCGCGAAGGAGAGGTCCGGGTCCTCGCGAAAGACGCGCGGGCCGCCGCGACCGATCTCGCGCGCGCGGGGGAGCGGTTCGACCTCGTGTTCGCCGATCCGCCCTACGGTCGGGGAAACGCCGGTCTCCCGCGATCGATCGCAGACCTGGTCGCCGCGGGAGGCAGACTCGTTCTCCAGACCGACTCGGACGAATCGCCCCCGGAGGTCCGCGGCCTCGAAGTCGTGTCGAGGAGGGCGTACGCGCGCAACGTTTTCTGGTTCCTGGCGCGAACCGGCGGCTGAGCCGTTGCTCTCGTCCGGCCGGAATGCTAGTCTGCCGCGTTTTGATCCCGCCTCGACCCAAGCAAGGAGTGCGTTGATGCTCAACAACGGAAAACACTTTTTCACCTCGGAGTCCGTCACCGAAGGACATCCGGACAAGATCGCGGACCAGATTTCCGACGCGATCTTGGACGCGGTCCTCCGCGACGACCCGACGGGCCGCGTGGCGTGCGAAACGCTCGTGACGACCGGCCTCGCCTTCATCGCCGGTGAGATCTCGACGAAGACCTACGTCGATCTTCCTTCGGTCGTCCGGCAGACGATCAAGGAGATCGGCTACACCCGGGCGAAGTTCGGCTTCGACTACGAGACGTGCGCGGTGATCTCTTCGATCGACCCGCAGTCGGCCGACATCGCGCGGGGTGTCGACACGGGGGGCGCTGGCGACCAGGGAATGATGTTCGGGTTCGCCGTTCGCGAGACCGAAGAGTACATGCCGCTCCCCCTGACGCTCGCGCACGCTCTCGTCCGGAGGCTCTCGGAAGCGCGCCGCAAGGGGGAGCTCGACTTCCTCCGGCCGGACGGCAAGTCGCAGGTCACCATCGAGTACGAGGGCCGGCGGCCCGTCCGCGTCGAGGCCGTCGTCGTCTCCACCCAGCACGCGGAGGCGATCAAGCACCACGAGTTGAAGGAAGCGATCATCGAGGAAGTCATCCGGCCGGTCATTCCTCCCGATCTCCTGACGCGGGAGACGAAGTTCCACGTCAACCCGACCGGCCGGTTCGTGATCGGAGGCCCGCAGGGCGACAGCGGTCTGACCGGACGGAAGATCATCGTCGATACGTACGGAGGGAGCGCTCCGCACGGGGGCGGATCGTTCTCGGGCAAGGACCCCACGAAAGTGGACCGCTCCGCGGCCTACATGGCGCGTTACATCGCCAAGAACGTCGTCGCCGCCGGCCTCGCGGACCGCGTCCTCCTGCAGCTCGCCTATGCGATCGGCGTCGCGGATCCGGTCTCCGTACACATCGAGACCTACGGAACGGGCAAGCTCGCGGAAGAGAAGATCGTCGATCTCGTCCGCGAGCATTTCCAGCTCACTCCGCGCGGCATCATCGAAACGCTGGACCTCCGGAGGCCGATCTACAAGGCGACGGCGGCTTTCGGACACTTCGGGCGGCCCGAGTTTTCGTGGGAGCGGGTCGACCGCGCGGCCGATCTCGCCGCGGCGGCGGGCGTCGAAGTGCACGCGGCCGCGCCGGCGTCGCGATGACGACCGCGGTCGCCGGCAGGACGGCGCATCACGTCCGCGACCTGTCGCTCGCGCCCGCCGGCAAGCTCAAGATCGAGTGGGCCGACGCGAGCATGCCCGTGCTCTCGCGGATCCGGGAGCGATTCGAGAAGGAGAAGCCGCTCGCCGGCGTGCGGTTGTCGGCCTGCCTCCACGTGACGACCGAAACCGCGAACCTCGCGAGGACGCTCGCGGCGGCAGGAGCGGACCTTCTCCTCTGCGCCTCCAATCCGCTCTCGACCCAGGACGACGCCGCCGCGTCTCTCGTGGCGGATTACGGCGTCGCCGTGTACGCGATCAAGGGGGAGGACCACTCCACCTACTACGACCACATCCGCGCGGCTCTCGCGCACCGGCCGAACCTGACGATGGATGACGGCGCGGACCTGGTCTCAACGCTCCTCTTCCTGGCGCTCGGCAAGGACTCCGACGTCGATCCCGTGATCCGGCAGTGGGCCGCCGCCCTCGCGGCGGAAGATCGGGCATCGCTCCTGGAAGGGGTGCTCGGCGGCACGGAAGAGACGACCACCGGCGTCGTGCGGCTTCGCGCGATGGAAGGCGCCGGGGTGCTCAAGTTTCCGGTCGTCGCGGTGAACGAGGCGAAGACGAAGCACTTCTTCGACAACCGCTACGGGACCGGTCAGTCCACGATGGACGGCATCGTCCGCGCGACGAACCTCCTCATCGCGGGCACCAACGTCGTGGTGGCCGGATACGGCTGGTGCGGCCGCGGCGTCGCGATGCGGGCGCGCGGCCTCGGGGGGCACGTCATCGTCACCGAGATCGACTCGACCAAGGCCATCGAAGCCGCGCTGGACGGCTACCGCGTCCTGCCCATGGAGGAGGCGGCGCGCATCGGCGATCTCTTCGTCACGGTGACCGGCAACAAGTCGGTGCTCCGCGACGAGCACTTCCGGGTGATGAAGGACGGCGCCGTCGTGTGCAACTCCGGCCATTTCAACGTCGAGATCGAGATCCCCGCGCTCGAGGCGCTCGCCCGTTCCCGGCGGCGCACCCGCGAATTCGTGGAAGAGTTCACGCTCGCCGACGGCCGCCGGATCCATCTCCTCGCGGAAGGGCGGCTGATCAACCTCGCGGCGGCCGAGGGGCATCCCGCGTCGGTGATGGACATGTCGTTCGCGAACCAGGCGCTGGCCGCGGAGTACATGGTGAAGAACCACTCCAGCCTGGAGAAGCGCGTTTACCCGGTGCCGGAGGAGATCGACCGCGAGATCGCGCGACTGAAACTCGCTTCGATGGGGATCCGGATCGACGTCCCGACCGCCGCGCAGGAAACCTACATGACCTCGTGGGAGGAAGGGACGTAGGTCGGGTGCTGAAGACCTGCTCCCCGGCTTCGCCGCTCCCCGGAGAAGATCTCGCCGCCGAACTCGAGTCGGGCAAGATCCTCTTTTTCGCCGAGCCGCCGTTTCCGATCCCGGACCGCGAGCTCTTCAACGGCCTCGATCCGGGTCGCGCCCGTTTTCACAAGAACATCGCTTACCGTCCCGCCAGCCGCCGCCTGACGGGGGCGTCCGGCATCCCGTCCGGTCAGCGGGCGCCTCTGCGATCGGCGCTGGAGCGATACTCGTCGAACGCCGTCTCGTTCCTGGCCCGCCTCTTTCCACGCTACGCGCCGGCCTGGCGGATCGACTACGCGAGCTTCCGGCCGTTCGAGGAGGAGGGCCGCCCGCTGTCGCCGAAGGCGAGAAACGACCTGGTCCACGTGGACTCGTTTCCGAGCCGCCCGACCGAGGGCGACCGCATCCTCCGTTTCTTCACGAACGTCCACCGAGAGAAGCCGCGCGTGTGGATCTCGGGCGGGACGTTCGACCGTCTGGCGGAGCGGTACGCGGTCGCCTCGGGGATCCTCCCGCACGTCACGGCGATCCGGCCTCCGGGGGTGCTCGCCCGGGCTCTCGCCGCGGTCGGGTTGCGCAAGGGCATCCGGTCCCGGTACGACGAGTTCATGCTGCGCTTTCACGACTACCTGAAAGAGAACGAGGAACTGCAGGCGGAGGCGCGCCGGGAGCCGTTCTCCTTCCCGCCCGGATCGACGTGGATCGCCTACACCGACATGGTGAGTCACGGCGTCCTCTCCGGGCAGTCCGCCCTGGAGCAGACGATGATCATCTCGAAGAGCACGATGGCGCTCCCGGAGAAGGCGCCGATCGCGATCCTGGAACGGTTGTCCGGTGAGCCGCTCGCGTAGCGCGACCGCCGCCGGCCGCGGAGGCTTCTCAGAGGTGGAAGCCGAGCCCGGCGTCGACGAAAGCGACGACCTGCCGCGGGTGGTAAGGGGCGTAGTGGACGTCGAGCTCGGTCCACACCGAGAAGTGCTTCCAGATCGGGAAGCCGCGGAGCAGCGAGACGTGCGGGCCCCAGCGGTGGTCGAACGTGCGGTGGCCGCTTTCCGTGCGCGGCGGCGAAGCTTCCTCGAACCGGACGAACCCGATTGCAACGTCCGCCGGAAGAGAGGTCAACCTCCGGGTCAGGACTCCGTCCAAGCCCAGATAGTCCAGATCGTCGTCCCCGACGCGGCGGGGCAGATTCTTTTCCCGCTCGAGCGACCCCTGGAGGTAGCGGATCCGGATCCGGTCGCCGGCGAACGTCACGGCGAGGGCACCGAACTTGTGACCTTCGACGTCGCGGTCGGCGCTCGCGAACAACGACCCGACGCCCCCTCCTCCCCAGAGCGAAACCGTCTCGGAGAGGGCGCGGGGACAGAGCGCCGTTGCGAGCAGAAGCGCGAGAGATGCGCTCCTCCGGTTCACTCCGCCGATTCTCTCACCGGTCAGGTCCGCAGGCGCGCGAGCAGGAAGGCCGCGCCGGTCGAGAACAGGACGTGCGGTGACCAGGCGGCGAGCGGGGGAGGCAGGGCTCCGACGTCTCCCAGCTTCGAGAAGAGGGCGCTCGCGATCAGGAAGACCATCCCGAGCACGAGCCCCACTCCGATTCCGGCGAGCGTCCCGCGCCTGCCGATCCGGAACGCGAAGGGGATCCCGAGCAGAGCCATCAGGGGAACGAGCAGCGGCCGCGCGATCTTCGACTGGAGCGCTGTCTCCAGCGAGGCCGTCGGGTATCCGCTCCGCTGGAGCCGCCGCGTGAAGCGCTGGAGCTCGCGGAACCGCATCTCCTCGGGGGTCCGGTGTTCGGCGGAGAACGCCGGGGGCGGATCGCCCGCCGTCCTCTCTTCCAGGAACGTCGCGAAGGAGATCGTCTCGCCTCCCGAGAGCTCCCGCGTCCAGCCCTGCCGGAGAACCCAGGTCCGTGAGTCGGCGTCCCACGTCGCTTCACGCGCGGACGTCCGTCGCACCAGGTCGAACTCCCGGTCGAACTGATAGATCGACGGCGAGGCGAGCGCTCGCCCGGCCTCGCTCTCCTCGCGGTGCCAGATCCGACCGTCGCGCGCGTAATACCAGTTCCGCTCGGAGGGCGTCCGCAGCTTCCAGTCGGCGGGATGTCCCGCGATCCGGTTGCGATAGCGGATCTCCTTCTGCTTGGCGATCGGGAGGGCATATTCGCCGATCGAGAAGGCGAGGAGCGCGCCGACCGCGGCTGCCACGAAGATCGGCGCTCCGAGACGACGGACCGAAACGCCGCCCGCCTTGAAAGCCGTGTCCTCGTTGTTCCTGGAGAAGATCCCGAGGCTGACGAGGGTCGCGATGAGGACGGCGAACGGCGCCAGCTCCATCGCGATCGACAGGAGAAAAGCCTGGTAGTACCCGACGACCACGACTCCGGGCGGCTTGTTCGTCAGGATCTCGTCCGCCTTGTCCGAATAGTCGACGACGACCGAAAGGAGGAGGACCGATGCGAAAACGTAGAGGAGCGTCGAGAAGAAGCGGGCGAGCACGTACCGATCCATCAGAGCCGGAAACCGCAGGATCCCGCCGAGCCAGGCGCGGCGGGAGGATTCCACCGCGGCGGCGGGGGCTCCGCGGCGCCGGAGCTTCCAGGTCCACCGGCCGCGCTCCTTCCCGGAGCGCCGCGCTGCGACGAGACCGAGCCCGATCAGCACGAGGTTGGGGAGCCACATGGCAAGCGCCGGGCTCATCCTTCCGTCCTCGGCCCACGACTCTCCGTTGGAAATCAGGACGTAGTACACGACCAGGATCGCGAGAGAGATCGCGAAGCCGCTGCCCTTTCCGCCGCGGCGAAACGTGTCGGCGAGCGGGATGCCGACGAACGCAAAGGCGAAGCACGCGAACGGAATCGAGAACTTCTTGTGGATCTCGACGAGCGCCAGGCGGCGTCTCTCCGGGGACACGTTGCGCTGCCGGACGACCTGGAGGAGCTCCGGCAGCGACTGGGCGCGCAGACCCTTCTCGTAGGTGATTCGCGACTGGACGGCCTCCTCGATGTCCTCGGAAAAAAGGATCCGCTGGAACTCGTTGCGATTCGTGCGATAGCGCGACGGATTGGCGGGATCGACGTCGTGGACGACCGAAGCGAAGAGGTCGAGCCAGAGCCGGCCGTGATCGAGCGCGAGCGCACCCCGGCGGGCGACGATGACCCGGTCGTTCCTCTCGTCGTCCTCGCCGAGCTTCAGGAAGACTCCCTCGAAAGACCGGCCGTCGACACCGATGCGGTCGAAGAAAAGCGTGACCCCGGCTCGCGGCTCGCGAAAGGTCCGGGGCTCGACGAGGTTGACGACCGAGGTCGCCGCGAGCCGTGCCATCGACCTCGTCAGCGCTTCGTTCGCTCGGGGCAGCACGAGGTTGTAGAAGAGAAACACCCCGGCCGAGAGAAGTGCCGCGGCGCCGAGCGCCGGCCGGTAAACAGCCCAGGGGCCCACGCCGCAGGACCGCATCGCGACGAGCTCCGAGTCGCCCGAGAGCCGTCCGATCCCGATCAGGACCCCGAGCAGGAACGCCATCGGCAGCGTCAGCACGAGAATCCACGGAATCGATAGGAGAACGAGCCAGCCGACCTCGGAAAGCGATGCGCTGCGCCGCACAAAGAACTCCGTCATCAGGAAGATCGTCCGCACGAGCAGGATGAACGTGTAGGCCGCGAACCCCAGCAGGAACGGCGGCCAGATCTCTCGGACGACGGACCGGGAGAGGAGCCTCATCGCGAGAGAAGCCTCCGCGGTGGATGGCCGAGAGTCAAGGGGACCGCCGGGGAAGGGTTTCCGGGCCGGGGTCTGCCGGTCGCGCGGCCCCAATTCGAGCCATCGACAACGTCCGATAGCCGATCCGTAATGTCTGATAAGATAGATTATGTAAAATCACGGTCGGGGCTCAGCCGAACTCGTCCGATTCGGGATCCCAGAAAGGCCCCTCGAGCCCGATTCCCGCGAAGATCCGGCGGATCTCGTCGGGCTGCGGCCGGCGCGCGCCGGGCGTCAGCCGGGTGTCGTACCAGGCCACGGCGCGGCGCCACAGCTGGTCGAGCGAAAGGATCGGTCGCCTCGGGATCCCGCGCTCCCGGCACCAGGCGCCCACGCTTTCCTCCGACCGGAAGATCGTGCTTCAGGTGTAGACGAGGTCCGCCCACCACTTCGCG
>QHVV01000042.1 GCA_003222385.1 Acidobacteriota bacterium
GAGGTCGGCGACACCGATTTCCTGATCGACGAGCAGGTCGATCGCTTCCGCTTCGAGGAAGAGAACGAGCGGGTCATCACGGCCGGCGGCCAGTCGTCGATCGGGCGGCCCATGCTGCTCGGCATCACGAAAGCGTCGCTCTCGACCGACTCGTTCATCTCTGTCGCCTCGTTCCAGGAGACCACCCGCGTCCTGACCGAGGCTTCGATCTCCGGCAAGGTGGACAACCTCCGGGGATTGAAGGAGAACGTCATCGTCGGGCGCTTGATCCCCGCCGGGACCGGAATGGAGTACTACCGCAACGTCGTCCTGGAACGCGAGGAGATCCCGCAGATCGAGGAGCCTGCCCTCGAAGACTTCCTGACGGATCCGGCCGAGGAGCTCGCGCTCGCCGAGGCCGACGCCGAGGTGGATGCCTCCGAAGAAGATTAGGCAAGATTAGGCGAACATCCGGGGGCAGACTAAAGTCTGTCCCCAGTTCACGGCTCAAGGGCCCGCAGACGCGGGCCCGAATTTTTTCTGCTAGTCTTTCGATCTTCGGGGAAAACATGAATCTCGGAAAGGCTCGGCCCGTCCGATCTCTGCACGTTCTGCCCGCCGTCGTCGCTTTCGCGACTCTTTTCCCGACGGCGGTCGCCCGTCCCGCGGTTCCTCCGCGGCCCAGTTCCGCGTTCTCGGAAAGCGATCGACAGGCGCTCGCGTCGTGGACGATGGCACAGCCCGAAGTCCGGTCCGCCGTCGCGCGGCACCGGACGCGGATCCTCCGGGTCTGGTCCGACGCCGTCAAGGGAGAACCGGTTGGCCTCGGCGCCGTTCTGCTCCGCGACTACGACACCGGCCTCGCGCGCGAAATCACGGTCGATCTCGCGAGCGGCCGGATCACGATGCGCGAGCTTCCCGGCATCCAGCCGAGCGAGGAAGAGATCGAAGAAGGAATGGCGATCGTCCGGCACGACCCGGCCCTCCTCCGCTTCGTCGAGAACCCGGGCCTGAGGTTGATCGGAGGCTTTCACAACCGGAGCGCAGTTCGGGACGATCCGTGCGCGATCGAGGTGTGTCTCGAGTTCGCCTTCATGAAGCCGAACTACGAAGGCCCGGCCCGGTACGTCGTCGTGAACCTCACCCGCCGCGCCGTCGCGCATCACGACTTCCGAGTTGGCTCGCCGGGCGGGCCGCCCGCTCGAATGACCGAAACAGGGGATCGATGACGTCTCGAGCGGTCCTGGGACTCTCGGGTCTCGCGGCAGGTCTGTTTTTCGCGGCGACCGGCGCCTACGGGCAATGCTCTTTGAGCGGCGCGACCCATCTGTCGTGGCCGACGGCCTCTCCCGTCTGGGACTTCTGCTTCCGGCCTCCGAGCAAGAGCTCGGGGGCGAACGGCTCGGGCCTCGAGCTGTCCGACGTCCGGTTCCACGGAACGCTCGTGATCGCCCGCGCCCACATTCCGATCCTGAACGTCAAGTACACCCCGAACGCCGCCAGTTGCGGCGGACAGAACCTCTGCTACCGCGACTGGTTCTATTCCGAGAAGGCGTTCGATTGCGCGCCGACGACCTCGCCCGGAATATGCTCGGGAACGACGACGCCTGCGACGACCGTCTGCCAGCACCCGGGCTCCGACGCCGGCTCCTTCATGGGCGTCGCGGTCGAAGATTCCGGAACGAGCCTCAAGCTGACGGCACAGTGCCAGGCCGGCTGGTACCGTTACATTCCGGTCTGGGAGCTCTTCGCCGACGGAACGATCCAGGCGCGCTTCGTGGCGACCTCGATCGACGCGTCCTGCGTCGCCTTCACGCATCACCATCACGCGTACTTCCGCTTCGACGTGGACGTCAACGGGAACGCCGGCAACTACGTGGACCAGGTATTCCCCGACGGGTCCACCCAGAGGGCGTCAGTCGAGCGCAACTACACGGATACGAGCCCGGCCCGGAGCACCTGGCGCGTCGGCAGCGCCGGCTCTCCGTACGTCGTGGAGATCTCGCGCAACGCCGGAGACGGCGCGGCGGGGGACGCGCAGCCCGTCCCCAACGACTTCCCGATCGCCGACGGATGGGTTCTCGCTTACGATCCGAGCGAGATCGCGGACTACTCCAACCTCTCCACCTGCCCCGCGAACCTGAACAGCTTCATGAACGGGCAGAGCGTCGACGGCGCCGACATCGTGATGTGGGTCCGGGCAGCGGCTCTCCACGAGGGGGAGCCGGGTGGGATGGCCCAGGATTGCTCCATGGTCGGGCCGACGATCCGGGTGCTGCCCTCGCCCCCCGTCGCGACCGCCTTCCATACGCTTTCGCCCTGTCGAATCGTCGACACCCGAAACCCTTCCGGCGCGTACGGCGGGCCCGCCCTGGCCGGAGGGGGCGTCCGCAGCTTCGTGGTGACCGGCCAGTGTGGAATCCCGGCGACCGCAAAGAGCGTGGCCGTCAACCTGACGGTCACGCAGCCTTCCTCCGGCGGGCACATCACGGTGTTTCCGGCGGGAGGGGCGATCCCGCAGACGAGCGTGCTCAACTTCTCCGCGGGACAGACGCGCGCGAACAACGCGGTGCTCCTCCTGGGGACGGGGGGCGGCGCGTCCTTCTCGACCGCGCTTCCCCCGGCCGGCACGGTCCATCTGATCGTGGACGTGAACGGATACTTCGAATAGCGCGGGCCGCGTCGGAACGGGCCGCCGGAGGCCGTTTCGGGCCGCCTCGCCTTGACAAGGTGGACCGGCTCCCGTAGGATTCGCGGGTTTTTCCCTCTGGCTCCGGCGGCGCCCTGTCGAGGGTCCCGCCCGGTCGGGTAAAAGCGGTTTACGGTCGATCTCGGGCCCTTCCACGGCTCCGGGGGCCCGGGGTGACAGGAGAGTCGATGCCGACGATTTCGCAATTGGTACGAGACGGGCGCGAGCGGGTGCGCGTCAAGACCGCCAGCCCTGCGCTCGACTCCTCGCCGCAGAAGCGCGGCGTTTGCACGCGCGTCTACACGACGACGCCGAAGAAGCCGAACTCGGCTCTTCGAAAAGTCGCGCGCGTTCGCCTGACCAATGGCATCGAAGTCACGACGTACATCCCCGGAGTCGGTCACAACCTTCAGGAGCACTCGATCGTGATGATTCGGGGCGGACGCGTGAAGGATCTTCCCGGCGTGCGCTACCACATCATCCGCGGAACCCTGGATGCGGTCGGCGTGGCCAACCGCAAACAGGGCCGCTCCAAGTACGGCGCCAAGCGCCCGAAAGCTTAGGACTCGAATGCCCAGACGCCGCATCGTCGCAAAGCGCGAGATCCTTCCGGATCCGCTCTACAACTCGCAGCTCGTCACGAAGTTCGTCAACACCGTGATGGAGCGCGGCAAGAAGTCGCTCGCCGAGGGAATCCTCTACGGGGCGTTGAACAAGGTCGCCGAGAAGACCCAGGACGATCCGATGAAGACCTTCAAGAAGGCGATCGAGAACGTCAAGCCGGCTCTCGAGGTGAAATCCCGCCGCGTGGGCGGCTCGACCTATCAGGTTCCGGTCGAGGTGCGGCCCAACCGCCGGACTTCTCTCGCCATCCGCTGGCTGATCGACTATGCGGGTCAGCGCGGAGAAAAGACGATGCGCGAGAAGCTCGCCGCCGAGCTGCTCGACGCAGCCAACCTCCGCGGCGGGGCCGTCAAGAAGAAGGACGACACGCACAAGATGGCGGAAGCCAACAAGGCTTTCGCGCACTATCGCTGGTAACTCCTGACACCTGACGCCGCTTATGCCCCGCGCCCATCCCCTCGAAGACACCCGCAACATCGGGATCATGGCGCACATCGACGCCGGCAAGACGACCACGACCGAGCGGATCCTCTATTACACCGGCGTGAACTACAAACTGGGAGAGGTTCACGAGGGCACCGCCACGATGGACTGGATGGTCCAGGAACAGGAGCGCGGCATCACGATCACGTCGGCCGCGACGACCTGTTTCTGGAACGCGGGATCCGGGACGGGAGATCCTTCGGCCCCGCCGGGCCCGTTGACCCGCATCAACATCATCGACACGCCGGGTCACGTCGACTTCACGGCCGAGGTCGAGCGTTCGCTCCGCGTTCTCGACGGGGCCATCGCGGTCTTCGACGCTGTCGCGGGCGTCGAGCCGCAGTCCGAGACCGTCTGGCGCCAGGCCAACCGGTACGGCGTTCCCCGCATCGCGTTCGTGAACAAGATGGATCGCGTGGGAGCGAACTTCCCGCGCTGCGTCGAGATGATGCGTACGAAGCTGGCCGCCAGGCCGGTCGCGATCCAGATCCCGTGGGGGACCGAGGCGGAGCACCGCGGCGTGATCGATCTCGTCGCCATGAAAGCGGTCGACTTCAAAGACGAGACTCTCGGCTCGAAGTTCGAGGTCGTCGAGATTCCGGAGGACCTCCGCGCGGACGCCGAAACCTATCGCGAGAAGTTGATCGAGACCGTCGCCGAGACCGATGATGCGCTGCTCGAGAAGTATCTCCACGGCGGCAAGGTCGAAGTGAACGAGATCCGGGCGGCCCTGCGCCGCGCGACGATCGCCGGCCACGTCCAACCGGTGGTCTGCGGTTCCGCCTTCAAGAACAAGGGGGTCCAGCAGCTCCTGGACGCCGTCGTCGATTATCTTCCGTCGCCGCTCGACGTTCCGCCGATCAAGGGGCACGACGAGGTCGGCGCCGAGCTCGTCCGCGAACCCAGCGACTCCGGTCCGTTCTCCGCCCTCGTCTTCAAGATCATGACGGACCCCTTCGTCGGGCAGCTCGCGTTCTTCCGCGTCTATTCGGGCCACCTCGACGCGGGCTCGTCCGTCTTCAATTCGACGCGCGACAAGACCGAGCGCATCGGACGCCTGTTGAAGATGCACGCGAACAAGCGCGAGGAGATCAAGAAAGTCTGGGCGGGCGACATCGCTGCGGCCGTCGGATTGCGGCACGTGTCGACCGGCGACACGATCTGCGACGAGAAAGCTCCGGTCATCCTCGAGGCGATGAACTTCCCCGAGCCGGTCATCGCGGTGGCGATCGAGCCGAAGACGAAAGCCGACCAGGAAAAGATGGGAATGGCGCTCGGAAAGCTCATGCAGGAGGACCCCACTTTCAAGGTGCACACGGACCGCGAGACGGGTCAGACGATCATCCGCGGCATGGGTGAGCTTCACCTCGAGATCATCACGGACCGGCTCGTGCGCGAGTTCAACGTCGGCGCGAACATCGGCAAGCCGCAGGTCGCCTATCGCGAGGCAATCACGCGCGAGGCCCAGGGACACGGCCGCTTCGTCCGCCAGACGGGGGGCCGCGGCCAGTACGGCGAGGCGAAGATCCGCCTGAAGCCGGCGGAGCCCGGCCACGACTTCGTATTCGACAATCAGATCGTCGGCGGGGCGATCCCGAGAGAGTTCATCAAGCCGATCGAGCAGGGGATCAAGGAAGCGATGGAGACCGGAGTCCTCGCCGGTTACCCGACGACCGGAATCCTCGTCGAGCTCTACGACGGCTCTTATCACGACGTCGACTCCTCCGAAGTCGCGTTCAAGATCGCGGGGTCGATGGCCTATCAGGACGCGGCCAAGAAGGCTCGGCCGATCCTGAAGGAGCCCATCATGGACGTCGAGGTCGTCGTCCCCGAGGAGTACATGGGCGACGTCATGGGTGATCTTTCCTCGCGCCGCGGGCACATCACCCACATGGATTCGCGCGCGGGATCGCAGGTCATCACGGCGCGTGTCCCGCTGTCGGAGATGTTCGGATACTCGACGAACCTGCGCTCGATGTCGCAGGGGCGCGGAACGTACACGATGCAGTTCGCCGCCTACGACGAGGTTCCGAAGAGCGTGAGCGAGGAAATTATCGCCAAGGTCGGAAGCAAGTAACGGCGAGGGGAGAGAGATGGGCAAAGAGAAGTTCGATCGCAGCAAGCCGCACGTGAACATCGGGACGATTGGGCATGTGGATCACGGCAAGACGACGTTGACGAGTGCGATCACGCTGGTATTGGCGAAGAAGGGGTTGGCGCAGGCCAAGGCGTACGACCAGATCGACAACGCGCCGGAGGAGAAGGCGCGAGGGATCACGATCAACACGGCGCACGTGGAGTATTCCACGGAGAAGCGTCATTACGCGCACGTGGATTGTCCGGGTCATGCGGACTACGTCAAGAACATGATTACGGGGGCGGCGCAGATGGACGGGGCGATTCTGGTGGTATCGGCGGCGGACGGGCCGATGCCGCAGACGCGGGAGCACGTGTTGCTGGCGCGTCAGGTCGGGGTGCCGTACATCGTGGTGTTCCTGAACAAGACGGACATGGTGGACGATCCGGAGTTATTGGAGTTAGTGGAGCTGGAGGTCCGGGAGCTTTTGACGTCGTACGGGTTTCCGGGTGAGACGATACCGGTGGTGAAGGGTTCGGCGTTGAAGGCGATGGAGTCGGGGGATCCGGCCGCGGCGGCGACGAAGTGTCTGTTCGAGCTGATGGACGCGGTGGATTCGTACATTCCGGTGCCGGAGCGGGCGATCGACAAGGATTTTCTGATGCCCATCGAGGACGTGTTCTCGATTTCGGGGCGTGGGACGGTGGTGACGGGCAGAGTGGAGCGGGGGGTGATCAAGGTTGGCGAGGAAGTGGAGGTCGTGGGGATCCGGCCGACCGTGAAGAAGGTGGTGACGGGCGTGGAGATGTTCCGCAAGCTGCTGGACCAGGGGCAGGCGGGGGACAACGTGGGGTTGCTGTTGCGGGGCACGGAGAGGAAGGACGTGGAGCGCGGGCAGGTGTGCGCCAAGCCGGGGTCGATCACGCCGCACGTGAAGTTTCAGGCGCAGGCGTACATCCTGACGAAGGAAGAGGGTGGGCGGCACACGCCGTTTTTCTCGGGTTATCGGCCTCAGTTTTTCTTTCGGA
>QHVV01000081.1:0-4833 GCA_003222385.1 Acidobacteriota bacterium
GTTTCGAGCCATGGGCGGGTCCCTCCGCGCATCGAAACTTCAAAAGGGATGCCAGAGAGCGGCGACCGGGCGCCGTTCGACGTCAGCGCGTGGCGGGCGCGACCACGGCGCGCGGCCGGATTGCGCGCGCGATCGGCTCGGCGACGACCACGAGGCGCTTCGGCGCCGATCCGATGTAGGTGAAGGGATAGCAGGTGATGAGCGTCAGGCGTGGCCTCGGCGTGGGATTCAGGACCCGCACCGTTTTCGGCGTCACGATCTCGCGCGACACTACGCGGTACCGCTTCGTGCCGGCCGTCGTCTCGAGCTCGATCACGTGACCTTTTCGGAGCCAGCCGAGGTGGCGGAAGTGCTGGTCGCGGTGCGCGGTGATCACGCAGTTCTGCGGCGGCCCGTCCGACCCCGGCATGGCCGTGCCCGGCACATGGCCCGGACCCTTTTCGAGGGTCGCGTCGTCCGTCCCGCCGAACACGACCCAGTCCATCTGCGCCGCCGGAATCCGGATTTTCGCGATCGGCTGTCCGAACGGGTAACCCGCTTGAGCCGGGAGCGCCGCCGCGCGGGGCAGGTCTTCGCGGCGCGTCGTGCTCTGCGAGACCGGCGTGTAGCCTCCGGCGAGACGGCGTTCGAAAGCTTCCCGGCCTTCGCTCTGGCCGCGCGCCGCCCGCGCGTAGTGCAGCGCGGCGATGGCGATCAGGACGAGGCCGGCGACCGTGAAGACGGCGGCGAGAATCGGGCGGAGGCGAACGGTCACGGTGTGTCTGCCTCCGCCGGGCTCTTCAGTCGCGCCGGGCGCCCAGGAAGCGCAGGAGGAAGAGGAAAAGGTTGATGAAATCGAGGTAGAGGCGCAGAGCGCCGACGATCGCCCGCCCGGCGATCCGGTTGTCCGGAGTCACGGCGGCCATCGTCTTCAGACTCTGCGCGTCCCAGGCCGTCAATCCCGTGAAGACGAGGACTCCGACGACCGAGATCACGAACTGAAGCGCTGGCGCCTTCCAGAAGAAGCCGACGACCATCGCGATCACGAGGCCGATCAACCCCATGAAGACGAACTGACCGATGCCGGCGAGGCTGCGGCGGGTCGTGGTCCCGTAGACCGCGAGCGCGCCGAACATCCCGGCCGCGACCAGGAACGTCGTCGCGACCGACGCGCCGGTGAACGTGAGCAGGATGACGGAAAGAGTCGCCCCGTTCAGGGCGGAATAGGCCACGAAGAGGATCGCCGCGGTCCGCGGCGCCATCTTGTCGACGCGGGCGGAAAGACCGACCACGAGGCCGAGCTCCGCGACGATCATCACGATGAAGAGGATCGGGTTTCCGAAGATCGCCCGGGTCAGCGTCGGCGAGCCCGTGACCACGAACGCGACCCCGGCGGTGATCCCGAGACCGGCGAACATCCAGCCGTACACCTGGCGGAGGAACGCCGTCACCTTTTCGGCGCCGATCGCGAGCGGCGTCTGGAACGCCGTCGACGGTGTCATCTCGAAACGGTCCATGCGGGGAAACTCCTCTCTTCCGATCTATCGGAAACGGAAACGCCGGTGGGCGAATTCCTCGTCAGTTCACCCGGTACTTCAGGCTCTCCAGGAATCGCCGCGCCATCGGATCTTCCGGGTTCTCTTCGAGTGCGCCCTCGAACTCCGCGACCGCGGCGGCGAGGTCGCCACGCGCCGCGTGCAGGCGGCCCAGGTTCAGGTACGGGAAATGGCGCGGCTCGTAGCGCGACGCCTTCTTGGCCCTCTCGAACCAGGGGACGGCCTCGTCGAGCTCCCCCTTCTGCATCAGGTAACAGCCGATGTCGTTGTACGGGTTGCCGAAGCTCGGATCGGTCGCGATCGCCTTGCGGCACTCCTCGATCGCGTCGTCGACGCGGCCCGAGAACGAGTAAGCCCATCCCCGGAAGGTGTACGCCTCGGCGGTGGGCGAGACTTCGAGCGACCGCGTGAAGAGCCGGACGGCTTCGTCGAGATCGCCCGAGAGGAGCTTTCCGGTCCCCTCCTCCCACAGCGCGAGAGCCTGCTGCCGCTTCTCGGTCATCGAGAGAATTATGCGCCGGGCAGCCGGGAGCCGCCGAGCGGCAGTCGGGCGGCTCCGGCGTCGGCGGATGTCGACGCGACCTCTTCCTCCTCGCGTTCTTCGGTCGGAGACTCGCCCGGGTTCAGGAAGAGATTCGCTTCGATCCCGTACTGGCGCGTGTAGAGGTCGAAGTAACGTCCACCCTTTGCGAGCAGAGCGGCGTGGCTGCCGCGCTCGACGATACGCCCGGCTTCGAGGACAAGGATCGTGTCGGCGTTCCGGATCGTCGAGAGCCGGTGGGCAATGACGAAGGTCGTCCGTCCCTTCATGAGCTCGGTCAGACCTTCCTGGATGAGCGCCTCGCTCTCGCTGTCGAGCGAGGAGGTTGCCTCGTCCAGGATCAGGATACGCGGATCGGCGAGGATCGCCCGCGCGATCGCGACCCGCTGCCGCTGGCCGCCCGACAGCTTCACGCCGCGCTCCCCGACGATCGTGTCGTACCCGTCCGGCATGTCTTTGACGAAGTCGTCGCAGCGCGCGATCCGAGCGGCACGCAGCACGTCTTCGCGGGAGGCGTCCGGCTCGGCGAACGCGATGTTCTCGAACACCGTTCCGTCGAACAGGAAGTTGTCCTGGAAGACGACCCCGAGCCGCGAGCGGTAGTCCGCGAGCCGAACGCGCGAGAGATCGTGTCCGTCCACGAGGATCGTTCCCGAGGTCGGCCGGTAGAAAGCGGCGACGAGCCCGATCAGCGTGCTCTTGCCGGACCCGGAGGGACCAACGAGCGCGGTCGAGGTGCCCGGCGCGGAGTCGAAAGTCACCTCGCGGAGGACCGGCACGCCCTCCTGGTACTCGAACGAGACGTCTCGGAACTCGACGTGGCCGGCGATCGCGGGGAGCGGCTCCCTCGCCGCGTCCTCCTGGTCCTCCGGCGTCTCGTCGCGGATCTCGCGGATCCGCTCGAGCCCGGCGAACGCTTCCGTGATCTGGCTGCCGATCGAGACGACCTGGATGATGGGCCCCACGAGCAGTCCCAGGTACAGCGTGAACGAGAAGAACGAGCCGAGCGTCATGCGGTGCGCGATGACCTCGTGCGAGCCCACCCACATGATCGCGACGCCGACCGCTCCCAGCAGAAGCGTCGAGAACGCCGAGACCGCCGCGAAACCGGTCATCGTCTTCGCGACGTTGCGGAAGAGGCGGTGGACCCCTCTCGAAAAATCGAGCGCTTCGCGACGCTCCGCCCGGTACGCCTTCACGACGCGGATGCCCGAGATCGATTCGGTCAGCCGTCCCGATACTTCGGCGTTGATCTTCGATCGCTCTCGGAAGAGCGGCCGGAGCGTCCGGATCGCGTAGAAGAGCACGAGCCCGAAGAAGGACAGCACGGAGAGCGCGATCACCGTCAGCCGGACGGAGAGGAAGAGGAGGATCACGAAGGCGGCCGCCGCCGTCAGGAGGCCACCGGCGACCTCGACGAGCCCCGTGCCGACCAGGTTGCGCAATCCCTCCGCGTCGGTCATGACCCGCGAGAGGAGAGAGCCCGTCTTCGTCTGGTCGAAGTAGGAGACCGGCAGCCGTCCGACGTGGCGCTGGACGCGGCGCCGCATCTCGGTGATCGAGCGCTGCGCCGCCTTGCCGAGGACCTGCGACAACGCGTACGACGTCACCGCCTGGATGAGCGTGGCGCCGCCCGCGGCCAGCACCAGGAGACCCAGCATCTCGCGCTTTCCCTTCCCGATCACTTCGTCCAGGAGGAACTTGGTGGTGCCCGGGAGGACGAGCCCGCAGAGACGGTTGACCGCGAGCAGAGCGAACCCGAAGACGAGGCGACCCCGGCGGGCGCGCAGGAGCTCCGCCGCGTCGCGAAGGACGACTTTGAAAGGCGGCGCCTTGCGCTTTTTTTCGGGGTCGCGGGCAGCCGCGCCCGCGCGGCGGCCGCCGCCGCGAGAGGCCCGTGAGATTCCGCCGCCGAAGAGTCCGGGACGCGCCATCCTGCAACTCTATCTATTGCGGCAGACGACCAGCAGGTTCGGCGAGCCGAGCCGGAAAGGCTCGCCTTCGAGCGATCCGAACGTCTCGAAATCCGCGAAGCCGGCCTCCGAGAGCATCCGCAGGATCTCCCGCGTCGTGTAGATGCGCGTGACGGCGCGCTTCGTCTCGGAACGGTCGCCGCGCGTGATGACGTAGACGCTCTCCATCGTCCCGGCCGCGGACTCGTATCGGTTCGTCGCCTCGAAGCGGAGGTCTCCGAGCGTCATCTCGCGCCTCTCGCGGAAATTGGGGAGGATCGATTCCGCCGCCTTGAAGTCGGCGAAGAATCGCCCGCCGGGCCGGAGCGTCCGGCTCACAGCCGCGAGGAAGGCGGCGTTGCCCGGGTCGTCGAAGAAGCCGAAGCTCGATCCGCCGCAGAACGCGGCGTCGAACTCGGAAGTCCACGGCAGGTCCCGCATGTCCGACTGCCGCCACTCGACGTCCACGCCGCGTTCGCGCGCCGTCGAGCGGGCGACTTCCAGGAATTCCGGAGAGATGTCCACGCCGGTCACGGCGCCGCCGCGCGCCGCGAGCTCGATCGCGAGCCGCCCGGCTCCGCAGGGAACGTCGAGGACCCGGCTGCCGGGAGCGAGCCCGAGCGCCCGGACCAGGAAACCCGCCTCGGCGCGGGTCACCTCGTCGGGGATCGCGGCGCGCCAGAAATCCACGATCAGGCCGCCGAAGAAGTCCTTCCACCATTCGTCCTTCATCTCCGGCTGCGGGACCGCGCCAGGTCGTTCAACAGCCTCACCACCAGCGCCGTCCAGCCCGTCTGGTGGGAAG
>QHVV01000081.1:4848-23996 GCA_003222385.1 Acidobacteriota bacterium
AAGTACTCGTGGAAGAGGAGCAGGTCTTTCCAGTGCGGATCCTCCGCGTAACGCCGTTCGTCGCCGTGGCAAGGACGCCGCCCGCTTGCGTCCGGCAGGAAGATCGCGCACAGCCGCCTCGCGAGCTCCAGGGCGACCTGTCGGAGGTTCATCCGCCGGCCGGAGCCGCTCGGGAACTCGACCTGGAGCAGGTCGCCGTAATAGTGGTGGTAACGCTCCAGCGCCTCGACGAGCAGGTAGTTCACCGGGAACCACACCGGCCCGCGCCAGTTCGAGTTGCCTCCGAAGACGCTCGTCGTCGACTCGCCCGGATCGTACGCGACGCGATATTCCTCGGCGCCGATCGTGAACGTGTAGGGACGCTCGCCGTAGACGCGGGACAGCGCGCGGACGCCGTGCGGCGAAAGGAACTCTCCTTCGTCCAGGAGACACCGGAGGACCCTCTCGAGGCGTTCCTTCGACGGGATCGCGAGCAGCCGATGGCCGTGGGATTTGCCGAGAGCTCCTTCCCGGTACGAGATGTGCCGCGCCAGGTGCGGGCGGTTCTCCAGGAACCACTGCATCCGTTTCCGGAAGCCGGGGAGCTTGGCGATCACCGACTCCTCGAGGACCTCGACCGCGAAGAGGGGGACCAGCCCGACCATCGACCGCAGCTTCAACGGGAAATTCCGGCCGTCCACGCGGAGCTGGTCGTAGTAGAAGCCGTCCTCCTCGTCCCAGAGGCCCGCTCCGCCGAGCGTGTTGATGGAATCCGTGATCGCCACGAAGTGCTCGAAGAACTTCGACGCGACGTCTTCGTACGCCGGGTCCTCGCTCGCGAGCTCGATCGCCATCGAGAGCATCGTCAGGCAGTAGAACGCCATCCAGGCCGTGCCGTCCGCCTGCTCGAGGTGCGCGCCGGTCGGAAGCCGGCTCGACCGGTCGAAGACGCCGATGTTGTCGAGGCCGAGGAAGCCTCCGGCGAAGAGATTCCGGCCCTCCGGATCCTTGCGGTTGACCCACCAGGTGAAGTTCAAGAGCAGCTTGTGGAAGACCCGCGCGAGGAACACGCGGTCCCGACCGCCGCGGGCGCCCGTCATCTTGTAGGTTCGCCAGGCCGCCCACGCGTGCACCGGCGGGTTCACGTCGCCGAACGCGAACTCGTACGCCGGGATCTGCCCGTTCGGGTGCATGTACCACTCGCGCAGAAGGAGCACGAGCTGCTCTTTCGCGAAGTGCGGATCGAGGCGCGCGAACGGGATCATGTGGAACGCGAGATCCCACGCCGCGTACCACGGGTACTCCCACTTGTCGGGCATCGAGATCACGTCGCGGTTGTAGAGGTGCGTCCAGCCGCTGTCGCGTCCGGTCTTCCGGCTGTCGGGCGGGCGCGGCTGCGCCGGATCCCCTTCGAGCCAGTCCTTCACCGCGAAGTGGTAGAACTGCTTCGTCCAGAGCAGGCCCGCGTACGCCTGCCGCGCGACCCGCCGCTCCTCATCGGTCAGTCCCTTCGGCAGCCTCGAATCGTGGAAGGCGTCCGCCTCGCGCCGGCGGAGGGCGAGCACTTCCTCGAACCCGGCGCCGAAGGGCTCGGAGGGCGCCGCGTCGTCGGAGAACAGGCGCAGCCGGAGGGTCGCCGAGCCTCCCGCCGGAACCTCCGCGAAACTGTGCGCGGCGGCCTTGGTCCCGATCTCGTCGGGGTTGACGGCGTCCTCTCGGCCTTCGATCAGGCGGGAATGGAAAGCGTCCTTGACATAGGGTTGCGCGTTGCGCGCGCCGAAGAGCCGCGCGGCGTTCGTCTCGTTTTCGGTGAACCAGAGATCGCGCTCGACCGGGTCGATGTCCATTTCGAGTCGGTACCGCCCCAGGCTCTCGTGCTGCGCGAGAAGAGCGCCGCCCGCATCGCGCGAGAGGACGGGCCGGGCCCAGTAGCCTTCGCCGCCGCGGCCCCACGACCACGTGTTGCGAAACCAGAGCGTCGGCAGGAGATGGAGCGGCGCGGCTTCCGGACCCCGGTTCGCGGCGGTGATGCGGATCAGGAGATCGTCCGGCGACGCCTTCGCGTACTCGACGAAGACGTCGAAATACCGGTCCTCATCGAAGATTCCGGTGTCGGCGAGCTCGAACTCCGGGTCGAGCTTTCCGCGCCGACCGTTCTCCTCGACGAGCCGGGCGTACGGATACTCGCGCTGCGGGTACTTGTAGAGCGCGCGCATCCAGGAGTGCGTCGGCGTGGAGTCGAGGTAGTAGTAACACTCCTTCACGTCTTCGCCGTGGTTGCCTTCCGGTCCGGCGACACCGAAGAGCCGCTCCTTCAGGATGGGATCGCGGCCGTTCCAGAGGGCGAGCGCGAAGCACAGCCGCCCTTCCCGATCCGTGATTCCGAGAAGACCGTCCTCACCCCACCGGTACGCGCGGCTGCGCGCGTGGTCGTGGCGAAAATACTCCCAGCAGTTGCCGTACTCGGAATAGTCCTCGCGGACCGTGCCCCACTGCCGCTCCGAGAGATAGGGACCCCAGCGCTTCCAGTTCTTCTCACGCCGCGCGTCCTCGGCGAGGCGCGCCTTCTCCGCCTCCGCCGATTTCTTCCCGCGTGACCCGTTCATCAACCGGGGAAGGCCGCGATTTGTTTCATGACGAAGTCGTCTCCCGGAGAGTCCGACGGAACGCGATCGCGCAACGAGCTCAGTCGGTCGCCGGTCGCTCGACCGTCAACTTGCAGCGCGGGCAAGTGTGGAACTCCTCGAGCGCGCCTCCGAACTCCGCGTCCATGGACTGCGGGTCCGCGAGCGCCTTCGAATAGTCGACCTTCTCGGCGTGGAAGTTCATCTCACCGCCGCAGCCTGGGCACTTCAACTTCTCTCTCTGCGCCATGACGCGTCTCCTATTCGATCGCGACGTTCTCGCGGCCGTATCGCAGCACCTTCGCCATCCAGACGAGCTCGTTGACGAACTTTTCGAGGCGCCGCACGTGCGCGGGCTCGAGCAACGCGCCGGTGTCTTTGTCGAAGGTTTTCTGAGCGTGCGGGAAATTCCCGTCCCAGAAGATCGTCACGAGCCCGAGCTCCCGCATCACCGGGAGAAGGTTCTCGATCACCCGCGTTCCACCCCAAGGCCCCGCCGAGACGCCGACGATGCCGACCGCCTTGTGGATGTACTCCTTGAGGTTACTGTCGAGCGCGTGCTTCAACATCCCGGGATATCCATGGTTGTACTCCGGGACGACCAGGATCAGAGCGTCGGCGCGCATCATCGTCGCGGAGAACGCGGGGTCCTTGATCGCTTCTCCCTCGTCGGACGCCGGCAGCGAAAGCGCCCGGACGTCGATCAACTCCGTCCCCGCCTCGGGCCGCGCCGCGACCTGCGCCGCCACGAAGTTCGCGACGTGCTCGCTCGATCTTCCCTTCCTCGGGGTGCCGAGGATCACCGGGATGAAGAGCGGTTTTTCGGGCAGGCCGGCCGAAGAATCCATCGCGTCCATCGGTCACCGGATTCTCTCGCACGCCGCGGCCGGTTCCGAGAGTGGTACCCTGATCCGGCTCGCACCCCAAAAATCGAGGAGGGTTTCATGCGCAGGCGTACGGCCCCGCAGCTCGTTCTCGCTTTCGGGCTCGCCCCATTTCTCGTCCCGGGCGCCGCGTCCGGCCAGGACCTGCGGGTCTCCGCGGGCACGATCGAGGACCGGCGGACCACGGGAAAGTTCTTCGGGGGGCTCGAGATCGAGTTGAAGCTCACGGGCGACGATCTGGCGGACGCCCGCGCGGCCCGCGTGAAACTCACCAAGGCGCAGGACGAGAGCGGCCGCGACCTGCTGCCGGCGAAGAAGCCGGACGAGGATTTCCAGAAGTCCTCGGGTCGGGGCGCGCCCGACCTGAAGATCAGCCTCAAGAATCCGGCGCGGGGGGCGTCCGCGATCCAGGAGATTTCGGGCGAGGTCCAGCTCTTCGCGCCGTCTCGCGACCCGGCCGCTCTCATCCTGATCGACCGGTTCGTTTCGCGAATGGACAAACCGATCGATTCCTCCGCGTTGAAGTCCCAGCAGATCTCGGCGCGCCTCGTGTCGCCGAAGGTGTACCGGGCCCAGGCGAAGAAGCGCGAGGCCGATCTCGACGCGGAAATGCAGAAGCACAAAGAGGAAATGAAAAAAGAAGCCGGGGACGACAAGGCCGCGGAAGCGCTGATGGCGCTCGTCAAGGGCTTCGCGGGGATGATGAACGACGTCGGCGACAACGACGTGATCCTCCAGATCGAGGACCCGCAGGGAAAGCTGCTCGACGTCGAGGTGGTGGGGAAGAGCGGCGTGATGGACACGCGCGGCTCGATGTCCTCCGGGGGCCTCAAGATCCTCCAGTACTCCGAGAAGATCCCGGCCGACGCGAAACTCCGTTTCCTCGTGAAGACGCAGAACGCCGTCCTCCGCGCGCCGTTCCGGCTGACGAACGTTCCGCTTCCCTGACGAGAGAAGGAGAACCGTGAAGCTCGTCGTTCTCGGACTGGCAGCACTCCTCGCCGCGGCGGCGCCGTCGAAACCGTCCGCGATCGGCGTGACTTCGGGCGACGTCACCGACCGACGCCGGAACGACAACACCTTCGCCGGCCTGGAGGTCGAGCTGAAGCTGACCGGCGAGGCCGCCGGCGAAGCGCGCGGCGCGCGCGCCACCGTCGAGAAGGCGGTCGACGACACCGGGCGAAACCTCGTGAAGGAAGGGGCCCGGCCGCCGGAGTTCGAGAAACCGACCGGGCAGGGCTCACCCGGGTTGAAGCTCGACCTGCGCAATCCCGCGCGGCGCGCGAAGAGCGTCCGCGAGATCTCCGGGCAGGTCGAGGTCTTCCTGCCCGACCGCGATCCGGCGGCGGTCGCGTCGGCCGATCGTTTTCTCTCCGGCATGGACCGGCCGATCGCGTCGCCCGCCCTGAAGGCCTCCCGGACGGAGGTCACCGTCGTCTCCCGCAAGACATACGACGCCGAAAAGAAGAAGGACGAAGAGCGCAAGAAGAAAGAGGCCGAGTCCGCGGGCGTCGCGGGCGCCGTGGTGAACGCGTTCAGCGGCCTCTTCGAGGGTCTGTTCGGCGACATCGGCGAGAACGACGTCCTCGTGCGGGTGAACGATCCGGGCAAGAAGGTGTTCGGGGTCGAGGTCTTCGACGCGGCCGGCAAGCCGATCGACAATGCCGGCTCCATGAAAGTCGGAGACTTCTGGATCCTGAAATTCACCGAGAAGGTGCCCGCCGACGCGAGCCTGCGGATCTACCTGATGACCGCGAAAGCGGTTGTGACCGCGCCGTTCAGCCTGAAGGACGTGGCGCTGCCGTGATCCGGAGGGGGTCGTGACCCCGCGAGTGGCTATGATGGTCCAGGAGTTCCTCACTGCAGGCCATGCAAACCGCGCACGTTCTCAATTGCGCCGGGGTCGGCGGGAGAAGCCCCGCGGATGCGCTCTGGAGATCGATTCCACCGGCCTCGCTGGATGCTAGGTTGTTTCGGTCGCAGCCCAACGCCCTCCGCAACGAAATCCCCCCCCGCACCAGCTCGAGGCCGGTGAGCAATATCAAGAGGATTCGGGCGATCTGGATGGCGATTTCTAGACGGCGTCGCGCGCCGCGCTTGACGACCCCAATTGGGCGGCCTAATTGATGTTGGCCAGCCGGGAGGAGCTTCGATGACAGTTGCCATGAAGCCGCGTGTGACATCGCTCGCTCCACAGTTCCTCGTCGATGACCTCGAGCGCTCGATGGCCTACTACCGGAGGCTCGGTTTCATTTTCGGCGAACCATGGGGCAATTTCTACGGCATCGGCCGTCTCGACGGACTGGAGCTGCATTTGAAGGAGGCTCCTAAAAACGAAGCGGACCGTCGGCACCGGCGCGACAACGAGCACCTCGATGCGGCGGCAGGCGTCGACGGCATCGAGGCGTTTTACGAGCAATGCGCTGCCGACGGCATACCGATTCTTAAACCGCTCACCGCGACCGCATGGGGTACGAAAGACTTCTATATCGAGGATCCGGACGGCTACGTCATTAGCTTCGGCGGCCGTCTCGCGGCTGGCTAACATGGCGTTGCAGCGGACTTGCCGCCCTCGCTTTCCCTCGGGCCGCTCGCTTCGCTCGCGCGGCTCGCCGCTGAACGCCCGACCGTTAGGCGGGCACTTGACTACAGCGACGGCTCGTTTCGTCGTGCTCGCGGTAGCGGTCCTGGAACTCGCGTGCGGCCGCAGTAGGGGAACGTCGAACTCGGCAGCTCAACGAACGCCCACGCCGGTAGTCAGTGCAGACACCGGTTGCCGACTTGAGTTCTCTTGGGTTTCCGTGGTCGGCGGCCCTCAGAGACCGAAGCCGGGATCGTCGTCCCTGGTGATCCCTCCAAATGCAACCACTGCCGCGTGCTCGGTCGTATCGTCTGAGTCATCGCCGGAGCTCTCGCTAGCAGCCACCACGAGTCCTGAGGGCCGAATCAGGTCGCTCTATCTTCTCAAGCCTTCGGAAAGCGGGATTCCTGCCGGATATCTTGAACATGTGGTGAGTTGCCTCGCGACAGTGAATTTCGGGCGACCGCCTACCCAAGCGCAGGAGAATTGGCTGAATATTGCGGTGAGATGCGTCCCGATTCGTTAGGTTCTGTGCCCCCTAACATGGCGTTGCAGCGGACTCACGCCCTCGCTTTCGCTTGGGCCGCTCGCTGCGCTCCCTCGGCTCGCGCTGAACGCCCCACCGTTAGCCCGTCCAAGCAGCAATCGTTTAGAGGACCAACATAATTGGGAGGATGCCAATGAAATACGTGATCAGCTGGTTCGAACGCCCGCAAGGTACACCCATGGAGTACGAGAATGCCCAGAAGCGAATCCTTGAGGTATTCGGTCAATGGAAGGCGCCGGACAACTTCAAGATCGAATTCTTCGTGATACGAGTCGGCGAGTGGGGCGGGCATATGCTGGTGGAGTGCGACGATCCGGTGACCATTCACAAGTTCTGCTCGATGCTTCCTGCTTTCGTATTCGAGGCACGACCCGTCATTACGGTCGAGGAAGCCGTCCGCGGCGAACTCGAGGTAATTGCCTGGCGAGATGGACTGAAACGCAAGTGATGGGCCCCCCCGCCTTCGGCTCGCGCCAGACCGCGGGCTAACAACGGCATCCGGCGGACGGCGCCGCTCGCCGCCGCTGATGCCGAGCGTCAGGCGACTGGGGAGTCAGTCGGGGCTTCAGCTGACGGCTGCGCCACTCAGTCCATCTCGAAAGGAAGCTCGGATGAGGCAGTCGATCGCGCACGTCGCGCTTGTTGTGAGGGACTACGACGAGGCCATCTCATTCTTCACGCAGAAGTTGAGGTTCTCGCTTGTCGAGGATCTGTATCAGCCTGCTCAGGACAAGCGGTGGGTGGTCGTGGCTCCCCCGGGGTCTCTCGGGACTTCTCTGTTGCTCGCTCGAGCCTCGAACCCGGTGCAGGAGCCGTTCGTTGGCAATCAGGCCGGCGGGCGAGTGTTCCTCTTCCTCTCAACCGACGACTTCTGGCGCGACTACCGCGAAATGGTCGACCGCGGTGTTCGATTCGTTCGGCCGCCGAGCGAGCAGCCCTACGGCCTGGTCGCAGTGTTCGAAGACCTGTACGGTAATCGTTGGGATCTCATTCAATACGGCGAGAATCAGTCGTAGCCATGGCAGTCGCTGATTCTGAGGGGATGCGGATCGCCTACAGCGACAGGGGCAAGGGCGAGCCGGTCTTCCTGTGTCTACCCGGTTGGTGTGTGCATCAAACGATCTTCGCGCCGCTGGCGGAGCGCTTGAGCGCGCATCATCGTGTGCTGGCGATGGACTGGCGGGGGCACGGCGAGTCTGAGGCATCCGGCCGGGACGTCGGCAGTGCGGAGATGCTCGCGGATGCCCTCGCGGTGATTCAGAGCAGCGGTGCGCAGACCGTGATTCCCATCGCGCAAGCCCATGCGGGATGGGTGGCGCTCGATTTGCGCCGGCGTCTGGACCAGCGTGTGCCCGGGATGATCTTCACCAGCTGGAACCCCATTTTCACGACTGGAAACCCGCTCGCTCCTCGGTTTCTGGGTGCGATGCAGGCGGTGCAAGATCGCGCACACTGGCGCGAAACTGTCGAGCTTCTGCTGACCATGTGGGTGGGCGACGCGCCGTCCGACGTGACCCGCGAGATTCGCCAGGAGGCGGGAACTCACGGCTTCGAGGATTGGGCACGAGGGGGGCGCGAGATTGCCGCTGTGTTTGCGCGCGAGGGCGATCCGCTCCAGGCGATGAGCAAATTGAGTCCATCGGTGCCGGTGCTCCATGTGTACGCACAGCCCCGTATGTCCGAGTACCTCTCGAGACAGGAGTCATTTGCCCGGGACCATTCCTGGTTTTCCGTGCATCGGCTGGAAGCGGTGAGCCACTTCCCGACGCTGGAAGCGCCGGATGAGACTGCCAGCTTGATCACGGAATTCATTCGCAGGCTGAACCCTCATCCCGCCTAACATGCTCGTGCAGGCCGGACTCGGCGTTCTCGCTCGGCCTGCCGCTGAACCCAGACGGCTGGCGCTGACGCCAAGATCGCGGCGCGCATCAAACTGGAGGACAGGGACGTTATGACGAACCAACTGGACCAGGCAAAGATGGAGGCGTTCGTCGGCAAGGTGCTCGGGGACAGCAGCGCCGCCCTGACGACGACCCTTGCGGTTCTCGGTGACCGCCTGAGCCTGTTCAAGGATCTTGCGGCACACGGACCCGCCACCAGCGGCGAGCTGGCGACCCGTGCCGGGATCAACGAACGCTACGCGCGGGAGTGGCTGGGCGGGATGGCGACGGCCGGCTACCTGGAATACGACCCGGTGAGTCACCGATTCACGCTCCCACCCGAGCATGCTCCGGCCTTGGCCCAGGAGGGCGGCCCCGTTTTCTTCGGCGGCATCTACCAGATGATGACGGGGATGACGGGAGTGCTCGACGAGCTCACCGCCGCGTTCCGCACAGGGGGTGGAGTTCCCCAATCGGCCTACTCGACGGACATGTGGGACGGGTTGGACCGGTTCACCAACGGCTGGTTCGAGAACCTGCTGATCCAGCAGTGGATCCCCGCGATGCCCGATGTGCAGACAAAGCTGGAGAGCGGTGCCCGGGTCGCCGACGTGGGCTGCGGGAGCGGACGGGCGCTCATCAAGCTGGCCCAGGCGTTTCCTCAGGCGCGGTACGTCGGCTATGACATCTTCGGTCCGACCATCGAGAGCGCCACGGAGAATGCCCGCGCCGCCGGTGTCGCGGACCGCGTGCGCTTTGCCCGGCATGATGTTTCGCAGGGCATTCCCGAACAATACGACGTCATCACCACATTCGACGTCATCCACGACGCGGTGGACCCGCTCGGGTTGTTGCGGACGATTCGTCGGAGTCTGCGGGAAGACGGCATGTATGTTTGTCTGGACATCAACTGCTCCGACAAGTTGCAGGAAAACCAGGGACCGCTGGGGGCGATGTTTTATGGGTTCAGCGTTCTCTACTGTATGACCACCTCGCTGGCGGGCGGTGGTGCGGGTCTGGGCACGCTGGGCTTCCATGAAGCCAAGGCGAGGGAGCTGTGTGCCGAGGCGGGCTTCAGCAAACTCCGGCGGGTGCCGTTGGAAAACCCGTTCAACAATCTGTACGAGATCAGGCCGTAGCGATCGGCGCGCGGAAGATGCGCGCGCGGCGGATCGCGCTGAACGACCGCTGATCCAACCTCCTCATGAAATTCGGAATCCGCATGCCGTCGCTCAACGAAGCGCATCGCGGCGCGCACCTCGTGGAAGCGCTACGTCCGGCACAGCCTGGGATTCAAAGCGCCGCGGGGATGGGGATGGCTGACGAACCCGAAGAAGGCGGCCTACAACCGTGTCTACAATCGGACCACGGTGAAAGGCTGCGGCGTCCTTCTCGCGGTTATCGGTCTCGTTTCGGGGCTGGCGGCGCTGCTCGTCTGGCTCGCCTGACGCGGCCTTCCCATGGGCGTCTGGCTTTTTGGGATCCCCGTTCTGGTCGGCATCGTCGAAGCGATTTTCTCGCTGAGATGGAACTGGACCTACTTCTCGGTCGGCATTCGAGTTTTCCATCGCCTGATGCCGGTCCTGGATCCGAAGGCGCGAGCGCCGTCTGAGGAGCGCCTGGAGACGGCGTTGAGCCGGTCGGCGTTTCCTGCCCTGGCATTCTGGGCGCTGGAGGACGACCGACTCGCCTTCCGGGAGAAGATCGGCGGCCTTCGCTTCGGCTATCCGCCGGTGATGCGCGGGAACCTCCGCTTCCAGCGGAAGGGAGCGCGGGTCGAGGTCATTGGTCTGCTCAACTGGTACGTCCTCGTGTTCGTCGTCGTCGCGGGCCTCTCCGTGATCGTGCTGCGGAGCCCGGTCTTCCTTCTCTTGACGGTGGGTGTCATCACGCTCATCTATGCGATTCAGTTTCGGCGCTTTTCGCAGGCGGGCCGCGCGGCGGCGGCGGAATGGTCGATGTCCGATCGCTCCCGTCCTCAGTCCCGCCGCTCGTAGATCCCCGGGAACGTCATCTCCATGATCCGCTCGGGGTGCGCGAGCTCGCGGAACCCCACCTTGCGATACAGCGGGTGCGCGTCCCGGGTCACGAGCATCCAGCGGCGCAGCCCCTGCAGGCGAGGGTGCGCCAGGATCGACTCCATCAGCCAGGTCCCGAGCCCCTGTCCCCGGTGCGACTCGAGGACGAAGACGTCGGCGAGATACGCGAACGTCGCCGAGTCGGTGATCACGCGCGCGAACCCGATCTGACGGCCGTCTTCGGAGAGGCCGAAGCACAGCGCCCCATCGATCGAGCGGTCGACGACTTCGCGCGGGATCCCCTTCGCCCAGTAGGAGCCGGCGAGGAACTCGTGGATCATCGCGTGGTCGAGCTTCTCCGGGTCGGTCGAGACCTTGAATCGGCCACGGATCCACTCGTGCGACTGCTCGTTCATACCGTTCCGAAAATATCTAAGTACCCGCCTGACCCCGAATTTCCGGCACCTCGACGACGCGGACGCCGCGGGCCGGATTCTCGACCGCGCGCACGAGTGCCGCGACCATCTGCGGCAAGGTCACGAGCCCGATGCGCCGTGCGGCATCGCGCGTGCCCGGGAGCCGCTCGAAGATCCAGTACATCGGGGCGAGCAGATACGGCCAGCGGTGCCCGGGTCCGAGCACGTACCACGGCCGCAGGAAGGTGGCGTTCATTCCGCTCGCGCGGACGAGCGCCTCTCCCTCGGCGCGGACGGCGGCGTACGCCTTCATGATCGCGGGCGCCGACAGATAGACGAAGTGCGCGACTCCCGCTCCGGCCGCGGCCTGCGCGGAGGCGCGGACCGACGCGAGATCCACGGACCGGAACTCCGCCGCTTTCGCCGGGCTCGGATGGGACACCCCGACGAGCTGGACGAACGTATCCGCCGTCGCGACGGCGCCGGCGAACGTCTCGCCTCGGAGAGCGTCCCCGACGACGGGCGCGACGCCGCCGGGGAGCCGGTTCTCCGACCCGGGCCGGACGAGGGCGCGAACGGCGTGGCCCCGCCGCAGGAGCTCGGAGACGAACGATCGTCCGATGTAGCCCGTCCCGCCGGCCACGAAGACGAGAGAGCTTTCGGACATTTGCGAGAGCCTACTCTCGGGCTGGCGCGTTCCTTGAAGGTCGTCCGTCGAGAAACGAGGACTTTCCGCGCATGACCGTCTCTCTGAAGCCGTCGCACCTGAAGCGTTACAAGGACATCGCCGTCCTCCTCGTGAAGTACGGGCGGGGCGACCTCGCGACGCGTCTGGACGTCGAAGGCGAGCTCTCGCCGGGGATCGCCGCCTCCCCCGCCGGGGACAAGCCGCGAGCCGAAGAGCTCGCGCGCGACCTCGAGCGGCTGGGCCCCACGTTCGTCAAGGTCGGGCAGCTGCTGTCGACGCGCGCCGATGTCCTGCCGATCGCCTACCTGGAGGCGCTGGCGCGGCTGCAGGACGACGTCCTGCCCTTCCCGTTCGCGGAAGTCGAGCGGATCGTGAACGAAGAGCTCGGCGTCCGCATCTCGAAGGCGTTTGCGGAATTCGAGGCCACTCCTCTCGCGGCCGCGTCGCTCGGGCAGGTGCATCGCGCAATCCTGCGGGACGGCCGCGCGGTCGCCGTCAAGGTCCAGAGACCCGGCATCCGCGAGCAGATCGTGGAAGACCTGGCCGCCTTCACCGAGATCGCCCAGCTGCTCGACCGGCACGCCGAGTCCGGACGGCTCTACCAGTTCGAGAAGATGGTGGACGAGTTCCGCAAGACTCTTCTCCGCGAGCTCGATTACCGCCAGGAAGCCCAGAACCTGTTGACGCTGCGCGAGAACCTGAAGGAGTTCCGGCGGCTCGCGGTTCCGGCCCCGGTCGAGGACTACACGACTTCGCGCGTGTTGACGATGGACTTCGTCTTCGGTCGAAAGATCACGTCGCTCTCCCCGCTCGAGCGGCTCGAGACTGACGGCGCCGCGCTCGCCGAAGAGCTCCACCAGGCCTATCTGAAGCAGATCCTGATCGACGGGTTCTTCCACGCGGACCCGCATCCCGGAAACGTCTTCCTGGCGGAGGACGGGCGGCTCACTCTTCTCGACCTCGGAATGGTCGGGCGGATCTCCCCCTCGATGCAGGAGAACCTTTTGAAGCTGCTGCTCGCGATCAGCGCGGGGCACGGCGACGAAGCCGCGGAACGCGCGAGCGAGATCGGCGAGAAGCTCGATACGTTCGACGAGCAGGAATTTCGCCGGCAGGTCTCGGAGCTCGTCGGTGTGTATCAGCACGCCAAGGTCGAGGAGATCCGGATCGGCCGGGTCGTGCTGGAGGTGGCGCGCGCCGCGGGAGACGCCGGAATCCGCGTACCGTCGGAGCTCACGACGCTCGGCAAGACGCTCCTTCACTTAGACGAGGTGGGGCGAACGCTCGATCCAACCTTCGACCCGAATGCGTCGGTGCGGCGCAACGCGGCGCAGCTCATGCAGCGCCGGATGGCCAAGAGCGCCTCGCCCGCCAACCTCTACGCGGGTCTGCTCGAGGCCAAGGACTTCGTCGAGAAGCTGCCCGGCCGCGTGAACAAGGTTCTCGACATCGTCGCCAACAACCAGCTTCGCGTGGACGTCGATGCCGTGGACGAGCGGATGCTGATCGACGGCCTCCACAAGATCGCCAACCGGATCGCCCTCGGGTTGATCCTCGCGGCTCTGATCGTGGGGGCGGCGATGTTGATGGAGATCCCGACCAGCTTCCGCATTCTCGGGTACCCGGGTCTGGCGATCCTCTTCTTCCTCGCGGCGGCGTTCGGAGGAGTCGCGCTCGTCCTCTCCATCCTCGTGAGCGACCGGCGGCCGCCCGAACGCAAGCGGAAGCGCTGAGGTCGGCGACGACTCGGAAGACGCTGCGGTAGAGTAGCCCCAGGAAAACTTTCGACATGTCGACCGCTGGGGCGATCCCGACGCGACAGCTCCATCCCTTAGTCACGCTGGACTACCGCGTCCGGATGGTGTCGATGGTCGTCGTCGGGCTCATTCCGCTCTTCCATTTCGGCGGGCGGCCGCCCCTTCCGGCGCTCATCGGGATGGCGTTCACCGCGCTTCTCTGGCCGCAGATCGCTTACCTGATCGCGAAGAACAGCCGCGACACCCGGCGGGCGGAGTTCCGCAACCTGCTGATCGATTCCTTTTTCGTCGGAGGATGGACGGCGGCGCTCTCCTTCAGCCTGTTTCCGGGCGCGGTGATGGTCGCCGCGCTCAACTCGGCGAACCTTTCGGTCGGCGGCCTGCGGCAGGCGGCGAAGGGGCTCGCGGCGATCCTTCTCGGAATGGTCGTGGTCGGGATTCCGCTCGGATTCGAAGTGCAGCCCGCGTCGAGCCTGCCGACCGCGTTCTTCTGCATCGTCGGAATCCTGACCGTTACGACGATCTTTGGATACTACGGCCACCTTCGAACGAAGCAGGTCCGTCAGGCGAAGAACGTGCTCGCCGAGCGCAACCAGCAGATCGAGGAGCAGAACCGCGCGATCGAGCAGGCCCGCCGGACCGCCCTGGAGGCGAAAGAAGCCGCGGAAACCGCCAACCAGTCGAAGAGCGTCTTCCTGGCGAACATGAGCCACGAGCTGCGAACGCCGTTGAACGCGATCATCGGTTACAGCGAGATGCTCGAAGAGGACGCGCAGGCTTCCGGGCAGAAGGAGTTCGTCTCCGACCTCCAGAAGATCCGCTTTTCCGGCAAGCACCTCCTCGGGCTGATCAATGACGTCCTCGATCTGTCGAAAGTCGAGGCGGGCAAGATGAAGCTCTTCCTGGAGACGTTCGACGTCGCGAACCTGGTCGAAGAGGTCGTCGCGACGGCGACGCCGCTCGTCGAGAAGAACGGCAACCGCCTCGAGGTCCGCTGCGCGGCGGACGTCGGCCAGATCCGCGAGGACGTGACCAAGGTGAGGCAGGTTCTTCTCAACCTCCTCTCCAACGCGTCGAAGTTCACGGAGAAGGGGACCGTCTCGCTGGAAGTCGCCCGCGAAGCCGACGTCACGGGGAGCTGGGTCGTCTTCCGGCTCCGCGACACCGGGATCGGGATGACCCCGGAGCAGACGGCGAAGCTCTTCCAGGCATTCACGCAGGCGGATGGGAGCACGATGCGCAAGTACGGAGGGACCGGCCTCGGGCTCGCGCTCTCCAGGAAGTTCTGCGTGATGATGGGCGGCGACATCAACGTCGAGAGCACGCCCGGGAAGGGATCGACGTTCACGGTCCGCCTGCCGGGAGACATCGAGAACTACGACGGCGAAGCAACCTCCATTCGCCTCCGCCTGCCGGGCCGGCGCCGCGAGGAGCCGCGCGCGGCGGGCGTCCCGTCCCCCGACGGAAAGATCCTTCTTGTGATCGACGAGGATCCCGCGGTGCGGCAGCTCATGGAGCGGCTCGCGTCGCGCGAGGGGTACCGGCTCGTCGCCGCGGCAAGCGGGGAAGAAGGGTTGAAGCTTGCGCGCGAGAAGCGGCCGAGCCTGATCACGCTCGAGGTCGTCATGCCCGGAATCGACGGCTGGACGGTCTTGAAGGCGCTCAAGTCGGATCCGCAGCTTTCCGACATCCCGGTCGTGATGGTCTCGATCTCGGACGACCGCGATCGCGGCCTCGCGATGGGCGCCGCGGACTATTTCGTGAAACCGGTGGACCGCGATCGGTTGGCGGAGATCCTCGCCGCCTACCGGAGCGGCGCGCTGGCGTAATCGAGTCGGTCGATGTCGAAGATCCTCCTCGTCGAAGACAACGAGATGAACCGCGACATGCTCTCGCGCCGGCTCATCCGGAGCGGTTACGAGGTCGATCTGGCGGTCGATGGCGAGCAGGGCGTCGCGCTCGCCGCGAGCGGCCGCCCCGACCTCGTCCTGATGGACATGAGCCTTCCCGTGGTCGACGGCTGGGCCGCGACGCGGCGGCTGAAAGCCGATCCCGTGACTCGCGAGATCCCGATCATCGCTCTCACCGCGCACGCCATGGCCGGCGACGAGAAGAAGGCGCGCGAGGCGGGCTGCGACGACTTCGACACCAAGCCGGTCGAGCTGCCCCGGCTCCTCTCCAAGATCGAAGGGTTGCTGCAGAAGGGAAGAGCAGGCTGAAGCTCGAGATCGAACGCGAGGCGCGGGTGGAGAACGTGTCCGCGTTCCGGGCTTTCGTCGAGGACGCCTGCCGCCGCGCCGGTGTGGACGAGTCGGTGTGCTTCGACCTGAAGCTCGCGGTGGACGAAGCCTGCAGCAACCTGGTGGTACACGGATACAAGGGCCGCCAGCCCGGCCCGATCGGGGTCTCGTTCGCGCGCGAAGGAGACGAGATCGTGATCATCATCACCGACCACGCTCCGCCGTTCCACCCGGATGACGCTCCGCTCCCGCGGCTCGATGCCCCGGCGAGCGAGCGCCGCCCCGGAGGCCTCGGCTGGCACATGATCAAGCAGCTCGTCGACCGGCTCGAATACGACTCGGACACGGAGAACGGGAATCGCTTGAGGATGGTGAAGAAGGTCGTCCCGCTCCAGAATGGGTGAGGAGGGCACGATGCGGATCGTGGTGGAAAAGAGGGGGCGCGTGGCCGTGGTTTCCGTCGAGGGATCGGTGGACGGCACGACCGCGGGAGAGCTGACCGCCGCGTTGCACGGACAGGTGAGCGGCGGCGCCCGCGACCTCGTCATCGATATTGCCGGCGTGGACTACATGTCGAGCGCCGGGCTCCGCGCACTGCTCGAAACGGTCAAGGAAGCGCGGAAGCAGGGGGGAGATCTTCGTCCGGCGGCGGCGCGCCCGGAGGTGCTCAGGGTTCTCGACCTCTCCGGGTTCACCAGCATCCTCCAGGTCTTTCCGGACGTCGACTCCGCGGTCGCGAGCTTTCCGGCTTGATTCCCGCCGGGACGGCGGCGCCCTCGAACCGGCGCATCGCGCTCGTCATCGGCGCCGGGAGCGTCAAGTGCGCGGCGGCTCTGGGTCTCCAGAAGGTGCTGAACCGCGAAGGCATCGGAGTGGACCTGGTCGTCGGTTGCAGCGGCGGCAGCATGTATGCCGCGTTCATCGCCCTCGGCGTCGACGTCCGGTCCGCGGAAGAGATCACCCGCAGGCTCTGGACGCGCGAGCTCACGAAGCGGCGGCACTATCCCTCGCTGCTCCGCGCGATGCTGCCCCAGATCTTCCCTTTCCGGGAGAGCTTCGGTCTCGTGGACGATCGCCTGATCCTGGACCGCCTTCGGGTTGCTTTCGGAAAGCGAACGTTCGAAGAGGCGCACATCCCGCTCTACCTGACCGCGACCGACTTCCACAGCGGCGAGCAGCACGTCTTCTCGCAGGGGTCGATCGTGGACGCGATCCGCGCTTCGATCGCGATCCCGTACGTCTTCCAGCCGTGGAAGATCGACGGACGGCTCTTCATCGACGGCTTCCTGACCGACCCGATGCCGGTCGGCGTCGCGATGAAGCACGGCGCGAACGTGATCGTCACGCTCGGCTTCGAGAGCCCGTACCAGCGCCAGACGACGTCCGTCCTCCGGTTCGCCTTTCAGCTGTCGAGCATCATGTCGAACAACCTCCTGCGGGCGAACTACGCGTTTCACAACCTCGCCCACCACACGGAAATCCTTCCGATCATTCCGCACTTCCGCGAGAGCATTCACCTCTTCGATACCGACAAGATCCCTTACGTGATCGAAGAAGGGGAGCGTGCCGCCGAGCAGCAGCTCCCGTACCTGCGCCGCCTCCTCGAAGCGCAGCCGTGACCGGCGCGGCGCAGCCGCCGCAAGGCACTCCGATATTCGGGAGCCTGCTCGTCGTCGACGACAACGAGATGAACCGCGACCTGCTGTCGCGGCGGCTCAAACAGCAGGGACACCGGGTCGCGACCGCTCGGAACGGACTCGAAGCGCTCGAGAGGATCGGGGCGGAAGAGTTCGACCTCGTGCTGCTCGACATCATGATGCCGGAGCTCGACGGCTACAAAGTTCTCGAGCGGCTGCGCGAGACCGGCACGCTCGATCAGCTCCCGGTGATCATGATCTCCGCGGTCACCGAGATGGAGAGCGTCGTCCGCTGCATCGAGATGGGCGCCATCGACTACCTCCCCAAGCCGTTCAACCCGGTGCTCTTGAAGGCCCGGGTCGGCGCGACTCTCGAGAAGAAGCGCCTGAGGGACAAGGAGCGGCTCTGGGCGAAGAGCCTGGAGCGGGACCTCGAGATCGGCCGCGAAATCCAGAGGAGCTTCCTTCCCGAAGAGCTGCCGGAGACGGCGGGCTGGGAGATTGCCGCGAGATTTCAACCGGCCCGGCAGGTCGCCGGCGACTTCTACGACGCCTTCGCGCTCGGCGGCGGCGAGCGGGTCGGCCTCGTCGTCGCGGACGTCTGCGACAAGGGGGTCGGGGCCGCGCTCTTCATGGCGCTCTTCCGGAGCCTGCTCCGCGCGTTCGCGCAACAGGCATTCGCCTCCCGCGCCGGCGACGATTCCTCCCGCCTCCTCTCCACGGTCGTTTCGACGAACGACTACATCGCGCGGACGCACGGAGCCGCGAACATGTTCGCGACGGCGTTCGTCGCGGTGCTCGAGCCGGCCGACGGCTCGCTCGCGTGGGTCAACGCGGGCCACGAGGCGCCTGCGGTCTGCGGGAAAGCGGGAGTCCGGATGCGGCTCCCGCCGACCGGGCCGGCGCTCGGGATGATGCCGGACATGAGATTCGAGACGCGGGAGACCCGGCTCGCGCCGGGGGAGACTCTCTTCGCGTTCACGGACGGCGTGACCGAGGCGAAGGACGGCTCGGGCCGGTTCTATTCCGAAGAGAGACTTCTCGCGCTCATCGCGGAAAGGGCGCCGTCGGCCCCGGCGCTCCTCGACCGAGTGGAGGCCGACGTGTCGGCCCATTCTGCGGGCGCCGAACGCTCCGACGACATCACGATGCTCGCGGTCCGCCGCACGGGGTAGGCTCCTCCCATGCGACTTCTGCTGAGGATCCTGATCAATGCGGCCGCGCTCTGGGTGGCGACCCGGATCGTCCCGGGCGTCACGCACACGGGACCCTGGTACACCCTCCTCGTCGTCGCGCTCGTGTTCGGTCTCTTGAACGCGTTCGTGCGGCCGATCCTGAAGCTGCTGACTTGTCCTCTGATCGTGCTGACGCTCGGCCTCTTCACATTCGTGATCAACGCGATCGTGCTGTGGCTGACGAGCGCCCTCTCGGAGTCGCTCCGGCTCGGCTTCCACGTCCGGGGATTCGTAGCCGCGTTCCTCGGCGCTCTCGTGGTGACCGTCGTCAGCCTTCTCCTGACCGTCCTGATGCCGGATCGCCGTTGATCCGAACCTACGGCCTCACGCACCTGTCGCTCGCGGTGAAGGATCTCGAGCGCACCCTCCGTTTCTACAAGAAGGTCTTCGGCGCGAAGGTGTACTGGCGGGAACAGGGGATGGCGCAAGTCAAGACGCCGGGCTGTCACGACGTGATCGCGTTCGAGAAGAGGAAGACCGGCCTCGGAAAGACCGGCGGGATCAACCACTTCGGGTTCCGGCTCGTCGACCCGAAAGACATCGACAAAGCGGTGAAAGATGCGGTGGCCGCTGGTGGGAAGCTCCTGCGCCGCGGCGAGTTCGCGCCCGGCGTCCCTTACGCGTACGTCGCCGACCCGGACGGCTACGAAGTCGAGATCTGG
>QHVV01000081.1:24015-46619 GCA_003222385.1 Acidobacteriota bacterium
AGAGGCAAGAAAAAAGAGGTAGCGGTCTCGTTGGATCGGCTGGTTACGGGATATGCAGAAGTATCTTGAGACGGTCGAGGACTTCGGCGATCACCCTGATCCCCACCCTGCCCCGCTTGTATAGAAGTCGGCCCTCGTCGAGCATCAGGATCTGGTCTGTTTGCGCCCAGGAAACGACATCGAGGCCACCCTCGCCCGCCGCTATCCGTGGACGGAATGCGTTGAATTTCGGTTTCTCGACACTCGTTACTGGGACGCCGATGAATGCTCCGCTGCTCTGATTGAAGCCGTCGTCAGACAGAACCAGAAAGGGCCGGCTTCCGGCTTGCTCGTGACCTTCCCGTTTCGCTCTCTCTCCCGGTAGAGCATCGATCCTGACCTGCCATATCTCGCCGCGCCCGGGAAAGGGAGAAGCCCGCTGATTACTCGTCTCTCAACCTCTCGAGTGCGGCGCTCTGCCATTCAGCTCGCTCTGCGAGTTCCGCAGCCCAAGCCTCTGGATCATTCCTGAGGTCGCGGTAGGCTTCGCAAAGCGCATCCAGGATGGTTTGGCGACGCAGCATTTCGACGGAGTCAGCCAGGACTTGTTTCTTGTCCTCATTGCGCTCTCTGGCCAGCGCGGTGAGGATCTCGTCCGTGCGATGGTCGATCCGCACCACGGCGTCTCGCTCCCGTTTTCTGGTTTGAGTCATTTGGCCTCCGGCGTGGCTGTCATCCCGAAGCTACGGTTTAGTATACGCAATTGTAGCCTAACTGGTTCCGTTTTCGGAGCGAGAGACGCGTAAGAACCTCAATAAACGGCATTTATCCAGGAGTCCTAGAATCGCCTCGGTCCGCAACAGACCCGCAGCGCCAACTACCCAAACAGGTGCGCCACCGAGTTCGCGTAATAAGTCAGCAGAGGCAGCTCCTCCAATCGCGCGGAATACAGCCCGTCCTTCTCGTCGACCAGGTGCCGCAGGGTGAGCATCCGCAGGCCGACCGCGATCGCGTAGTCCTGGTCCTTGCGCGGCACGTAGACGTGGGCGCCGCGCTCCGAGAGCTCCCGCATGAGGTCGAGCACCTCGGCTTTGAGCTCGAGCTCGCTCCTCGACTTCTGCGGCTGCCTCACGAACGCGGTCGCGACGAGCGGAACCGGCACCACCGGGATCACGCGCGCGACCGCGGCCATGAGCTCGCGGCCGAGCTCCTCGACGCGCGCAAACCTGTCTTCCTTCGTCAGCGTGCGGAAGTCCACGTTGTGCGCCGACGCCCAGCGTGAGAGCGACACCGGCGAACCGAAGTCGACGCACGCGTACCCGAAGCGGTGCCACTTACTGCGCGCCAGGAGAGTGAGGTTGCGCAGCACGAACCGGAGAGTGTTCCCGAAGGCGCCTCCCCGCCGGGGGGCGGAAGGATCGCGTTCGACCGAGAAGCTCCGGTCCTCGAAGACCCGGTCGTAGTTGATCCCGACGGGAATGAACGCGACGTCGTGCACCGAAGGATCGAAGGCGCGCACCATGTAGTCGAGGAGACCCAGCTTCGGGGGGCGAAGCGTTCCTTCGCGCGAGAGGCCGCCTTCGGGAAACACCGCCTGCGTGACGCCCGCTGCCGTCGCCATCGCGACGTAGCGCTCCAGCACCTTTCGGTAGAGCGGGTTCTTCGAGTTCCGGCGCACGAAGTAGGCGCCCATCGCCCGGATCAGCGTCTGCAGCGGCCAGATCCGGGCCCACTCCCCAACGGCGTACGACAGGGCCGCCTTTTCCGCCGCGAGATACGACACGAGGATGTAGTCCATGTTGCTGCGGTGGTTGATCAGGAAGACCACTGTCGCGTTGGGATCGAGCGCGGCCAGACCCTCTTCGTCGGAGTAACCGAGCCGCACGCGATAGAGCGATCGACCCAGCCAGCGCGCGAATGCGTAGCCGATCCGGAAATAGAGGTATGCGTTGAACTGCGGGACGATCTCTGTCGCGTAACCCTCGACCCGCCGCCGGACCGCTGAACGCGGCGCGCCGGTCTTGCGGGCCTCTGCGTCCCCGGCCTCCTGGACCTCCGGGTCGTCGACCAGCCGCGCGATCAGGACTTCGCGCTTGGTGAGCTTGAACGGAGCGATCCGGATCTTGAGGCGAGTGTCGATCTCCTGGAGCACGCGGTTGATCCGCCGCCGCAGCACCCAGCGCGCTCCCGGCAGGACGAGATGACCCACGAACGCCCAGGCGGCGAGCGCGACGAGGACGACGGCGAGCCAGATCGGGAGAGAGACCACATCAGAACGTATATGAGGTGCGGACGTAGACGTACCGCCCGTTGAAACCGAAGGGCGCGTTGCGCGGATACGTGAAGATTCCGAAGTTGAAGTTCGCCGGGATGTTCTTGTCGGGGAAATTGTCGAAGAGGTTTTCCGCGCCGGCGGCCAGGGTGACCCTCGCGAGCCGGTAGGACAGCTCGAGGTCGAAGACCCACTCCGCGCCGAAGGTCTGGTCGTTCGCCGGGTTCGCGCTGTCGATCGAGCAGTACGTTCCGTAGCGGCTGCCCCGGGCGGTCGCGCCCCAGTCGCCGCTCCTCCAGTCCGTCGTCAGCCGCAGGTTGTCCTTCGGCTGTCCACACGTCAACCGGCGCTGCTCGAGCCGGTCGAAGAGGACCGACTGGAACGCTGCCAGCTGGGGAGGGGTCGCGGCGATCCGCGTGATCTGGTTCGCGGAATGGGCGAAGGCAGCCTGGAAGACCAGGTTTCCCGCCGAGCCCAGGCCCGCGCGGCCGTTGGCGGTCAGCTCGTAGCCCTGCGTTTTGGTATCGATGGCGTTCGTGAAGAAGCGCGCGCCCGTGGCGTTGAAGGGGGAGAGGATCGGGTTCAGGCTCGCTCCCGTGAAGTTGCCGGACAGGATGATCCGGTCGTCGATCCTGATCTGGAACCAGTCGGCGGTGAAGTCGAAGGCGCGCGAGGGGCTGAAGACGAATCCCGCGCTGTAGTTGACGGAGTCTTCGGGCTTCAGGTCTTTGGCCCCGAGCGCCCGCGCGAGCGGGCTGTTCACCCGGAAGTGCCCGACGTCGAACGGCGTGAAGACCCCGTTGATGTTCAGGAAGTTCGTGCTGATCGCGGAGAAGTAGCTCTGCCCGAGCGAGGGCGCCCGGAAGCCGGTCGACGCCGCCCCGCGGAAGACGAGCTGCTTGGTCGCCTCGATGCGCGCGGTGACCTTGTAGTCCGACGTGTTGCCGAAGTCGGTGTAGTGCTCGAACCGCCCCGCCAGGCCGAGCCTCAGGAACGACGTGACGTTGGCCTCGAAGTCGAGGTAGCCAGCGACGCTGTTCCGCGAGGCGTCGACTTCGTTGGAAGGACGGAAGCCCGGAAACACCTGGGCACCGGCCGGCGCCCGGTTGCCGAACTGGTCGGGGTGGCCGCCGTCGATCCACGACGCATCCTCTCCGGCGCGTTCCTGGTAGTTCTCGCGCCGGAACTCCGCTCCGACCGCCGCGTTCAAAGGTCCCGACAGGCCGACGTCGAGCTCGCGGGTGACGTCGAGGTTCGTGACCAGCTGGTTGAACTCGAGCGCTCCGGCGTAGAAGCTCTTCTGGTTCGGCGGGATGTCCGGGCCGAGCGACGTGTTCAGGCTGTGCGTGACGTTAAAGTCGAACCGGTCGTGGCCGTACTGCGCCGACAGGTCCCAGAACCAGCTTCCGCCCATGACGCCGCGCAGTCCGAGCGTCCCGGAGTAGTCCACGATCTTCGGCTCGATCAGGGGGAGGAATCCGAGCGGATAGATCTGCGGCCAGTTCTGGGCCTGGAGCGCGCGTCGGTAGTTTCCGCCGTGGACCCCGTCGCGCCGGCTCGCGCCGCCGAAGAGATAGAAGTTCGCGGTGCCCTCGTCGTTCAAGGGCACGGACCCGTTCGCCCAGCCCAGGATGTCGCGCTCGTCCGCGTCGCCCCAGTGGTAGCTCGGCTGTTTGACCGGGTTGTTGCCGGCGTCTCCCGCCACGATCTGGTCGCGGGGATCCGGGCCCGCGCGGTTGGTCGCGTTCCTTTTGCGGTACTCCCCGGTGAAGTTGATCGAGCCGCGGCCGACCGCGACGCCCGCGTTGGCGGTGCCGTCGAAGAGCCCGCCGTCGCCGTGTGTCGTGGTTCCGCCCTGCAGTCCGAGATCGAGCGGTGAGACGCCCGACTTCAGCACGATGTTGATCACCCCCGCGATGGCGTCCGACCCGTACTGCGCGGCGGCGCCGTCCCGGAGGACCTCGATCCGCTCGATCGCGCTCGACGGAATGGCGTTCAGATCGACGCCGGTCGAGCCGCGGCCGATCGTGCCGTTGACGTTGACGAGCGCGCTCGTGTGCCGCCGCTTGCCGTTGATCAGGACGAGCATCTGATCGGGCCCGAGGCTGCGCAGCGTCGCGGGCCGGACGGAATCCGTTCCGTCGGAGATCGTCGGGCGCGGGAAGTTGAACGATGGCGCGATCGTCTCGATGATGTGAGCGGTCTCGGCGCTGCCCGACGCGCTCTCGACCTGCTGCTCGGTGTAGACGTCCACCGGAACGGCCTTCTCCGCGGCCGCACCGGGAGCGCGCGAACCGACGACGACCTCCTCGCCGAAGGCGAACCCGAGCGCGAAGTCCTGAGTCAGCGAGCCCGCGGAAAGGGTCACCTTCGCGACCTTCGACTGCAGCCCGGGGGCGACGACCCGCACGTCCACGGTCTGTCCGTTGACCGACCCGGCGGGGACGGTCAGACGGTAACGACCGTCCTTGTCGGTCGTCGTCGTCAGGCCGAGCGACGGGATGGAGACCGTCGCGTTGACGATCGGGGGGCCGTCCTCCTGGGTGACCCGGCCGGAGAGAACCGCTTCCTGGGCCAGGGCCGGCACGGCGAGAAGCGCTGCGAGAACGAGGAAAGAGAGGGTGACGCGACGAGTCTTCATTCCCCACCTCCAGCAAAAAAGAAAAAGAAAGATCGAGCTTTAGGCCGATTTTACCGGCTTTCTCAGCGCACCTTCCCGCGCGCCGCGACCGCCCATTCGCCCTCGACCCGATCGCCACGCGCGACGACGATCCGGTCGTGAAGGTTCGAGACGACGCACGCGTGGTTCGGAAGGATCCGGACCTTCTCTCCGACGCGAAAGCTCTCGCCCGCTTCGACCCGGACCACGCCGTGCTCCTCGGTGAGCTTGTCGATCCGGCTCTTCCGCCCGAGGATCCAGCCGTGCCCGGACGGCCGCGGGCGCAGCGCGTCGGACGAGAGGGTCTTCGAGCCGCAATCAAGGACGGCGCGGTCCGTCGCCGGAACCGAAACCACGGTCGCGAGCACCGTCATGGCGCAATCCCCGATCCCGCACGTGCCGAGGGAGACCTGCGAGGCGTCGTGGTAGACGTAGTTGCCCGGCCGGCACTCGGTCACGCCTTCGACCGCCATTGCCCCTCGAGCCGTCGGAGTGGAGCCGACCGAGACCTCCTCGACCGGCAGCCCCGCGCCGCGCAGGACTTGCGCCGTCGCGGCGAGAATCTCCCCCTCCTGTCTGGCGATCGCGTCGACTTCCTCGCGCGTCGTGGCCAGGTATGCATGGCCGGCGTGCGTGAACACGCCGCGAACCGAGATCCCGGGAAGGTCCGCGATGCGTCGCGCGACCTCGACGGCGCTCTCCGGAGACACACCGACGCGGTGATACCCGCAGTCCACCTTGAGCAGCACGTCCAGACGCCTGCCCGCGGGATGGAAGACGCCGCCGAGGCTGGACGCGCCTTCGACACCATCCGTCCCGACCGCGAGCCGCACCCGGTCCGAGAGAGCGAGCAGCCGGCGCGCCTTCTCCGCGCCGACGACGGGATACGCGAGGAAGACGTCGTCGAAGCCGGCCGCCGCGAACACTTCCGCCTCGCCGGTCTTCGCGAGAGAGATCCCGCGCGCACCCGCCGCAAGCTGCAGGCGGGCGACTTCCGGGATCTTGTGCGTCTTGGCGTGCGGCCGCAGACGAACTCCGGTCTCTCCGGCGCGCTCCGCCATGTGCCGGACGTTTCTCTCCAGGACGTCGAGGTCCACGACGACAGACGGCGTGTCGAGATCGGCGATGTTCATCAGGTCGACGCCGAACCACTGAATCCGGCCCGGCGCGAACGGCTCAATATAGAATTCTTCCAGCAACTCGATCCAAAAAGGTCTGTCGGCGTTCCGGGGTGCTTCTTTCGAGAAGGAGGAATGGATGGGCCGAATCAACTGGGGCCGGGTTTTCCTGGGCGGTCTGCTGGCGGGAGTGGTGATCAACGTGGGCGAGTTCCTGTTTCACGCGGTCCTTTTCAAGGATCAGATGGCCGAGGCTATGCGGGCGCTCGGCAAAGATCCGGCGACGGTCATGACCGGCGGCGCCGTCGCGGTGTGGAACCTCCTCGGTTTCCTGACCGGAATCGCGGCCGTCTGGCTCTACGCGGCCATCCGCCCGCGATATGGAGCCGGCGCGAAGACGGCGGCGATCGCGGGAGTCGGGGCCTGGTTTCTCGGCCGCTTCCTCGGGGCCATCGGCGAAATGAACATGGGCGTCTTCCCGCAGAGCATCATCCTGGTCGGACTCGTGTGGGGCCTCGTCGAATTCATCGTCGCGACCCTGGCGGGAGGCTGGCTCTACAAGGAGGCGTAACGGAAGGAGATCGAATCCACGGTCGCCGAACCGCCCTGTCGATCCGATAGCATCCGGATCTTGGAAGCCCGGCCGGTCGACCGTTATCTGGAGAACCTCCGGGGGGAGCAGGACGGCGCCGCCCTCTACGACGCGGTCGCCGCATCCGAGGAGAACCCGAAGCTCGCCGAGCTGTACCGGCGGCTCGCCGCGGCGGAGCGCAGGCACGCCGGGATCTGGGCGGAGAAGCTGAAGAGCGAGGGGGTCGAGGCGCCGGCCTACAAACCTTCCGCGCGGACCCGGCTCCTCGCGTGGCTCGCCCGCCGCGGCGGCGCAAAGTTCGTGCTCCCGAGCATCTTCGCGCTCGAACAGGCGGATCGGGACAAGTACGACACGCAGCCCGACGCCCGGGCGGCCGGGATGCCGGCGGACGAGCACTCCCACGCGCGTCTTCTCGGACACATCCAGAGATCCGGCGGCGGAATGCCGGGCGCCGAGGTCGCGCGACTGGAAGGGCGTCACCGGGCGTTCGGAGGAAATGCGCTGCGCGCCGCGGTCCTCGGCGCGAACGACGGTCTCGTCTCGAACCTCGCCCTCGTCATGGGAGTGGCGGGGGCGGCGCTCCAGAGCCGCACGATCCTGATCACCGGCCTCGCCGGCCTGCTCGCGGGATCTTTCTCGATGGCGCTGGGCGAATGGCTCTCGGTGCAGAGCTCGCGCGAGCTCTACGAGCACCAGATCCGAACCGAGGCCGCGGAGATCGAGGCGAGCCCCGAGGAAGAAGCCGAAGAACTCGCGCTCATCTACCAGGCGCGCGGGCTGGAGAAGCGGGAAAGCGAAGCTCTCGCGCGCCGGATCCTGCAGGATCCGAAAGGGGCTCTGGACGTCATGACGCGCGAGGAGCTCGGGATCGATCCCTCCCAGCTCGGCGGCTCGCCCTGGGTCGCCGCGTTCGCCTCGTTCGCGCTCTTCGCGACGGGAGCGTTGATCCCGGTCCTCCCGTTTCTTTTCGCAACCGGCACGCGGGCGATCGCCGTCAGCCTCGCGATCTCCGCACTCGGCCTCTTCGGCCTCGGCGCGGGGATCACGCTCTTCACCGCGCGCCCGGCGGTCCGCTCCGGCCTGCGCTCCGTGCTCTTCGGGCTCGTCGCGGCGGGCGGGACGTGGGCGATCGGGAGACTGATCGGCGTGACGGTGGCGGGCTGAGCGGCGCTTCCGCCCTTCCCACCAGGCCCGCCCCGAACACGACACCCGACACGGGCGCGAGCGCCTCTTCCTCGCCGGGCGTCAACAGACGCACGTGCGGGATCCCGGCCAGGTAGTTCGGGATGTCCCACAGATCGTCGTCCGCCGTCATCCAGCGGCGCGCGTCGAAGCGCGACACGTCGACGGGCCGCGAGTAGCGGCGCAGCGTTTTTTCGCGGCGCAGGTTGAAGTAGCCCTCCACGTAAGAGAGGACGAGGTCGCGGATCGACGCGAAGAGCGGCTCGCGGAACCGCAGGCCGGAGTAGTTCGATCGCGCGATCGCCCCCCACCGTCCGTAGCGGCGAAAGAGGGCGACGACGTGGTCGTCGTCCTGGACCGCTTCGAGGTCGAGCAGGAGCGGCGCCTGCCCCTGCACCCGCAGCGCCGCGGCCGCGAACAGAGCTGCGTCCATGCACTGCACGCGGCGTTCCCGCAAAACGCGGCGGGCCGAACGGCAACCCTCTGCCCGGACGTCGTAATCGAGGTCGTCCAAGAACTTCTGGATCCGCCAGGGCGGAGTCAGGCGGGCAAGAGTCGAGACCTCGCGCGGCGTCAGCCCGAAGCTCGCTCCTCCGCCGGCGCGCACGCTCGCCATGATAGTCGGGCGCGCCGTCCGCCGACGGAGGGCGCAGTCGGCTACTCGGTTAGAGTGCCTTCTTCGTGGGCGGTCCGCAGGCTCCGACGCACGGCTCCGGGACGGCGCCGCGCGGCCAATATCTCGCCCTCATGTCGCTCGGAGCCCTGGGCATCGTCTACGGGGACATCGGCACGAGCCCGCTGTACGCGATGCGCGAGTGCTTCGCGGGCACGCATCCGATCGCGCCGACTCCGGGCAACGTTCTGGGCGTGCTCTCCCTCATCTTCTGGGCTCTCATCGTCGTCATCTCGATCAAATACCTGGTCTTCGTGCTGCGCGCGGACAATCGGGGCGAAGGGGGAATCCTCGCACTCATGTCTCTCGTGCGACCGAGGTCAGAGGGGATTCGAGGCGTCCGCTGGCTCCTCGTCGGGATCGGAATTTTCGGCGCGGCGCTCCTGTATGGCGACGCGATCATCACGCCCGCGATCTCGGTCCTTTCCGCGGTCGAAGGCCTGGGGACGGCGACGCCGATCTTCCACAAAGCCGTCGCTCCGCTCACCATCGTGATCCTGATCGGCCTCTTCTTCTTCCAGAAACGCGGCACTGGACGAGTGGGGGCAGTCTTCGGTCCCGTGACGTTCCTCTGGTTCGTCACGATCTCGATCCTCGGTGTCGCCCAGGTCGTGCAAGAGCCCGGAGTCTTCGCGGCGGTGAGCCCGGTCCACGCGGTGGACTTTTTCCGAAAGAACAGCTTTCAGGGGTTTCTGACCCTGGGAACGGTGTTCCTCGTCGTGACCGGAGGAGAAGCGCTCTATGCAGACCTCGGGCATTTCGGCAAGCGGCCCATCCGCGTCGCGTGGTTCGCGGTCGTCCTTCCCGCTCTCCTGCTGAACTACTTCGGCCAGGGAGCGCTCCTGCTCCGAGATCCCGGCGTGGCGCCCAACCTCTTCTATCGGATGGCGCCGGAGTGGGGGCTGTATCCGCTCGTCGTGCTCGCGACGGCCGCGACCGTGATCGCCTCCCAAGCCGTCATCTCGGGGGTCTTTTCCCTCACCCGACAGGCGGTCCAGCTGGGATACACGCCGCGCCTTGCCATCAGCCACACGTCCGCCCGCGAGATCGGCCAGATCTACATTCCGGCGATCAACTGGGCCCTGATGTTCGCGTGCATCGCCCTGGTCATCGGCTTTCGCACGTCGAGCAACCTCGCCGCCGCTTACGGCGTCGCGGTGACGACGACCATGGTCATCACGACGGTGCTCCTCTTCGTGGTCGAGCGAGAGGTCTGGGGCTGGAAACTGGCGCCCGCTCTCGGCTTCTCGCTCCTCTTCCTGACCATCGATCTCGCGTTTTTCGGCGCGAACATCGTGAAAGTCGCCCACGGCGGCTGGTTCCCGCTCGTCGTGGCCGGGACGGTGTTCACGGTGATGACGACATGGAGGCGCGGACGGAGGATCCTCTTCGATCGGATCGCGGAAGGCGCTCTCTCCGACGCCGCCTTCCTCCAGTCGATCGCGAAAAGGCCGCCTCCCCGCGTGGCCGGGACGGCCGTCTTCATGGACCGCACGTTCGACGGCGTTCCGCTGCCTCTCCTTCACAACCTGAAGCACAACAAGGTCCTCCACGAGCGGGTGATCCTTCTGACGATCGTGACCGACGAGATTCCGTACGTGTCGGACGAGGACCAGGTCGAGGTCCGCGAGCTCGGGCAGGGAATCTTCCGTGTGATCGCTCGATACGGCTTCGTCGAGCAGCCGGACGTGCCCGAGCTGCTCGCGGGTCTCGACCTCCCGCAGCTGAAGTTCGATCCGGACTCGACGACCTTCTTCCTCGGCCGCGAGACGCTTATCGCGACGAAGCGGCCCGGCATGGCGATCTGGCGTGAGAGGCTCTTCGCCTGGATGACCCGGAACGCTCAGGGCGCGCCGATCTTCTTCCGGCTCCCCCCGAACCGCGTCGTCGAGGTCGGCGCGCAGATCGAGCTGTGAACGGGTCTTCCGAGGCTCCGGCGACCTTCGAAAGCGCGACCTTCCGATATCCGGTCGCCCCGCGCGGGCGCCAGCTTCTCCTGCTGTCCGTCGCCGCGCTGGGAATCGTCTACGGAGACATCGGCACGAGCCCGCTCTACGCGCTGCGGGTCTGTTTTTCGGGCCGGCACGCGGTGCCCCTCCAGCCGGAGAACGTCCTCGGGGTCCTGTCGCTGATCTTCTGGACGCTCCTTCTGGTCGTCGGCGTGAAGTACCACGCCTGGATCCTGCGGCTCGACAACCGCGGCGAGGGGGGGATCCTCGCGCTCATGGGACTCATCCGTCTCGAGAGCCGCGGCGGCCCCGCGGTCCGGCGCGGCATCCTTCTCCTCGGGGTCCTCGGCGTCGCTCTCTTCTACGGGGACGGGATCATGACCCCGGCGATCTCGGTCCTGTCGGCGGTGGAAGGGCTCGAGCTCGTCTCTCCCGTGACGGAGGCGCTCGTGGCCCCGGTTTCCGTGGGCCTCCTCGTGTTTCTGTTCATCACGCAGCGGCGCGGCACCGCTCGGATCGGCCGGGTCTTCGGGCCGCTGATGTTCCTCTGGTTCGTGACGATCGCTGCCCTCGGCGTCGCCGCGATCGCGCGCCGGCCGGATGCCCTGGCGGCGGTCGACCCTCGCCACGCGATCCGGTTTTTTTCGGCGAACGCTCTCGGGGGGTTCCTCATCCTCGGCGTCGTGTTCTTAGTCGCCGCCGGCGGAGAAGCGCTCTATGCCGACATGGGCCGCTTCGGGAAGAAGCCGATGCGGATCGGCTGGCTCGCGCTCGTGCTGCCCGCGCTCGTCCTGAACTACTTCGGCCAGGGCGCGCTCCTCCTCTCCAATCCGGCCGCCGCGCGCAACCCTTTCTACCTCCTGGCGCCGCGCTGGGCGATCCTCCCGCTCGTCGGGCTCGCCACGATCGCCGCGCTCATCGCCGCGCAGGCGGTCATCTCCGGAGCGTTTTCCCTGACGCGCCAGGCGGTCCAGCTCGGCTACCTGCCGCGCGTCCGGATCGTCCACACCTCCCGCGCCGAAATGGGACAGATCTCGATCTCCGGGGTGAGCTGGGCCGGAATGCTCGGGACCATCGGGGTGATCGTGCTCTTTCAGACGTCCACTCGGCTGGCCGACGCCTACGGAGTGGCGATCGCCATGGCGATGGCGGTGACGACGCTTCTCGCGTACGGCGTTTCCCGGGAAGTCCTCGGCTGGAGCGGCGCCCGGGCCCTGCTCGCGACCGCGTTCTTCTTGGCGATCGACCTCGTGTTCGTCGGCGCGAACCTCGTGAAGGTTCCGCACGGCGGCTGGGTGTCGCTGGCGGCCGCAGCCGTGACGTTCACGGCGATGACGACCTGGCGACGCGGGCGGCGAATCGTCTCGAAGCGACTGGAGGCGGACACGCTGCCGCTCGACGTCTTCTTAGACGGCGTCGCGAGAAAGCCCCGTCTCCGCGTGCCGGGCACTGCGATCTTCATGGACCGCGTCAGCTCCGGAACTCCTCCGGCGCTTCTCCAGAACCTCCGACACAACAAGGCCATGCACGAGCGCGTTGTGTTTCTGACGGTCGAGACCGAGCCCGTGCCCTTCGTCTCGCGCCGCAAAAGGATGGAGGTCGAGACCCTGAAAGAGGGCTTCTACCGGATCACTCTGCGCTACGGCTTCATGCAGGATCCGGACGTGCCGCGGGCGCTCGAGAACGGAGAGCTCGGCGGGCGCAAACTCGATCTCATGGACACGACCTTCTTCCTGGGACGCGAGACGCTGATTCCGCACGGAGCGCTCGGCATGGCGGTCTGGCGCGAGAAGCTCTTCGCGCTCATGTCCCGCAACGCCACGAGCGCGATGGCGTTCTTTCGACTCCCTCCGAACCGCGTGATCGAGCTGGGAGCGCAGATCGAGATTTAGGGTCAGGTATTCACTGATCGCCGGACCGGCGGACGACAAACAACTGTCCTTGCCATCTTCGCGAAGCGAAGTGGCAAGTGGAGACCTGACCCCGTTAGACTCTCGCAATGCCTCGTGAAGTTCTCGTCGACGAGCGCCTCCCTCACGCCTCGACGATTCCGTCGTGGTGCTACACGGACCCGGCGACGCTGGCGGTCGAGCGGGCGAAGATCTTCGCGAAGACCTGGCAGCTCGTGGGGCGAGAGGACCAGGCGGCCTCCGCCGGCTCGTACTTCACGGCGTCGGTCGCGGACGAGCCGCTCCTCCTGGTCCGGGGTCCTGACTCGCGGCTGCGCGCCCTTTCCAACGTCTGCCGCCACCGCGCGGGACCGGTGGCGAAGGGAGAGGGCACCTGCTCCGCCTTCCGCTGCGGGTATCACGGCTGGAGCTACGCGCTCGACGGGCGGCTCGTCAACACGCCCGAGTTCGACGGCGTCGAGGCGTTCGAGAAGGGATCGACGCGGCTGCCGGAGTTCCGCGTCGAGACCTGGCTCGGGCTCGTCTTCGTGAACCTGGACGACGACGCCCCTTCGCTCTCCCAGACGCTCGACGACCTTCCCGCCGTCCTCGCCGCCCGGAAGTGGGAGGGCGTGCGGCTCGCCGAACACAAAGACTGGTATCTCGACTGCAACTGGAAGGTCTACGTCGACAACTACCTCGAGGGCTACCACATCCCGATCGTGCATCCCGGCCTGATGAAGGAGCTCGACTACGCGCGGTACGAGACCGAGACCCACCGGTCCTACTCCCTCCAGCGATCGCCGATCAAGCGCGCGGACGGGCGTCTGCGCGGAGATCCCGGCGACGCCGACAACGACGCCGTCTACTACTGGATCTTCCCGAACCTGATGCTGAACGTCTACCCGGACAACTTCTCGACGAACGTGGTCGTGCCGGTCTCGCCGGACCGTACCCTCACCGTCTTCGAGTGGTTCTTCCGCGATCCCGACGCGCCGGCGGTCCGCGAGACCATCCGCGAGACGGTCGAGTTCTCCGACGAGATCCAGCAGGAAGACGTCGCGATCTGCGAGGCGGTGCAGAAAGGACTCCGGTCGCGGACCTATGACCGGGGACGCTATTCGGTCCGGCGGGAGAGCGGCGTTCACCACTTCCACCGGCTATACGAGGAGTACCTGGGCAAGCCGGAAAGCGGGAGCGGGTAGGCCGGATCGCGAGCCGAGATGGCGAAGGTCAAGCTGGCGCAGGTCTCGGACGTCCCGGAGGGTGGCCTGACGATGCGTGAGCACGATGGCCGGCAGATCCTGCTCACGCGCGTCGAAGGTCGGATCTACGCGATGAACGACACCTGCACGCACCGCGGCGCGCCGCTCCACATGGGAGAGCTCGGCACCGCCGGAAGCCCGCAGCTCCTGACCTGTCCCTGGCACGCCGCGCACTTCGACGTCACGACGGGAAAGGTCTACCAGGACACGCCCTGGGCGACCGATACCGAGACGTACCCCGTCGAAGTGGTGGGCGAGGACGTCCTGGTCGAGCTTTAAGGACCCATTGTCATCCCGAGGTCCGAAGGACCGAGGGATCCCTCGCTGCGCTCGGGATGACAGAGACGCCGGCTGGCACTCCGCTTGCGTTTCCACCCTCGCGGAGGGGCTCGCCATGATCCAGAGATTCCGATCCGCCCGGATTCTGCCCGCGGTCTGGGCCGTCGCGCTCGTCCTGCTTTCCGGCGGCGCGCTCGCCCAGACGCCGGTCAAGGCCGGATTCAACGTCTTCTCGGCCAACCAGGACATCGAGATCGGGAGACAGTCTGCCGCCCAGGCGGAGAGGCAACTCCCGGTGCTGCGGGATCCTTCGATCACCGGCTACGTCGACCGCATCGGAAGACGTCTCGCCGCGGTCGCGCCCGGACCCAAGTTTCCGTACACCTTCAAAGTGATCAACGCCTCCGACATCAACGCGTTCGCGCTGCCGGGCGGCCCGGTGTACGTGACGAGAGGGATCGTCGACGCGGTTCGCAACGAAGGGGAGCTCGCGGGCGTGATGGGGCACGAGATTTCCCACGTCGCGCTGCGACACGGGACCAATCAGGTCTCCAAGGCGTACCTCGCGAAGGCCGGGATCGGTCTCCTGGGAGGGATCCTGGGCGGCGGAGGGACCGCGACCGGTTCGATCATGCAGGCGGTCGGCGGCTTCGGGTTGAACGCTCTGCTCCTGCGGTTCAGCCGGACCGCGGAAAGTCAGGCGGACATCATGGGCACCCAGATCATGGCGCGCGCGGGCTACGACCCGATGGCGATGGCATCCATGCTGTCGATGCTCCGCGAAAAGCAGGGACGCGACCCCGGACGGGTCGCGCAGTTCTTCAGCGACCATCCGTCTCCGGCGAACCGCGAGGCCCGCGTCCGCCAGGAAGCGCAGGGGATCGGAGCGGTCCGGCCGTCCCCGCCGATCGGAGGCCTCGAGAGCGTTCAGGCGCAGCTGCGCGGAATGCCGCGCGCCGGAACGATGGCTCAGATCTCGCGGACCGCCGCGCAGGGCGGCGGCTCTCCCTCCGCCGGTCCCGCGGCAGGCGCCGGCGACGTCGTCCGCATCGAGCGCCCCTCGACCCGCTACCGGACGTTCCGGCAGCGAAATGACTTTTTCCAGATCCAGTATCCCGACAACTGGAGAGCGGCCGAGCCGTCGAGCGGCTACGGCGTGACGCTGCTGCCGCCGGGTGGCGCCGTCCGCGCATCGAATGGACAGGAGGTTCTCGTCTACGGAGTCGTCGTCAACCACTACGAGCCGTTCGAGGGATCGATCGGAGGCATCTTTTCGAACCGGCGGGGACCGGTCTCCGGCAACACGTCGCTCGAGCAGGCTACGAACGACCTGGTCAACCAGATCCGGGAGACCAACCCGCACCTCTCGGTCGTCCCGAACTCCACGCGGCGCCAGACGATCGATCAGGGGCGGGCGTTGTCGGTCGTGCTCGGCGGGCGCTCACCGGTGACCGGAGCGGATGAGCGCGTGACCGTATTCACGCGCGACCTGCCGGACGGCCACGTTCTCTATGCGCTCTTCGTCGCTCCGGCTCAGGACTATTCAGCGTTGTCGCAGACTTTTCAGGCGATGGTGTCGAGCCTGCGCGTCAACGACCGGGCGGCGCACAGCGAGCCCGCCTCCTAGGAGGGTCGCGTCAGTACTTGAGCCGAACGACGGTCGGGGCTCCGCCGGCTTTCGGCACGACCACGAAGAGATCGTCGTACTGCGATGCGGCGATCTCGATCTTCTCCCGGTTGCCGAGCGCGGCCAGGAGGTCGGGCACCGTGTTCTGATGTCCGACCACGAGCACGACTCCGGAAGGTTCTTCTTTTTTCAGTCGATCGAGGAGGAGCTGCGGGGCGAGCTTTCCGGCCGCGTCCCGGGGCGGATAGATCCGGACGTCCAGCTTCAAAGCGCGCGCGAGCGGCTCGGCCGTCTGGCGCGCGCGATCCGTGTCGGTCGCGTACACGGCGGTGACGCCCGCGTTCTTCAGGAGCCCGGCGAGGCGAGCCGCGCGGGCTCGGCCCGCGTCCGACAGCGGGACGCCCGGTTCGTTCTCTTCGGTCGCCTTCTCCGCGTGGCGGACGAGAAGGATCGCCTGCTGGGCTTGGGCGGCGCTCGCGAGCGCGGCGACGAGGACCGCGACGGCAAGTCGCTTCATAGAGATTTCGAAAGTAGCACGTTGCGATAGATTTCCCGCGGACGTTGGAGGCATGAATGCGCAGAAATCGACTCGTTCTCCTCTCCGCGGCCGCGATGGCGGCCTGCTCGCCGGCCTGGTCTTTCGCGCAGGTGGCTAAGAAGCCGGGGACCCCGATCCGCGCCCAGGCGCCGACGGCCGCCGAGGCGAAGACGTTCGTGGACGAAGCCGAAGCGAAGCTCCTGGAGCTGTCGGTCGAGGCGAGCCGCGCGGGCTGGGTGCAGTCCACGTACATAACCGACGACACCGAGGTCCTGGCGGCCAAGGCCAACGAGCGCGCGATCAACGCGGGCGTCGACTACGCGAAGAGAGCGACGCGCTACGACAGGCTGAAGCTGCCCGAGGATGTCGCCCGCAAGCTCCAACTCCTGAAGAACGGCCTCACTCTCGCCGCGCCGTCGAACCCGAAGGAGAGCGAGGAAGTGACCCGGATCGGGGCCGCCATGGAAGGCGCGTACGGAAAGGGAAAGTACTGCCCGCAGGGGAAGGACAAGTGTCTCGACCTCCAGGACATCACCAAGATCATGGCGGAGAGCCGCGACGCGGCGCAGCTGCTCGACGTCTGGCGCGGCTGGCACACGATCGCCGTCCCGCTGCGCCCGCAGTATCAGCGGTTCGTGGAGCTCGCCAACAAGGGTGCGCGCGAGCTCGGCTTCGCCGACACCGGCGCGATGTGGCGCTCCAAGTACGACATGCCGCCGGACGCGTTCGCGAAGGAGGTCGACCGGCTCTACGAGCAGTTGAAGCCGCTCTACGTCTCGCTCCACGCCTACGTCCGCTGGAAGCTTCGCGAGAAGTACGGCGACGTCGTGCCGGCGAACGGCCCGATCCCGGCTCACCTGCTCGGCAACATGTGGGCTCAGGACTGGTCGAACGTCTACGACCTGGTCAAGCCGGCGCAGGCCGATCCCGGCTACGACCTGACGAAGATCCTGGAGGCGAAGAAGACCGACGCGAAGGAGATGGTCCGCTACGGCGAGCGCTTCTTCACGTCGCTCGGGTTCCCGCCCCTGCCCCCGACGTTCTGGGAGCGCTCGCTTTTCGTGAAGCCGCGCGACCGCGAAGTCGTCTGTCACGCCAGCGCCTGGGACGTGGACAACGTGAACGACCTGCGCATCAAGATGTGCATCGAGGCGACGGCCGAGGACTTCACGACCATTCATCACGAGCTCGGCCACAACTTCTACCAGCGCGCGTACAACACGAAGCCGGGTCTTTTCCGAGACAGCGCGAACGACGGCTTTCACGAGGCGGTCGGCGACACGATCGCGCTCTCGATCACGCCCGAGTACCTGGTGAAGGTCGGGCTCCTCGACAAGGCGCCCGATCCGTCGAAAGACATCGGCCTCCTCTTGAAGAAGGCGCTCGAGAAACTGGCCTTCCTTCCGTTCGGCCTGCTCGTCGACCAGTGGCGGTGGAAGGTCTTCTCCGGCGAAGTGACTCCCGCGAACTACAACGCCGCGTGGTGGGACCTGCGGAAGCGGTATCAGGGGGTAGCCCCGACGATCGCCCGCAGCGAGAGCGACTTCGACCCGGCCGCGAAGTATCACGTCGCCGCGAACGTTCCTTACACCCGGTACTTCCTCGCCGCGATCCTCCAGTTCCAGTTCCACCGCGCGCTCGCGCAGGCCGCGGGCTGCGCCGGTCCGCTCCACCGCTGCTCGATCTACGGAAACAAAGAAGCGGGGCGGAAGCTCGACGCGATGCTCCAGATGGGTCTCTCCCGGCGGTGGCAGGACGCCCTCGAGGCGATCAGCGGAAAGCGCGAGATGGACGCAACCGCGATCCGCGACTACTTCGCGCCGCTCCAGAAGTGGCTGGACGAGCAGAACCGCGGCAAACCCACCGGCTGGTAGGCCTCGCTGTCATTCCGAGGAGCGAAAGCGACGAGGAATCTGACCGCGGAGCGGTCATCCTGACAGCTGGTCAAAACCGGTACGACACGCCGAGCGACAGGACCGGGTAGAAGCGATACGAGTCGAGGTCGTCCTCGATCTCCCGGCGCTCGGCCTCGAGGTCCTGCGAGAACCGGGAAGGCAGCAGGCCCGGGATCAACGGCTCCGCGGTCAGGGAGACCTTCGGCTTGCCCTGGTAGAACGCGCCGGCGTCGACCGCGACCCGCCAGCGCGACCCCGCCGCGACGGCGTTCCCCCACCCGATCCCCACGTACGGCGCGACGTCGTTGGTCCGGACCTTTCCCCGCAGCCGGCCGACGAGGCCGACCGGGTATCGCACGCCGTTGATCGTGTAGAAGGAGTTCTCCGTCGAAACGGCCGTGACTTCGTTGCCGTCGACGATCGCCCCCGCCGAGATCCGAAATCCCCTTCCGCCCGGATGAAGGTCGAGCAGGATTTCGCCGCTCACGAGCGACAGGTCCGCGTCGTACTCGATCTCGCGCTCGCGGCGCGTCTCGCTCCTCGACCAGCCCTGCGCACCGATCCGGAGATTCCAGGAGCGCGCCAGGCCGACCGTCAGGTCCGCGCCCGCTCCGGTCGAGCCGACCTTCGGTGCGACCGCGACGCCCTGCGCGATCGCGGCCGCCGCCGGCCCGAGGATGACGAGCCCGAGCGCCGCCGCGAGCCGAGACCTCATCACATCACCAAGTCGTCAGGCCGAGGTCTTTGCGGAAGTGGGCATCGGCGTTCTTGTGCCGCGTCCAGTAGTCGAGCAGCAGGGTCGCCTTCGCGACCGCTTTCGTCGTGAGAAGCGGGCTGCCGTCGAAGGCGCCCGGCTGCGTCTCCTCCCACCCCACGATCTTGTAGGGAAACTCACCATCGAACCGGATCGCGAGCCTTCGCGGAATCGCGGTGTAGTCGATCTGGTAGACGCTCTCGCGCCCATCGGACCGGAGGCTCGCCTGAGCCGTCTCGGCCCGGACCGCCTTGTGCCAGAGCCGGGCGTACTGGAGGCCCGGGACGACCTGCACGCGACCGACCGGCAGCGTTTCCGGAGCGAGGCGGATGCGCGTCCATAGCTCGTCTTCCAGCCACGCGGGCGCGAACTCGAACTGCCGGTCGCCCTCGGCCTCGAAGTAGGAGCGCAGCGCCCCCTCGAACCGGTCGTTGCGCAGGTTGAGCTGGGTGAACGTCAGCCCGCACCATTCCTGCGACGACGAGGCGACTTTCAACGTGCGCGTGCGCGAGAAGTCCACCGGGGTGAACGTCGAAGTCATGAGCGAGTACGGATAGATTCCGGTGAAGAACTTCCGCACGGAATTGAGCTTGAGCACCGTGATGCCCCGGGACGGGTCTCCTTCCTCCAGCTTCACCTGCTTGTCGGGGAGGAACGGCTCGGTGACGAAGATGAGCACCGCGTCGCCCTTGTGCATCTCGCCGTAGCGCGCCTGATCGAGCTCGTAGCGCGTGAGCTCCGCTTTCCCCTGGTACCAGTACTTCCCGAACCGCGCCGCGTCGAAGGAAGTTCGGGCCCCCGCGGGCGCGGGCGCCGCGGTCGAACGCCCTCCGGCGAGGAAGGTCGCGAGGATCGTCAGCAGGAGCAGGTACATGAGGCCTCCGACCCCTAAATATGCCTCCGACCGGCGCGGATTCCTCAAACCGTCCGGCCCGCCCTCGCGTCCAAGAGGCTGACGGGGGAGCCGGGCGCTGCCGGTCCGGGCAGGGCGATCTGCTTAACTTCGCCAACCAAAAGGAGGTCCGGCTGGGCGAGACGGAAATCCCGGCGCCCCCCGCGGAGAGGGAGGACGAGCTTCTCGAAGGTTGCCGAGAAGGAGACCTGGATGCGTTCGAGAAGCTTTATCAGACGAATGGACCGCGCATGAAGTCGATCGCCTTGAACCTGCTCGGAAACGTGGGCGACGCCGAAGACGCGGTCCAGGAGGCATTTCTGAAGATATTCCGGGGGGCGAAAACCTTCCGCGGCTCGGCCGCGTTCTCGACGTGGACCTACCGCGTGCTCGTCAACACGTGCTACGACGTTCTGCGCCGGCGCCGTCCGGCGGGATCGCTCGACGCGGCGGATCGCGAGATCGCGGCCATCGCCCCGCCGGCGGCCGACCATCCACTGCGCCTGGCGCTCCAGAAGGCGGTCGCTCGACTGCATCCGCGGCATCGCGCCGTGTTTCTCCTCTTCGCCGTGGAAGGCTTCACGCACGGAGAGATCTCCCGGATCCTCGGTATTCCGGAGGGGACGTCCAAGACGTTCCTCTTCGAGGCGAAGAAGAGGCTGCAGCGCTGGCTCGGAGCCGCGCCCGAATCCGCGAGGGCCGCGTCGTGATGGCCGCCTGCCGCCGCTTCGACCGGGCTCTCGAAAGCTCCGACGCGGAGGCGATCGCCGAGACGCGCCCCCACGCGCAGACGTGCGCGCGCTGCGCGGAACGGCTTCGCGCGTTCGACGAGATCTCCGCGGCCGCGCCGGAGCTCCGCAAGAGCTGGGACAGTCCCGAGCTCTGGCCGAAGATCCGCGAGTCGCTCGCGCGGGAGACGTTCGCGCCGGCCGCCTCTTCGCCGGCCGCGCCGCGCCCCGTTCCGGCCTGGCCGGCGTGGCTTCCGATCGCCGCGATCGCCGCGCTCTTCGTCGTTTCCTTCGTGGGTCTCCAGGTCTTCCGGCCGAGCCTGGGCGACCGTCAGATCTTCGGCGTCCGCTCGCTTCCGAAAGATCCGCTCCTGAACGACGCGGCTCTGAAGGACGTCGAGCGCAGCGAGACCGACTACATGCGCTCGATCGACAAGCTCTCGAAGCTCGCGCAGCCCCGGCTCGAAGCCGCCGACACGCCGCTCCTCGTTTCCTATCGCGAAAAACTCCAATTGCTCGACGGCGCCATCGCCGAGCTCTCCGGCCAGATCGAGCAGAACCGCTACAACACCCACCTCCGCAGGCAGCTTCTCGGGATCTACGCCGAGAAACAGCGAACGCTGCGGGACGTGATGAAAGGGGCCACCTCATGAAGACCGGATCGGTTTCCACCTCGCTCCGGCGAAGCCTGGCGGGAGTGGCGACGCTGCTCCTCCTTCTCGCCGCACCGCTCTTCGCGGACTCGCCGAGCGATCGCGAGGAGATCCGGCGGACGTTTCAGAAGACGCTCGCGTTGAAGCCGGGCCAGAAGCTCCGCATCGAGCACTCGAACGGCGCGATCAAGGTCCGCGGTCAGAGGGAGTCGCAGGTCTCGATCTCGGCGGCGATCCGCGTCTCCTCGTCCGACACCGAAGGCGCGCGACGTTTCGCCGAGGAGATCCAGATCTCGGTGGAAGAGACGCCGTCCGGCGTGTCGGTCATGACCCGCTATCCCGAGAAGAAGTGGAACTTCGTGGGACGCGGGTTCGTGTCCTATTCCGTCGACTACGACATCGCCATGCCGGAGGGCGCGCAGCTCGAGGCCCGCAACAAGTTCGGCGACGTCGAGATCTCGGGGTTGAAGGCCGCCGCGGACGTGAAGAACTCCAACGGCTCGATCGCGGTGCGCGACGGCCGCGGTCCGCAGCGGCTCGAGAACTCCTTCGGGAAGGTCGACTTGATGCGGAGCGAAGGCAGCGCGACGATCGTGAACGGCAACGGAAGCGTCACGATCGCCGATCTGACCGGCGAGCTCGACCTCGTCAACCGCTTCGGGGCCGTCTCCGTTTCGCGGCTGAAGGGGCGGAGCCGGATCTCCAACAGCAACGGCAGCGTGCAGCTCGAAGGCTCGGGCGGTCCCGCCGACGTCACCTCCTCGTTCGGGTCGGTCACCGCGAAGAACGTCGAGGGCGACCTTTCGGTCAAGACGAACAACGGCTCGATCGAGGCGTCCAACGTACAGGGGAACGCCGAGCTGACGGGCTCTTTCGGTGGAATCCGGTTCTCGGACGTCCGCAAGCGCGTGTCGTGCACCGGGAACAACTCCGCGGTGAGCGGCGTCCGGACGGGCGAGACGGTGCACGTCCGCACGAGCTTCGGCGCGGTCGAGATCACCGATGCGGCCGGAGTCGAAGTCGAGAACTCGAACGGGAAAATCGTGGTCCGGTCGATCCGCGGCGGGGCGATGTTGAAGACGAGCTTCGGCGCGATCGAGGCGTCGGACGTGCGCGGCAACGTCACCGCCGTGAACGACAACGCCGCGGTGACGTTGACCGACATCGGCAGCTCCGCCGACGTCCGCACGCGGTTCGGCAAGGTCTCGCTGACCCGGATCAAGGGGTGGGCGAAGGTGTCGTCGGACAACGGCGGGGTGGCGCTCTCGGAAGTCGGCGGACCGGCGGACGTTCGGACGAGCTTCGGGCTTCTCGACGCTTCGCGCGTGCAGGGAACCCTGACGGCGGAGAACTCGAACGGCGCGATCCAGGCGTCCGACATCCGCGGGTCGGTGAGCGCCCGGACCTCGTTCGGCGCGGTGAAGGTCGACGGCGCCCGCGAAAACGTGGACGTCACGAACCAGAACGGCTCGGTCGAAGTGTCCGGACTGCCGTCGGGATGCACGCGGCTGACGTTGAAGACCTCCTTCGCACCGATCCGCGTGCACCTGCCGGAAGGGGCGGGCTACAACGTGTCGGCGCAGACGTCGTTCGGGAGCGTTCGCAGCGAGTTCCCGGTCGGCGCCTCCGGATCGACCGGCGAATCCTTGAACGGCCGGAT
>QHVV01000043.1 GCA_003222385.1 Acidobacteriota bacterium
GCGGCGGGGGCATGGCCTCGGGCTCGACCGCGAACGCGATCAGCTCCTGGGTCAGCCAGCACTTCACCTCGACCACGGTCGACGGCGTAACCGTGTACGACCTGACTTCGCCCTTGAGCTAGGAGGTCTCGCGATACGGCGCGCTGCCAGAACAGGTCCAAATTTTCGAGGCGTCGGAAGAGCTGGGCGATTCGGCGAGCCCGTTGGACGCCCGAGGAGTGGGAATGTCGCGCGTCTTCTTACCTAGGTGGCGCTTAGGTCCATCCGGCGAACGCATCACATCGGCCCAACCAGGTCGGTGCGGCCCTCGTAAGCCATGCCGGAGAAATCGATTCCTGCGCTTATCGGTTCGATCCTTCCGAGCGGACGCACGGCCCCGGGACAGTGCGTCGCATCTCTTCGAAAATCCAAGCAAGACGACGGCTATCGGCATGCCCGCTTGGACCGTGCGCTTGCTCCTCAGCTCGCCGCTCTCTTGACAAGCTTGCCGATCTTTTCCTCGACGGCGGCGCTGAGCCTCTTCAAGGCAAAGGAGGTTGGCCAGATGTCACCGTCGTCGAGGTTTGCAGCGTCTTGGAAACCGAACGTCGCGTATCTCGACTTGAACTTCTGCCCGCTCTGGAAGAAGCAGACAACCTTGCCGTTCTTGGCATATGCAGGCATCCCGTACCAGGTTTTCGGTGAGAGCGTCGGCGCGCTGGCTTTGATCACGGCATGGAGCCGCTTGGCGATGCCGCGATCTGGTTCCGACATCTCGGCGATCTTCGCGAGTACGTCGCTTTCCCCCTCCGCCTCACCCGAGAGCGCGCGCCTTCGCTCTTTGAGGGTCTCCTTCATGGCGGCTCGTTCTTCGTCCGAAAGTAAATTGGACCCCCTCGCGCCGGTGCTCCGGGCCGACTTCTTCTTGTCGCTCATGACAGGTCCTCCAGTGTGTGGAATGTCCCATTAGACGGGGCCTCATGCTACTGACCGGCCCCGTGGCCGGGCTTCTGCGAAATGCGTGAGGTCCTTGCGTCCCAGCGGCGGACTGAGACTGACTAGGCCGATCAGGAATCGAGAAGCGCGGGCGGCAAGCGCACGTAGGGTGACCTCCATGGACATCAAAATCCACACCAGCACTCTCCCGCACGACGACCCCAACGCCTCCCTCGGCTTCTGGCGCGACGCCCTCGGGTTCGAGGTCCGCAACGACGTCGGGGAAGGCAAGATGCGCTGGATCAGAGTCGGTCCCCCGGCCAGCCCGACACATCCATCCTCCTCGCGCCGCCGGTCGCCGATCCCGGCGTTACGGACGACGCGCCATCATCCAGAAGACCGCCGGCTGGCGGGGTAGAGGCTGGCCCATGACCGTGGGGGCCGGGGCCAAACCCGGCCCACCACGGGATCAGGCGAAGGGCGCGTCTTTTAGGCCTAGCCGGCGCCCGAGCTGGAGCGCTTGGTTCTCGGCCTCTCCGGCTTCGGATGCGCGGCCCAGGCCGCGCAGCGCCTTCGACCGGTCGAGCAGCGCACGAGCCACGGACGGCCGCGCTTCCATGCTCTCGAACAACTTCGTGGCTTGGTCCAGGTCCGCGAGCGCAGCTTTCCACTCGGGCGTTTCCTGACGCGCGTAGCTCCGGCCACGGGCCCAGAGCACCCGCGCCTCGCCGTAGCGGTCCTGCATCGCGCGCGCGTTCTCGAGCGCCTCGTTCCACCCCACGACTCCGGCGGGTAGGTCGCCCAGCTGGGCCCGCGTCGAGGCGAGCAGGCCCTTGGTGAGGGTGCGGAACGGGGCCATGTTCGTGACCATGCACAGCTCGTCGCCGCGTTCAAGTGGAGGCTTCGCGGACGCGGCGTCCTCATTTGCAAGGGTGGCGGATCCGAGCATCACGTTCGACGCGACGACACAGGCGAACGCCCCGAGGTCCTCGGCGCGCGCCGAGCACGACAAGGCCTGTGCCGTCGCCTTGTCCAGCTCACCGCGCTCGAGATCGATGGCCGATTGGGCAATATCCATGTCGACCCGAGCGATCTGATCTCCGCGGTCTGCGTGTCGGTGTCCAAACGCGACGATCTCGTCCGCTTCCTTGAAATCGCCCATCCGAGCGTAGGTTATGGCGAGGAAGTCCGCGATCATCGCCGAGGAAAGTGGATCGGCCTGTTCCTCCAGGTCGTCGAGCGCGGACTGCATCTGAGTGGCGCCGTCGCGAAGGTCTCCGAGGAAGGCGGCGTAGGAACCCATCAGCGCCCTAGGCAGGGCCGACCCGCGCGAGTCCTTCAATGAGCCTCCGATCTCGACCCCACGTTCGAGGGCGCGCTTCAGCTCGGGGCTCGACTCGGGGAGCTCGCCGCGCTGGCGGCGCATGTACGCGATCCAGAAGTACGCGTCGATGACGAGCCGCGGGTCGCCCTTTTCGCCCACAGCCACAGCGCTCTCCAGGTCGGCGACCTCTCGGTCGGTCGCGGTGAAAGTCCATCCCGCCTTGGCCGCTCCGATGGCGGCGCGGAGGCGAAAGTCAGGCTGCGAGTCGCCGACCAGCTCGATCGCTCGTTGGAAGAATGAGACCGCCTCCTTGTTGGCGAAGCGCTCCAGCGCGTGCTCGCCGGCCAGCACCAGGTATTCGGCCGCCTTCGCGGTTTCGCCCGCCTGCTCGAGATGCATCGCGACCACGGGGGCGAGCTCGCGCCGGCGGTCGGGATGAAGCGTGAGGATGGCGTCGGCGGCAGCTTTATGCAGAGCACGTCGGTCCTGCTTCAAGAGCGACGCGTAAGCCGCCTCCTGCACGAGAGCGTGACGGAAGAGATACTCGAGCTCCGGCTGCAGGGCGGCGATCTGGATAAGCCCGCTGGCCTCGAGCCGGCCGAGCTCCTGGCGCGCGCTCAAGGGGCCTTCGGCTCCAACAGCTTTTCGAGAATGGTGACGCCGAACTGGCGGCCGATGACAGAGGCGACACGGAGCATGCGCCGGCTTTCGGCCGGCAGCCGGTCGATGCGCGCGAGCAACAGTCCGTGCAGCGTGTCCGGTATCTCCACGCTCGCGGCCTTCTCGTTCGCCACCCAGCGGTCGCCGTCGCGGGCGATGGCGCTGCGGTCGATGAGCATGCGGATGACCTCCTCGACGAAGAAAGGGTTGCCCTCAGCTTTGGCCAGGATGAGGTTGCGCGTTTCCTCGGGCAACGACTCGATGCTCAGCAGGTTGCCGACAAGCGTGCGGCTGTCGTCCATGGAAAGAGGCTCGAGGCGGATCTCGGACAGGGAGTCGCCAGATACGTCGCGGGCGCCGGTGATCAGGCGCCAGCCGGTCGAGGCGCGATCGGGCCGCGAGCTCAGGATCAAGAGCACGGGCAGGCCCGCGATGGTGGGGATGACCTGGAGGAGCGCGTCGGCGGAGGCGGTGTCGGACCAGTGGACGTCGTCGCAGACGATCACGGTCGGCCCGCCGGCCGTCGCGGCGCGCACGACCTGGATGAGCGCGGCCATGTAACGCTTCACCGTTTCGATCTCCATCTGGGAGATGCGGGCCTTCATGTCGGGGCTCAGTTTGAGCGACAGGAGGTGGCCGAGATAGGCGCATGTATCGGTGCAGTCCTCGCGGGAGTTGGCAGTTACGAATGAGTCGAGCGCCTGCGCGACCTGTGTCTCGTCCGTGGTCTCGGTGACACCGATGATCGAACGGATGAGATCGATCACGAGGTGGTAGGGGATCGTCTCGCCGTAGGAGAGACAGTGACCCTCGACCCACCGGGGCGGATTTTCGTCACGCTCGAGCGTGGTGCGGAGCTCCGCGAGGAGCCGGCTTTTTCCCATCCCCGGTTCGCCGACGATGCAGGCGACGCGACCCTGGCCTGCGTTGGCGACCTGGAAGGCGTTCACGAGCTGATCGAGCTGGGCGTCGCGGCCGACCATCGGCGAGCGTACGCCGGCGAGGCCGCGGGTGTGCGTGGCGCCTTCTTTGAGGCCCGTGATCTCGTACGCATGGACGGTCTCGGACTTGCCCTTGAGCTCGAGCTGGCCGACGTCGACCGCCTCGACGAGCGGGCTGATGAAGCGGTACGTGGCAGAGGTAACGAGGACGTTGCCCGGGCGCGCGGACGCCTGCATGCGGGCCGCGACGTTGACCGTGTCGCCCATGGCGGTGTACTCGGAAGCGCTCTCGGTGCCGACGACGCCGACGACGACCGGTCCGGTGTTGATGCCGACTCTGACCTTGAAAGTCTCGGCCTGGGGCAAATGCTTGGAGGCATCGAGCCCGTCGATCGCTCGAACAAGGTCGAGGCCGCAGCGGACGGCCCGCTCGGGGTCGTCCTCGTGGGCGGTCGGGGCGCCGAAGAAGGCGAGGACGCCGTCCCCCATGAGGCGGGCGATGGTTCCTCCGTAGCGCTCGACCGTGCGGTTCATCCGCTGGAATGCCTCGCTAACGAGGGTGGTCCAGTCCTCGGGATCGAGACGTTCAGCAATGGCGGTCGATCCAGCGATGTCGGCGAAGAGCACCGTGATCGGCCTGCGCTCACTCGCCCCGGCCTGGCCTCCCAGCCCTTGGGCATCCGAAACCTTCATGCCTTGCAAATCGTAAGAGGGCCGTCGAATTCGCGGATAGGCCGTCGTCGCGGCGAGGACCGAGCGCATCCTTCTTGGGACGGCGATCCTCCAGCTGACGGCGTTCGCCGAGCGCGTCGGACTGATCTAGACGTGTAGTGACCTTTTGGAAGAACGACTCAAATCTGGACGCAACAATGGGCCGGAGCGATCACTTTTGAATTGGAAATCGTCGAAAGGCGGCATTGCTGGACGGGCGCGCGTTTAGTTCGGGACCGTGAGGCCCCGGGTTCAAATCCCGGGCCCCCGACCACATTTTGAATTCAGAATCAGCGTTTCCTGCCGTTGTCTGGAGTCGGCGGGTCACCGCCGGGTCACAGATTCCTCGGAACCACGCACGAAAGGACCGCGGCGGTGACTGTCGTCAGCCAGATCTGAACTCGCTCCGACGCAACCGGTGGCTGGTGAGAGGCGTCAAATCTGGTGCCGCAAAGGCAGAACCGCGAGACACCGGTTGGAAATTCCACGCGTGCAGTTGGATCAACTTCTGGACTGAATACATCGTGGTCGACCGAGGTGCGGATATGGCTGAAATGGCCACGGCGCTCTTTCTTGTGCCCGGCACCGTCCATCTTTCAACGCGATTCAGAAACTGGGCGCACGCGAAACAGTCCGAAGTGGCGAGGCTCGCCGGGTCAAGAGGCTGGCTCCGGAAGAGCGGGATCCCTGCGCGTCGTTACCAATATGTGACGCCTTCGTCTGATCTGGCTCCCGCGCGCCGGCTGCGGCAACCATCGCTGCCATCAAGTCGACAGCTTCGGCGCTGTCGAGTCCGTTCTCTCGGACCAACGAGCTCCAAGCCCCGAACCCAATCGCGAGTCCGACCGCGCCGCCGACGCGGGCGCGCCGGCGGCCTCGCTGTGGCCGACCACGCATCAGCGTGGCGTGCATTGCCGAGAGCTGGCGCTGGAAGCCCTCGACAGGAGGTTTCAAAGCGGACACGAGTGGCGCGTCCCTGAAGACGTTGTCAAGCATCCGCTGATTGCGTTCATACCAGTGGTAAAGCTCTGCGAGAGCGCGCCGGAGACGCTGGGATGGATCCTCGATTCCGACCCAAGCATCCGGACTCGGCGTCGGGTTGAGGGACAACCAGTGCATCGAGCAGGCGCCAAACAAGGCATCCTCGTCTGGAAAGTGGCGGTAGACCGTGCCGCGCTGGACACCGGCCTCCTCGGCGACTGCCGTCACCGTAGTCCGCAGTGGGCCGACGGTACCGTGAAGCTTCATCGCCGCCTCGGTGATTCGTAGCCGGGTCTGAGCCTCGAGCTCGGCGCGACGAAGTTGGCGGTACCGGCGCCGCGCCCTTACGGCCTCTGATCCAGTGCCGGCGTCGGCGCTGTTGGTGAGCTCCGCCTCCTTCCTGCCAATTTCACCGGTCACCACTGTTCGATCGATATTGACACACAGCATAGCAGTGTGTATATTCGCCACACACTACTGTTTTACGAATATGGAGGTGCTCCGATGAAGGCAGCGAGCCAGACGCTTCAGCGCTTCGACGCGGCCCGGGGCACGTGGGCCCGGGTGTTCCGACTCTTCTTCGCGCTCGTGCCAACTCGGGCCGTGCGGACGATCAGGAAAGCTGTCCAGATCGGCCCGATCGAGGAGCTCGTCATCGTCGGTCGGAGGACCGGCCACGACCGTCGCGTTCTGATCGTGCTCGCACAAGTTGGCAGCCTCTGGTATGTCGGCCACCCGAACGGCGACAGCGCGAATTGGGTGCTCAATCTGATCGCCGCCGGCCGGGCAACGGTGATCACCCGGGCTGGCGCGACCGCCGTCCGTGCCGTCCTGCTGGGGCCCGGCGAAGAACGGAACATCGCGATTCGAGAGCACACGAGTCAGCAGAAGGCCCTGCCGACCCGGCTGCTCTATCGAGCAGCCCGGACGTACATCACATCGGCCGGAGCGTTCTTCCGCCTCGAGCCTGAGACGGAGAAATGAGTTCGCGCCTGTCCCCGTCAACCCGCTCGCAGCTGACGGGCTGCAGCTGTTCGGAGGAAACGTGATGGCAGCAATCCAGAGAACCCGGATCTCGTCCTCGGTCGGGTGGCCCATGTTCCGTCCAATCGTTCGTCTCTGGTTGCTCGTGTTCGTGCCGTTTGTGGTTCTACCGTTCCTGTTCCTCTCCGGGATCGTGGTGCCTCACACGGCGCTGTGGGGCCATGCGGTGTTCCACCTCATCTATCTGCCGATCGTGGCCGCCGGGTGGTGGGCGCTCTGGCGTTTCGTCCGCGAGCCCTCGCACCTCGCCCTGCGCGTGATCGCGGCTTTGATGCTGCTCTGCCAGACCTCCTTTCTCTTCGGTCACGCCGGCGAGCTGGTGTCGGTGGTGCAGCGGGGCTTCTTCAGCGCACCTTACTCAATCTTTTCCGAGAACCCTCACATGTTCTTCGCGACCTTCGCGGTGGCCGGGATCATGGCGAGCGAGCTGCTGCTCATCGTGCTGACAGTCACTGCTGTCGTCCAGCGACTCCTCCGTCGTTCGCCAAGGGTCACGGGTGGCGCTGCCGATGACTGAAAGCTACCACTGGCACATGACAAAGACCTCGGGTGCGTTTGCGGGCATAGCACAACAATCTCTGGATCAGAAGGTTGAAGAGCCTCGGAACCAGTGCCGACCGCATCTGTTACGTTGCAAAGCCGATTTAGCCGTCCGCTTTGAGGAGAAAGCGCGATGAGTCCGCAGGGAAGCCGCCAAGTTGTAGACCGGTATATCAAGGGACTCGTTGACCGCAACCTCGATCTCCAGGCCGAGGTGTGCGCACCCGATATGGTCCAAGAATTCCCTCAGTCGGGTGAGCGCATACGAGGATGGGCCAACTACCGGGCAGCTGCCGAAAACTACCCAGGGGGTCTGCCGGAAGGCACACACAGTAGAGTGGTCGGCAGCGAGGACAGGTGGGTTCTAGGACCGAGCTTCACACTCTTGCGAATCGAGGGGACGGGTGACGTCTACACGTTCTTCGGGAAGGCCAAGTACCCAGACGGCGTGACCTGGCACGTCATGAGCATCATAGAGGTCCGATCGGGCGAGATCGCCAAAACGACCTGGGTCTTTGGCGCTCCATTCGACCCACCCGCCTCGCGAGCGCAATGGGTGGAGACTCTGACGTAGCACTGCGCAACGACTGTCGACAAGGAGCTATCGGAAAAACCTTTCGGCGCCAATGTGGTCTGATCTGAACTCACTAGGCGACCACGACGTCACAGCCTTCCAGGTCGCGTACAGGGAGGAAACGCCATTCATGACAATGGACGCTAGTTCTTGGTCAGCGCGTCCGCCTTGATGACCTACTGCGCCGGAAGAAGCGGCACGCGAACGAGACTGGGGATCGCAATTTCCCGGCCACGGGGATGGTTGGCGACTAGTGTCGGTCGCCCTACAGTATCGGCAGGACTCGTCATGCCGAATGATCTCCTCCCACAGGATCTCCGACTCGGTCAGTGCCAGGGCTGTGTGTCCTCAAGAGGTCGAGTATACCCGCGAAAGCAACCGACGAGTTCAAATAGTGTCCCTTCCCCCCGACCAAATTGGCTCGACCAACGCTCCCCTATATAGTGCTCAACGAACGCGGTACCTCAAGATGTGGTGTTGGCCCCTAGGGTCGCGAAAGGTATCCGGACGGGATTTGAACTCTCCGCAGTCCATGGTTCGGTGGAGGCGCCTGACCGGTGGGCGGGCGCGGCCGTTTGATTACGTTTTGGCTGCATCAATTGATATCAATCCATCGGCGGCGATCTACAGTCAATCACGTCCGAAGGATCGCGAAAGTTGACCATACCGGCATCAATTTCTGGCTTCGCGAGGTCGATCACCAGTGCCTCCAGTAACTAGGACGGAGCCGCTGCGAATCAAGCGACGCGCCGTTGCCTGGAGCCTGACCGCATGTTCTAGCGTGTTTCTGCTCATCGGCTTCTCCGGATTGATCGTCGAACCAGCGGGCAGCCCATCATTCCTGTTCTTTGTCGGCTTGACGCTCCTCTCGGTTGTTCTCGTATTTCGGACCTTTCGGATGGCGACGATCCTGGTCAAGGGCGACAGCTTGATCATTCGTGGTTTCTTGCGCACAAGGCACATGCCGATCGAGACGATTCGCGCGATTGAGTCAATTGACGAGCCGAACATGTACGGAATGGCGGGCAAGACGCTTGCCATTCGCACTTTCGATGGGGGCAGAGTGGTAGCCGGAGAGTTCTGGTCGCGAGTCGATAGCCTTGGCCACGCGCCACGGATCGATGCGATCACGCGAGAACTCAGTCGGTTGCGCGCGTCTCCGCCAGGGGGACTTAAATAGCCCGGGCGGTGTGTGACGGAGACGGCACAACCCGCGGATGCCGGTGCGCGGTCAAGACTCGAAGAGTTCGTCGAGCGCCGGCACGCTGTGCTGGCGCAACTTGTTGATTAGGAGTCGAGCATTACGGTTCTGGCCCTGAGCGGTGCCAAACCAAACACTTCCAAATAGAAAAGCTATACGGGGCTGGTTGGTGATCAGCCGAACGAGGTATTGATCGGGACTACCCATGGCGGCAGCGGGCGTGATTATGTCGACACATTCCACTTGCATCAGATCCCGATATGCGAACTGCCAGCGAGGCTCCGGATGTTTAGGTCCTTTCCAGATCTGAATTCCGTGCGAATAGAGCTCAATGCGGCATCTACCAACACTGCCCGCTGCGGTGCGCGTCTGCATTCTGACAACAAGCTTCGGCGTTCCTCTGATCACGCCGTCCGGCGCTTGGATGACCTCCGGCATGTTGGCCGCCAGCAAGCCACTTGGAACTGTGACCGCGTCCCGAAGGAAGGTGGCGCGGAATCTAACGAACTGTGCGCTCCACACGGTCCCAATTACAGCGAACAGAATCAGACCGATCGCAACCACGATCATGAATGCCCCTGAACTAGTCACGGCGACACCGAGAGCACCGACGAGAATCAGCGCAAACGGGACCACAAAAAAGAGCACCGAACTCCCTAGGGCCGCGTTCCCGAGTCGTTTGAGCCGCTGGTCATCCGACAACCTCGGGATTGGCACCGGTCCGATTGGTGGTTCGTCGACTTGCGCGCTGACTGTCGCGAGCTCGTCTGGTGGCTCCGCCCCTTCATCAAAGGAGAGTGACGTGTTTAGCCATGAGAGGCGTCTGAAAGAGATGCTTCGCCACCGCCACCTGGGCCGACTACGTACATCACGTGGCCACCCAACAGGTAAACGCGACATGTCCCATAGCTGGCCGAGGCGATAGTCAGGCAACCGGTCATGCCGTCCGCTTCCAATTGAGCCAGCTGAGCGGCCGCCTCCTCGCCTTGGGACATGGCCGGCATCATAGGGGCGCGTCCCATTCCTACACTCCCCACGTGGGAGTTGGGTGGGCGTCGGGAACACCAAGCAGCAGTGGCCGTCAAGTCGTGCGCTTCTCTTCTATGTCGGCGCCTTCTGGCTGGGCACGTTCGTGTGGGCAGGCATAGCCATCTCGCGGTTTTGGCTGCCGGCGGTTCTTGGCGAGGCGGCCGGTACCGTACCTCCCATACACGCGGGCGGCTAAACGCCGGCGGCTGCCTCTTCAAACCGCTCGCAATGGGTCCTAATGAGGTCGAGGACGCCGCTGCCGAGTTCAATTCGAGAGTTCAAATAGTGTCCCCTCCCCCCGACCAACCCGGTGCGGAGCCGCGCCGTGGTAGCGGTCGGTCGATACGATACCGGCGTGTCTGACGACCTCCCCCGTCGCTGGCTTGAGTACCAAAGGACAAGCCGCGAGGAAATGTTTGATGCCTGGATCCAAGTAGATCGTGCGGTCCGAGAGGATCCAAAGGAAGGTTGGCGGCTGGTGCTCGAGCTCGTGCGGCTTGCGGCCGGTGACCCTGTCGTTCTAGGCAGCATTGGTGCAGGCCCGCTCGAAGATCTCGTGCGCTTCCATCCGAATCCGTTCCTGGACATAGCGGAGGCAGAGGCAAGGCGCAACCCGCCTCTGGCTGACGCTCTGCGAGGCACGCGATATCCGGGCCACGGGCTCTGATCGTCAGGTCGATTGGCTGAGATGCGCTCAGGCCACGATCGGATTACCTAAGCCAGTCGCACGCGGTAGATCCTGACGAGGTCGAGGACCCCGCCCGCGAGTTCTGCCCGGAAGTTCAAATATTGTCCCGTCCCCCCGACTTTTTCAGACCAAACTTTCTCTATTTGAACTCGCCGGAGGTCCTATCGGCCAAGAAGGCCTAACACGTACGTCTGGGCTGGGTCTTACTCAGTCCAGTCCCTTGCCGGGGACCGAGCGTTCTTCGACCTTGGCTTCGAGCAAGCCCTTCAGGTCGCTGAGGTTGGCCTCCACTTCGCGACGGAGGCTCGCCGCCATCAGTGGCTGCACGAGGCGGATCAGTCCCGAAGGCCGCATCTCGATACGAGAGGTGAGCCTGGCTCGGTCCGAGCCTGCCGGTTCGACCACGTACCAGCCCTGCGCGGCCACCGAGCCCGAGGTTACCTTGAAGGAGACCAGCCGATTGGGCTCGTACTGCGTGAACTCATTGCTGGCCCCCATC
>QHVV01000044.1:0-7581 GCA_003222385.1 Acidobacteriota bacterium
TCCTTTCCTCTCGCCCCGGAACGTGAGTATCACGCCACCATCGGAATAGACTCCGGGCGTTAAGGGGGATTCCGATGAGCCGCCTATCTCGCCTGGCTTTCGCCCTGTCACTCTGCCTCGCGGTCTCTGCGCCCCGGCTCTTCGCCCAGGCCGCTCCCGCCACGCAGCCTCCCGCCATATCGAATGCGGCTCCCATCGCGACGGCCGCCGAACGCGCCGCCGCCGACAGCCCGCGAACGACGCCCGCGGGCGCGACGTTCACGATTCCCTCGGGCTGGTCGATGACGACCCGCGGCCCGATGGTCGTGCTGGAGCCGCCGGAGCCCGATTCGCATCTCGTGATCGTGGACGTCCCGGGCGCGAAGGACTCCGACGCCGCGATCGCCGCCGCCTGGGCCGCCTATCGCCCCGAGGCGAAGCGTCCTCTGAAGCTCATGCAACCTCAGGCTGCGTTGAACGGCTGGGAGGAGCGGAAGTTCTACGAGTACGAGACGTCGCCGAACGAGCGCGCGACCGTCTTCGGTCAGGCGTGGAGGGCGAACACGTACTGGATCGCGCTGGTCGACGCGACCGACCCGACGTTCGAGAAGCGCGCGGCTCAGTTCCGACTGAGCATGGCGAGCCTGCGTCCAAAGGGCTATCAGCGCGAGAGCTTCGCCGGGAAGAAGGCGCATCCTCTGGACGAAAAGCGGATCGCCATGATGAAGGACTTCGTCGCCAGCGGGATGCAGCAGCTCGGCGTGCCCGGCGTCGGCTTCAGTCTGATCGACGGCGGGAAAGTCGTCTTCGAGAGCGGTCTCGGAGTGAAGGAGCTGGGCAAACCGGACAAGGTCGACGCCGATACGCTCTTCATCGCGGCGTCCAATACCAAGGCGATGACGACGCTGCTTCTCGCCGAGCTCGTGGACGAGAAGAAGCTGCGCTGGGATCAACCCGTCACCGAGGTGTACCCGGCGTTCAAACTCGGTGACGCCGCCACGACGAGCCAGGTGCTCGTGAAACACCTCATCTGCGCGTGTACCGGGATGCCGCGGCAGGACATGGAGTGGCTCTTCGAGTACCGGGAGGCGACACCGGCGTCGGCGATGAAGCTCCTCGCGACGATGCAGCCGACGAGCCGCTTCGGTGAGGTCTTCCAGTACAGCAACCTCATGGCGGCGGCCGCGGGTTACATCGGCGCTTCGCTCACCTACCCGGGCAAGGAGCCGGGCGCCGCCTACGACGAGGCGATGCGGACCAGGGTCTTCGAGCCGCTCGGGATGACGAATACGACGTTCGACTTCTCTCGCGCACTCAAGGGAAACGTCGCGCAGCCGCACGCCGAGGACGTGGACGGAAAGCTGCGAAGGGCTCGCATGGACCTGAACGAATCGGTCGTGCCGGTGAGACCGGCGGGAGGCGTGTGGACGAGCGCACACGATTTGAGCAAGTACGTGCAGATGGAGCTGGCGAAGGGAGTGCTCCCGAGCGGCAAGCGTCTGGTGTCAGAGGAAAACCTCCTCGCGCGTCGGGCACCGCAGATCCTGGTCGGCGAGGACGTCTCGTACGGCATGGCGCTCATGGTCGACAAGCGGTGGGGCATCCCGATCCTGAGACACGGCGGCGACCTCGCCGGCTACCACAGCGACATGATCTGGTTTCCCGATCATGGTGTCGGCGCAGTGATCCTGACCAACGCGGACGCGGGCGCGGCTCTGCGCGGGCCGTTCCTGCGCCGCCTCGCCGAGATCCTGTTCGACGGCAAGCCGGAGGCCGAGGAGCAGCTCCGGGTCGCGGCCGCACAGAGGAAGGCGCAGATCGCAAAAGAGCGCGAGCGTCTCGTCGTGCCGCCGGATCCGGGAGAGGCAGCCAGGCTCGCGACCCGTTACGTCAGCAAAGGTCTGGGAGAGCTGAACGTGACGAAGCAGGGTCCGAATGTGGTCTTCGACGTCGGCGAGTGGAGGAGCAACGTCGCTTCCCGCAAGAACGACGACGGGACAACCTCGTTCATCACGATCGACCCGACTCTCGACGGCTTTACGTTCGTGGTGTCGGAGCGAGAGGGGAAGCGCGGCCTCGTGCTCCGGGACGCTCAGCACGAGTACATGTTCGTCGAGGAGCCGGCGAAGGCGGGAGGAAGCTGAGGGGAGGCTCCGGTCATATGCAAGACGGGCGTCCTGACACGCGAATGCGCCGGACGGGCTCCCTCACGAAGGGCAAGCTGTCCAACGTCATCGCGAACGAGGCTCGCCTCGAGGCACTGCGGCGGACGTCGCTCCTGGATTCCCCGCCCGAGGAGGCCTTCGATCGGTTGACGCGCCTCGCGACGGCCGTGCTTCACGTGCCGGTGGCGCTCGTTTCACTGGTGGACAGCGATCGGCAGTTCTTCAAGAGTCAATGCGGGCTGTCCGAGCCTCTCGCGTCCCTGCGGCAGACGCCTCTGACGAACTCCTTCTGCAAGCATGTCGTTGGATCGCGCGAGCCACTCGTCGTTGCGGACGCCCGTCGGGATCCACTTTTCCGGCAGAGCGTCGGCGCCTCCGACGTCGAGGTGATCGCGTACGCTGGGGTCCCGCTGATCACCTCCGAGGGATATGCCCTCGGGACGTTCTGCATCGTGGACAGGCAGCCCCACGACTGGACGGAGGAGGAGATCGGGATTCTCCGAGTTCTCGCGACGTCCGCGATGTCCGAGATCGAGCTCCAGCGTGTTGTCGGCGAGCTCCGAGCGTTGACCCAAAACCTGCAGAGCGCCGTGGAGTCCCGGACTTCGGAGCTCCGAGCCTCGGAGGAGCGCCAGCGCGTGCTCCTCGCCGTCAACAATGCCATCGTCACCTGTCTCGACCGGGATTCCCTGTTCTCCTCGACGGTGGCCGCGCTGCAGAGCGCGATCCCTTTCGACCGTGCCGCGCTCGTCCTGCACGATCCCGTCAAAGACGTCTTCAAGGTGCTGGGCGTGGCGGGCCCCGTGCCGTCCCCTTCCGTGATTCCGCTCGGGACCGAATGGCCGCGGCAGCAAAGTCGCGCCGGCTGGGTCCTCGATCACTGCGAGCCACTCCTGACCGCGGACCTTCGGGACTCCCCGCCATTCGCCGAACACTCGGCGCTGCTCAAAGACGGGCTCCGTTCCGCGATCTCCGTTCCCATGACGATCAAGGGAAAGATCATCGGAACGCTGAACGTCGGGAGCCGCGTGCCCGGCGGATACGGACCGGAGGAGGCATCGCTGCTCGCGTCAATCGCCGAGCAGGTGGCGCTCGCCCTCGAGAATCTGCTCGCTTACGAGGAGATCGCCGCCCTCAAGGCTCGCCTGGAGGAGGAGAACGTCTACCTTCAGGAGGAGGTTCGGACGGAAGCGGCGTTTGGCGACGTCGTCGGCCAATCCCCGGCGGTCCTCGGTGTCCTCGCAACCGTGCGGAAAGTCGCGAAGACCGATTCCACCGTGCTGGTCACCGGCGAGACGGGCACCGGGAAGGAGCTGATCGTCCGCGCGATCCACGATCTGAGTCGGCGGAAGGACAAGCTCCTCGTGAAGGTGAACTGCGCCGCCCTTCCGGCCGGCGTGATCGAAAGCGAACTCTTCGGGCACGAAAGGGGCGCGTTCACGGGCGCGCTGACGCGGAAGGTCGGCCGGTTCGAGCTCGCCAACCGGGGCACGCTTTTCTTAGACGAGGTCGGCGACCTTCCGTTGGAGCTGCAGGCGAAGCTCCTGCGCGTGCTGCAGGACGGCGAGTTCGAGCGGGTGGGCGGAACGCAGACGTTGAAGGCGGACGTGCGGCTGATCGCGGCCACGAATCGTGACCTCGAGCGCGCGGTCGCCGAGGAGCGCTTCCGCGCGGACCTCTATTACCGTCTCAACGTCTTTCCCATCGTGCTTCCTCCGTTGAGAAAGAGGCTGCAGGACGTCCCGCGTCTCGCCCGTCACTTCGCGATGCTGTATGCGGCGAAGATGGGGAAGAACGTGGGTCCGCTCAGCGAGAACGTGCTCGCGCGGCTGGCTGCCTACTCCTGGCCCGGGAACGTGCGCGAGCTGCAGAACATCATCGAGCGGGCCGTCATCCTCTCTCCCAACGGCCGCTTCGAGCTCGGGGAATTCGCCACGGCGCCGGCCGGCGGGGACGCGAAGGCGAAGGCACGGAGTCTCGAGGACGTCGAGCGGGAGCACATCCTCGTGGTTCTCGAGGAGACCGGCTGGCGGGTCAGTGGCGAGCGCGGTGCGGCGAAGATCCTGGGTCTCAAGCGAACGACGCTGGAGGCCCGCATGAAGAAGCTCGAGATTCTGCGCCGGACCTGACTGAAGGCGCGTCCGGCGCCTGCCATCCCTTTGGCACTCTCCCAACCGGTCGGCAAACAAATCCGTTTTAGCTCTTCCTAATCCGCGCTTCTCTCCGCCCTCCAACTCGACGCTATTCAGCCGCTTGCGTCCCTCCCGGGCGGCGCTATGCGAGCCCGGCACACCGAATGCCCTTAGAGATCCGCCGATGCCGGACAGAGGAGGAAGTCAACGTGACGTTGCGGATCACACGGAAGAGGGGATCACGCTCCCGGGCGACGCTCGTGCTCGAGGGGAAAGTCGTCGCGGAGTGGGCCGCCCTCCTGGAGCGCGAATGCTCCGACCTTCTTCGATCCCGCCGCGCTGTGAGTCTCGATCTTGCGGGCGTCAGCTTCGTCGACCGGGCCGGGGTTCGAGCTCTCGGGCGCGTGAGCCGCAGGGGAGTCGAAGTCCGCTGTTTCCCCGGGCCCGTCGCGTGCGTGCTCGAGGGAGAAGGCATTCGCGTCACGCTGGGAAGGAGGTCGTAACGAGGACGGAGATCAAGGGACAACGGGATTCAGCCGTAACGATGTTGGACCGGGCGTTCCGAATCGCCCAATAACAAAGAAGAGGAATCTATGAAGCGACTTCGTTTTGTGGCCATGGTGGCAATCAGCGTTGGGTTGACTGTCGCGGGGGGAATGGGATCACAGGCATCGGCCTCGGGGAACGACTCGTTCAGTTTCAATGCTCCCGAAATTTCCGGATTTCCGGGGGGGCGCTCGGTGGAACTCACCGGAGGCGGCGCCTACAGCCTGCCGGACTTCGTTCATTCGGGAGGCCATTTTCGTTGCCTGTCGGATATTGCGGCGGGACCTTTCAGTGGATGCCTCGCCGGGCAGGGAGTGCGGTGGGACCCGTCCGCGCTGCTCTCGTCCACGACCTTCAAGTGCACCGGCGCCGCCGGCGAACCTCTCAAAGCGGCGGAGACCGGAGACAAGACGGTCGTGATCTTCGCTGACTTCTACCGGCAAGGGGATGGGAACGACGAATCGTTTACAGCCCAGATGATCGTCTCGGAGACCGATCTGGATCCCGTCGCTCCGGGAGTCCAGAACGTCTGGGTCCAGGGAGTCGGCTGCGGGACGGCGATCACGAACTTCAACTGAGACCGTTGCGCGGAAAACGCTCATCGCCCGGTTCGAACCCGGTCCGACTGAGCGTCTCGCGAGCGCGGAGTCCTCAACGTACGGAAAGAGATGACACATGAAACGGACTATCCTGCTTCTTGCCTGCATCGCCGCCGGGGCGGCAACCTCCCTGGCGACCGGAGACCCCAACCGCATCACGTTACCGGCTGCGGCCTCGATCGTCGGCCAGGCGCCATTCTTCTCGGACGTTCGCGTCTTCAACACGTCCTATACGTCGACGATCGCCGTGACCGCGACCTACCGATGCTTTCTGGGCGACTGTCCCGCGCAGGCGCCGCAGGTCGGCTTCGCGCTGGCGCCTCGGGAATCGAAAGCGTTCAACGACATGGTCGGTGTGGCGTTCCGGTCGCCCAACTCGGCGGGTGGCGTCGAGTTCGGCGCCGACTCCGGAGGGACGGTCGCTGATCTGGCCGTGACGAGCCGCCTCTACTCGACGGCGCCGACGGCGACGGTGGGTATGTTCATCCCGGGCGCCGCCAGCTCTGCAGCCCACCCGATCACGTTCCTGGAGCAGATTGCCAATTCGGGACCGGGCGCAGGCTTCCGCACGAACGCGGGCGCGTTCAACGCCGGGGACACGCCGGTTTCGGCCACGTTCAGCGTTTTCACCGGCGGGGCTCTCCTGGGAAGCCAGGACCGCCAGATCCCGGCGCACTCCGGAGTGCAGATCAACAACATCTTCAACGCGATCAACCAGGGCTCGGTCTCGACCGACAACGCGATCATCGTCGTGAAGGCGAGCGGCGATCTCTTCAGCTACGCGGCGGTGATCGACAACAACACGACCGATCCCAGCTTCGTGCTGGGAGCCGAGGACAAGCCCGCGCCGCCGGGATTCACTCCCGCGCCGGGTCCCACGGCCACGCCGCAGCCGACCGTGCCGACGCCTCCTCCCACTCCGACCCCGACGCCGGCCGGGCAGACCATCACGGTCAACGTCGGACAGGGAGGGGTCAGGTTCGTCGACCAGAATAGCGGTTCGGACCGGACGACGATCCGGGTCGGCGACACGGTCCGGTGGGTCTGGGTCGGAGGCTTCCACTCGACGACCTCGGGGACCTGCTCCGGCAACTGTCAGGCCGACGGGCTGTGGGACTCCGGAGCGGGATCGGGGATGACCTTCAGCCACCGATTCACCCAGGCCGGCACGTTCGACTATTTCTGCACCGTCCACGGATCGGCGATGACCGGCGTCGTCCAGGTCAACTGAGGCCGAAGCATCGACCTCTCGGAAAGGAATGAACATGAAGTCTACGTGCCGTCTTTTCGTCGTCACCGCTGCGCTCGTTTTTTCTGTTTCCCTCGCTCGTGGTCAGGCGGGTCCCGGCCCATACGGACTCGTCGGGAAGATCGCCAACTGGCCGGCGCCCGCTGACTGGAGCCCGCCGGCACGACCGGTTTCCGGACAGGAGCGGGAGGCGGGCGTGAGGATGGAGGCGGTCGAGGGGTTGCCGACGTCACCGTTGCCCTTCATCGGCATCACTCCCTGTCGGATCGCGGATACGCGCCAGGCAGAATTTCCCACGGGATACGGCCCCCCCGCGCTGACCGCCGGGGAGCCCCGGAGCCTCATACTGACCGGGCGGTGTGGCATTCCCTCCCAGGCGGCTGCGGTGTCCTTGAACGTCACGGTGACCAATCCGCAGGGACCTGGCTTCATCCTGATTTACCCGCAGGGAGCCGGGCAGCCCGACGTCTCGACCTTGAACTACGTGGCGGGGCAGACGATTGCCAACGCGGCGGTCGTGCCTCTGGGAGCCGCGGGCGGGATCACCGTCATCGCGGGGGTCTCCGGCACGGACCTGCTCCTCGACACCAACGGGTATTACGCCCCGGCCGGGGTTCGCAACTTCAACACTTTTCTGGGTCTGAATGCGGGCAACTTCACGATGACCGGCGACAAGAACACCGGCCTGGGGCACGACGCGCTCTTCAGCAACTCCACGGGCAGCCACAACACCGCCACCGGACACGATGCGCTCATCACGAACACCGAGGGCAACCACAACACCGCCATCGGAAGCGGCGCGCTGCTCAGCAACTCCACGGGCGTCAACAACACCGCGATCGGAAGCGGCGCGCTCCTGCACGACGACCTGGGTGACTTCAATACGGCCAGCGGAACCGGTGCGCTCGGGA
>QHVV01000044.1:7597-27133 GCA_003222385.1 Acidobacteriota bacterium
TCTCACGACCGGGGATCACAACATCTGCATCGGGAACCTTGGCGCCGCAGGCGAGTCGAGCACGACGCGGATTGGCGATGTCCAGACGGCGACCTTCATTGCCGGGATCAACGGGGCAGGGGTCACAGGAGTCCCGGTTCTGGTCAGCAGCTCGGGGCAGCTCGGGGTCGCGTCGTCCTCACGCTCCGTCAAAGAGGACATCCGGGAGATCGCCGGGGCGAGCGACGGCCTGATGAGGTTGCGGCCGGTCGCCTACAAGTACAAGCCGCAGGTTGATCCGACGGGCCTCACCCAGTACGGCCTGATCGCCGAAGAAGTGGCGGACGTTTATCCGGACCTGGTCGTCTACGATCGCGACGGCCGGCCCGAGACGGTGCGCTATCACCTGGTCAACGCGCTGCTCTTAAACGAGGTCCAGAAGCAGCACCGGACCGCGGAGGCGCAGGAGAAAACGATCGACCAGCAGAAGGCCGAGATCGAGGCACTCAAGGCGCGGCTGAGCAGCCTCGAGGCGCGACTCCTGGCGGAGTAACGCAAAAGGTCGAAGGTAGATCTTCCTCCAAGCCATCGAAAGCAAAGGGGTTAGGCAGAGTCAGCCTGACTCCCTTTTCTTTTTCCCGAGCGCTCCCCCCAAAAGCCCCCTTGCGTGTGAGCTGGTGTTGTAGTTAACTACAGCACCTCGGATGGATGGTGACTGGAGCGACAACGAGCCGATTTACCGCCAGCTTCGGGACCGGGCCGTGGCCCTGATCTTGGACGGCGTCCTCAAGGAAGGCGATCCCTTGCCTTCGGTGCGCCACGTCGCGGCCGAATATCGGGTCAATCCGCTCACCGTCCTGAAGGGCTATCAACAACTGGTCGACGAGCAGCTCGTCGAGAAAAAGCGAGGGATCGGGATGTTCATCAAAGCCGGCGCGCGCAGCCTGCTCTTCGCGGGCGAACGCCAGAAGTTTCTGGTCGAGCAATGGCCGAGGATCTACGCCACGATTCAGCGGCTCGGCCTGTCGCCGCACGAGCTGCTGGAGCCCGGCGCGGGCCACGGGGCGTCGTCGGGTTTTCCGGGTGAGGGGCGCTGAAGCCATGATCTGCATCGAAGCGCGCGGACTCCGCAAGGCCTACGGCACGACCATCGCGCTCGACGGCGTCGACCTGCGCGTCGAAGAGGGCCGCATCCTCGGACTCATCGGCCCCAACGGCGCCGGCAAGACCACCGCGTTGAACGCGATCCTCGGCCTCACTCCCTATTACGGAGAACTGAAGGTGCTCGGACGCGACCCCTGGGCCGAGCGCGACCTGCTCATGCGCGACGTCTGTTTCATCGCGGACGTCGCGGTGCTGCCGCGCTGGATGCGGGTCTCGCACGCGCTCGACTACGTCGCCGGCGTGCACCCGCGGTTCGATCGCGCGAAAGCGGAGAGTCTCCTTGCGAAGACCGCCATCAAGCGCGCCAGCAAGGTCCGGGAGCTGTCGAAGGGCATGGTGGCGCAGCTGCACCTCTCCCTGGTTATGGCCATCGATGCGAAATTGCTGGTGCTGGATGAGCCGACCCTCGGCCTGGACATCCTGTATCGCAAGCAGTTCTACGACTCGCTGTTGAACGACTACTTCGATCGCAGCCGCACCATTTTGGTGACCACCCATCAGGTGGAAGAAGTCCAGGACGTCCTGACCGACATCCTGTTCATCGACCGGGGCCGCATCGTTCTGGATCGCACCATGGAGGAGTTCGAGTCGCGCTATCTGGAAGTAGTGGTGCGCCCCGACCATGTCGCCGCGGCGCGGGCCCTTCGACCGATTCACGAGCGACAGGTGTTCGGCGGCAGCGTCCTGCTGTTCGACCGTGCCGACCGTCAACAACTCGCGGCGCTGGGCGACGTGCGCCGGCCCGGGATCGCCGACCTGTTCGTCGCCGTGATGGGCAGTCCCAACCAGGCACAAGGAGCGGTCAGATGAATACTCCGTCGAACGCCGTGCCCGAGACTTCCGTCGACGCGCGGGGAATCGCGCCCGCCGCCGTGTCGGCGACCCGGCCGATGTACTGGTCGGTGCGGCGCGAACTGTGGGAGAACCGTTCGCTCTATGTCGCCCCGCTGATCGTCGCGGCCGTCATGCTGTCAGGCTTCCTAATCAGCACAATCGGCCTTCCGCACCGCCGGCGCGCCGTGTTGTTGCTCGGCCCGGCGCAGCAGCGAGCCGCAATCGAAAGGCCCTACGACATGGCGGCGATGATGATCCTGGCCACCGCTTTCATCGTCGGGGTGTTCTACTGTCTCGACGCGCTGCACGGCGAGCGTCGCGACCGCAGCATCCTGTTCTGGAAGTCGCTGCCGGTTTCGGATCTCACGACCGTCCTCTCGAAGGCGAGCATTCCGCTGGTCGTTCTGCCTCTGATCGCCTTCGCGATCATCGTCGCCACGCAGGCGGACATGCTGCTGCTGAGCAACGCGGTGCTGCGGATGAACGGCGTGAGCGGCGCGACGCCGGAGCAGATGCCGGTGTTTCAGCAGGACACTGGCGCTCTGGCATGCGCCGATCTACGCCTGGCTTCTTCTCGTCTCCGGCTGGGCGCGCCGCGCGACGTTTCTCTGGGCCGTGCTGCCGCCGTTCTTGATCGCCGGCCTCGAGAAGATTGCGCTCGGCACTTCGTATATCGGCTCGATGCTGAGGTACCGCCTGATGGGTCACATGGAGACGGCTTTCGCTTCCGGCGCGGATTGGAGGATCGGATCCATGGCACAACTCACCCCGGAGAGGTTCCTGAGCACGCCCGGTCTCTGGGTCGGTCTGCTCTTCGCCACCGCGTTCCTCGCTGCGGCGGTCCGGCTGCGCCGCGACCGCGGACCGATCTGATTCGCAGAGCCTTGAGTCAGTCACTCGCGTAAGGACCGAAGAGGGGCGCAGGTGTGAGGACGGACCGGATCTCGGAAGCGTCGCCGCGCTCGAAGGCCCGGATTGCCGGCGTCTTTTATTTGCTCGTCTTCGTGACGGGAACATTGGCCCTGGTCCTCGTGGGCGGCAGGGTCGTAGCCAACCTCGTCGCGACTGCGTGCTATTTCGTTGTGGTTCTGCTCTTCTATGACCTGTTCAAGGCGGTGAACAGAAAGCTCTCCCTGGCCGCGGCGTTCATCGGCCTCGTGGGATGTGCCTTTGGCACTCTGAGCTCGCTTCAGCTCGCCCCCTTCGGCATCAACCCCCTTGTGTTCTTCGGGGTCTATTGCCTACTGATCGGCTACCTCATCTTCAAGTCCACGTTCCTGCCTCGAGCTCTGGGTGCGCTGATGGCAATCGGCGGTCTAGGATGGCTGACGTTCGTGTCGCCGCCGCTTGCAGAGCTGCTGTCGCCGTACAACATGGCTCCCGGCATCCTTGGGGAGGGAGCGCTGACCCTGTGGCTCCTCGTGAAGGGCGTGAACTCCCGGCGATGGAAGGAGCAGGCCATCGTGGCGGGGAAACTGTGATCGGTGCCGTCGGCGAGTCACAGCGCAAAGCTACGAGAGCCGCAGGCCTCGCATATCTGTTGTCGACGGCAGTCGTCATCTCCGCTGAATTCGGTATTCGCTCCCATCTGATCGTCCCGGGCAACGCCGCGGAGACCGCGCGGAATATCCTCGCGCACGAACAGCTATTTCGGATCTCCATCCTCTGCGATCTGCTCTACTGCGTCGGCGTCGTCGTATTGCTGACGGCTCTATACGTGATCCTCAGGGGGGTCGGCCCGACCCTCGCCTTGCTCGCCGCATACTGCAGGCTGATCTATGCCTCGTCGTGGGTTCTGATGATGGTCAACGCCCTCACTGCTTTACGGCTTCTGACCGGACCCGATTATCTGCGAGTGTTTGGAGCTGACCGATTGCAGGCTCTGACGAGGCTGTACCTCTCGGGCTTCGACGCGTACTACGTTGGTCTGCTGTTTTATGGATTGGGATCTACGTTGTGCTTCTACCTGTGGCTCAGATCACGCTATATCCCTCGAGCCTTGTCGGCCTGGGGTCTGATTTCTTCTGCCTGGTGCGCGGCGTGTACCGCCGCCTTCATCGTCTTCCCGGACTTCGCCAAAGTGGTCAACCTGTGGTGGTTCGACTCGCCGATGGCCGTCCTGGAGCTGGCGACGAGTTTCTGGCTTCTCTTCAAGGGACTGCGGCCCTCGGGGACAGCCGAGCCTCGGGGCGTCCGCATTCCGGAGCGCGTATGACCCGGAGGACGAACGCACGGATCGCCGGTTTCACGTTCCTCTTCTACATCGCCGCCGGCATCGCCGCCATGATCCTGTTCGGCCGGGCGGCAGGCGCGGAGGGGACCGCGGCAAAGCTCGCGCGGATCGCCGAGCACGCGACCGACATGCACGTCGCCATTCTGCTCACGCTCTTCACCTGCTTCATGGCCATCGTCCTGGCGGTGACGCTGTACGCGATCACTCGAGACCAAGACCCCGATCTCGCGATGATTGCTCTCGCCTGTCGCTTCGGCGAGGGGATTCTCAATGCCATCTTCATCCTGACGAAGCTGGAAGTGCTCTGGCTCGCGACGGCTGCGGGAGGAAATGCACCGGACACCGCGGCAGCGAACGCGCTCGGCGCGTTCGTCCTGACGGCGCCGCGAGTCTGGAACACGACCATCACCGCGACCTTCTTCGCCGTGGGCAGCACGCTCTTCTCGTGGCTCCTCCTGCGCGGCCGAATGATCCCGGCCCCAATGGCATGGCTGGGCGTCGTCGCCTCGGCCCTGCTCGTTGTCGGCCTTCCCCTGCAGCTCGCCGGCGCGATCCGAAGCCCGGTGACCGACGTGATGTGGATACCGATGCTCGCGTTCGAGGTACCGCTAGGGCTGTGGCTGATCGTCAAGGGAGTCGCGACACCGGCGCCTCGGCGAATCCCTGCGGCAGACGGAGCAGGATCGCAGCCGTCGTGACCGAGGCGATCGAGCCCGCGCAACGGACCGCCGCCCGGGTCGCCGGCCTCCTCTACCTCGTTTTCATGGTGCCCGCCGTCTTTGCGGAGTTCTACGCGCGCGATCGCGTGATCGTGTCCGGCGATGCCGTGCAGACCGCCCGAAACATTGCGGCGTCGGAACGGCTCTTTCGGCTCGGGATCGTCGCCGACCTGGTGACGTTCGCGGACGACGTGGCGTTGACGGTGGCCCTTTACGTCGTCCTCCGGCCCGTCAGCAGGAACGTGGCCTTGCTCGCGGCCTTCTGGAGGCTCGCGGAATCCGCCGTTCTCGCGGGGATCACTCTGAACGATTTCATCGCTCTGCGCCTCCTGAGCGGGGCCGATTACCTGCGGGTGATCGACACGAAGGAGCGGCAGGCGCTGGCGCGGATGTTCATGAGCGTGCAGGGGGACGGATATCGAATCGGGCTCGTCCTCTTCGGGCTGGGGTCAACCGTGTTCGCGTACCTGTGGTTCAAGTCGCGCTACATCCCTCGAGTGCTGGCCGCGTGGGGAATCTTCTCGTCCGTGGTGGTGGCCATCGTCACCCTGGCCATCATGGTGTTCCCGCGTCTGGCGCCCGCCGTGACACCGGTCTACTACGCGCCGATCTTCGTCTTCGAAGTCACTCTCGGCGCCTGGCTGCTTTTCAAGGGGATCCGAGCGCCGGCCGCCGCCTGACTTCTCCGATCCGGCTCCGCATAGAGTAGGTTTCGAGTCCCCACGCGGCCAGGCAAACTTCATTGAGGAGCCCTACATGAAACGCCCATCGACTCTCTTCCGCGGTTTCGTCGCCCTTGGTCTGCTTTTGCTTTGCTCCTTCGCAACCGCGTCCGCCGATCCGTCCAACGGGACGGTTGCCTCGCGCAGCGCGAAGGTCGACGGGCTCGACTTTCACTACCTGAGCGCCGGCAAGGGCCTGACTTCTCCGATCCGGCTCCGCATAGAGTAGGTTTCGAGTCCCCACGCGGCCAGGCAAACTTCATTGAGGAGCCCTACATGAAACGCCCATCGACTCTCTTCCGCGGTTTCGTCGCCCTTGGTCTGCTTTTGCTTTGCTCCTTCGCAACCGCGTCCGCCGATCCGTCCAACGGGACGGTTGCCTCGCGCAGCGCGAAGGTCGACGGGCTCGACTTTCACTACCTGAGCGCCGGCAAGGGTCCGGCGTTGATCCTCCTGCACGGCTACGCGGAGACCTCGCGGATGTGGCGCCCGATCATTCCCCGGCTGGCCGAACGGTTCATGGTCATCGCGCCCGACCTTCCGGGCATCGGCGACTCGGCGATCCCGACGAGCGGGCTCGACATGAAGACCGCGGCGACCCGCATTCACGCGCTCGCGCGGTCGCTCGGAGTCGCGAAAGCCCGCGTCGTCGGCCACGACATCGGCCTGATGGTCGCGTACGCGTACGCCGCGCAGTACCCCGCAGAAGTCGAGAAGCTCGTCCTGATGGATGCCTTCCTCCCGGGCGTCGGCGACTGGGAGACGATCTACAACAACCCGGCGATCTGGCATTTCCGCTTCAACGGGCCGACCCCGGAGGCACTGGTCCAGGGTCGCGAGCGCATCTACTTCGAGCACTTCTGGAACGACTTCGCGGCCGACAAGACGCGCTCGATTCCAGAGCCCGAGCGGAAGGCATACACCGACGCCTATTCCCGTCCAGGGCGCATGCGCGCGGGCTGGGCTTACTTCGTTTCGTTTCCGCAGGCCGCGAAGGATTTCGCCGGGCTCGCGCGGACGAAGCTCCCGATGCCCGTCTTCACGATCGGCGGCGAAAAGGCGAACGGAGATGCCCTCGGACGACAGGCGAAGCTGGTTGCTTCGGACGTGACGGTCGTGGTGCTGAAGAACACGGGGCACTGGCTGATGGAGGAGAACCCGAAAGAAACGACCGAGGCGTTGGTGAGGTTTCTCTGAAGCCGCGAGCGCTCAGCGCCTCGCGGCCCTCAGGCCTCTCGTCCGGGTCCGTGTAGAGTCCTCACATGGCCAGGACGACGAAGAAGAAGGGAAGCAGCAGGAAGAGAACGACGACGCGAGCCGGGAAGAGCGGGGTGAGAAGAAAGTCTGCGTCCCGCGCGAAGGCTCGGCACGTCAACAAGACGGCCGGCAGGAAGAAAAGCCGGAAGACGCCGTCGCGCAAGAGAACGTCGCGGCGTCCAGCCCCGAGTCGGGGCAAAGGTCTCGCGGATTCCCCGGTCGCTTCGAGGTCGACGACTCGGGGCCTGGGTCTGGAGGCCGGCGGCCAGGCGGGCGACACCGAAGGACTCTCGAGTGCAGAGCTCGCGGATTCGGAAAGCGTCGAGGAACTGCTCGAAGAGGGTCAGGCCTTCGAGGCCGGAGTCATCAGTGGCGTCGAGAACGCCCGTGATGCCGACAAAGGCGGAGTTCGGACGCGGCAGGTTCCCGAAGACGACGTTCCTCAGGAATATCTGGACGAGGATTAGCGCCGCCGCAAGTCCGGGTCCCCTATTCGTGAAGAACTTGATGGACGAACGTGATCGCGATCGAGCCTTCGCCGACCGCCGAGGCAACCCGTTTGACGTTTCCGCAGCGGACGTCTCCGACCGCGAACACGCCGGGCCGGCTCGTCTCCAGGAGGTGCGGCAGGCGCGCGAGCGGCCATTTCGCCGACTCGAGCTCCTCTTTCGACAGCTCCGCGCCGGTCTTGATGAAACCCTTTTCGTCGAGCACGACGCACCCGTCGAGCCAGCTCGTGTTCGGAGCCGCACTGGTCATCGAGAAGACGTGCCGGATGTCGTGCTTCGTGACGGACCCGGTCTCGCTGTCGCGCCAGTTCACGCGCTCGAGATGATTGTCACCTTCGAGGGCGACGATCTCGGTGTGCGGGCGTAGAGCGATGGACTCGCTCCCTTCGATCCGGCGGATCAGATACCGGGACATCGTGTCGGCGAGTCCGACTCCCCGGACGAGAAGGTGCACGCGCTTGACGGTCTGGGATAGGAACACCGCCGCCTGTCCTGCGGAATTTCCTCCGCCCACGACGATGACCTCCTCGCCGCTGCACAGCTGCGCCTCGATTCGCGTCGCGCCGTAGTAGATGCCGGCGCCCTCGAACTGGTCGAGATTCGGCAGCTTCAGCTTGCGGTACTGCGCCCCGCTCGCAATGACCACCGTCCGTGTCCGGATCGGTGCGCCGTCGTCGATCTCGATTCTGTAAGGCCGTCTCTCGCAGGAGAGCCGTCGCGCCCCTTTCGCGATCATCAGCTCCGCCCCGAACTTCTCCGCCTGGCTCAAGGCCCGGGCCGCGAGCTCCCCTCCGGAGATTCCGGTCGGAAAGCCCAGATAGTTTTCGATCCGGGAGCTCGATCCCGCCTGGCCGCCGGGCGCCTCGGATTCGATCATCAACACATCGAGCCCCTCGGAAGCCCCATACACGGCGGCCGCGAGACCGGCTGGACCCGCTCCGATGACGACGACGTCACGGACGCGCACGGAATCGATCGCGTCGTTCAAACCCAGGCAGTCGGCGATCTGCGCGTTCGTCGGATTCCGCAGCACGATCGTCCCGCGACAGATCAGCACCGGCACGTCTTCGGGCCCGACGGCGAAATGGTCGAGCAGCTCCTGCACGCTCGAATCCCTGTCGAGGTCGACGAATGTGTAGGGATGTCCGTTGCGGGTGAGGAACTCCTTGACGCGCAGCGTGCCCTGGCAATATTCGGACCCCGCGAGGACGACGTCTCCGAATCCCTGCGCGATCAGCTCGACTCTCCGGAGGATGAACGCGCGCATCAGGATCTCGCCCAACTGCTCGTCGGTTTGGATGAGGCTCAGAAGATCCCTTCGGTCGACCTCGATGACCTCGGTGGGCGCGACGGCGCGGATCGTGCCGAGGCTCCGCCGGCCCGACAGCATGTTGGTTTCGCCCGTGAACTGACCCGCGCCAAACGACGCGACGGCGCGCTCGGAGCTCGCGCCCGACTGACTGATATCGAGCTGGCCCTCGGTGACGATGAAAAACGAGCTCGTCTGCTGGCCGGCTTCGACGAGGGTTTCTCCGGGTGCAACCGATCGCGCGCGTCCGTGCCGGGCGAGCCGCGCGACCTGTTCCGGCGTGAGGGTGGGGAAAATGTGCTCCGGACGCGCCGACGAGGGCGGCGGTGGACTCGCGACGGGCGAGCTCACGCCTCCGTAATCGGACCGGGGGCGCACAACGTCCGACGCGCGAGGCTCGCTCATCTCAGGACGACGCTCGGGGCTCCGCCCCCGCTTCCATGCTGCGCGACGCAGCGCGACCGGTCGCTCGAATCTCCTCGCCGAGGAAGGCGAGCAGATCCGTGTTGATCTGATTCTTGTTCGTCTGGCACATGCCGTGTGGCAGGCCCGGGTAAATCTTCAGCGTCGCGCCCTTGACGAGCTTCGACGAGAGAAGGGCCGAGGCTCCGATCGGAACGATCTGATCGTCGTCGCCGTGCATGATCAGGGTCGGCACGTCGAATTTCTTCAGGTCTTCGGTCGTGTCCGTTTCGGAGAACGCCTTGATGCAGAAATAGGAGCCGGGGAAGCCGCACATCATCCCCTGGAGCCAGAAGGACTCCCGAAGGCCCTCGGAAACTTTCGCGCCCGGCCGGTTGAATCCGTAGAAAGTCATGCTCAGGTCCTTCCAGAACTGCGAGCGGTCGGCGACGACGGCGGCGCGAATCTGGTCGAACACCTCGATCGGCAGGCCGCCGGGATTGGCGGCCGTCTTCAGCATGAGCGGAGGGATTGCGCCGATCAGCACAGCTTTGGCGACGCGCTTCGTGCCGTGGCGCCCGATGTACCGCGCGACTTCGCCGCCCCCGGTCGAGTGACCGACGTGAATCGCGTTCTTCAAGTCGAGCGTTTCGACGAGCTCCGCGAGGTCGTCCGCGTAGGTATCCAGGTCATTCCCGTTCCAGGGTTGGCTCGAGCGGCCGTGCCCTCTGCGGTCATGAGCGATACACCGGTATCCCCTGGATACCAGGAAGAACATCTGGTCTTCGAAGGCATCCGCGGAGAGCGGCCATCCGTGACTGAAGACCACGGGTTGGCCCTTTCCCCAGTCCTTGTAATAGATCTGCGTGCCGTCTTTCGTCGTGATGAAGGCCATGGATTTCTCTCCTTTCACTCGTCTGGGGACGGAGAAGTGGTCTCGTCCCACACTCTATGCCCCCGGAAGTCGGAGGAAGTCCGCCTGCCGGCGCGATGGCCAGGTCCTCGCGCGAATCGGAGCCCGAAAGACCCTGGAAAGCGCTCTCGAAGCTCGAATTACGCCGCTCCCGGCGGACGAAACGAACGCCGCTACACGCCGCCGGAAAACGCCGGTATGATCCGCAAACTTTTCGACGCCGGGCGGTTCCCGAGTTTCAACGGGATTTTTTTGCGAAGGAGGCAGTCATGCGGAAGAACCTGTTCCTGGTTTCCCTGGCCGCGGCTTGTGCCATCGTTCTCTCGAGCTCGGCCGCGCTCGCGGCGGAGAACTGGCTCGGCACCTGGAAGTTGAACACCGCGAAGTCGAAGTACAGCCCGGGACCCGCACCGAAGAGCCTGACGCTGAACTTCGAATCGACGGCCGACGGGATCAAGCACACTTCGGACGGGATGAACGCCGAGGGGAAGCCCACCCACGGCGAATACGTGTCCAAGTACGACGGAGCGGACGTTCCGTACACGGGCAACCCGGACGCCGACACCGCTTCGGCCAGGAAGATCGACGACAACAGCTACGAAAACGTCTGGAAGAAAGACGGCAAGACGACGATCACCGCGAAGGTCGTCGTGTCGAAGAGTGGCAAGACTTTGACCGTCACCCAGACCGGAACGAACGCGAAGGGCCAGTCCGTGAACAACACGGCGGTCTACGACCGGCAGTAAGCAGGCGTTCGATCGACTCCACGAAGAGATTCCTGCTCTGAGATGACCCGGACGGTTCCTGGACTTTTTTACGCGAAGGAGCCTGGCGGCGGTTTGTGCCTTCGTTCTCTCGAGCTCGGTCGCCCTCGCGGCCGAAAACTGGCTGGGCACCTGGAAGCTCAATACCGCGAAATCGAAGTACACCCCGGGACCCGGACCGAAGAGCCTCACCCTGAAGTTCGAGTCGACGGCCGACGGGATCAAGCTCACTTCGGACGGGATGGACTCCGAGGGAAAAGCCACTCACGGCGAATACGTGTCCAAGTTCGACGGCAAGGACGTTTCGTGGACGGGCAACCCGGACGCGGACATGGCTTCGGCCACGAAGATCGACGACAACAGCTATGAAAACGTCTGGAAAAAGGATGGCAAGGCGACGATCACCGCAAAGGCAGTCGTGTCGAAAAGCGGAAAGACCCTCACCGTGACCATGACCGGGATGAACGCGAAGGGCCAGACCGTGAACAACACGGCGGTCTACGACCGGCAGTAACGAGAGCGACCTCCCAGGGATGATTAGCCCGCGCGTCGCGCGGGCTTGTCTTTTGTAGAATCCCCGCCACTCTCATGCCCCTCGCAGCGGGCTCGAAATTCGGGGTCTATTCGATTCTGGGCCCGCTCGGGTCCGGCGGCATGGGAGAGGTCTATCGCGCCTTCGACACGCGGCTGGGTCGCGAGGTCGCGGTCAAGACGCTCCCCGGAGAATTCTCGCGCGATCCGGAGCGGCTGGCGCGGTTCGAGCGGGAGGCGCGGATGCTCGCCGCCCTGAACCATCCGTCGATCGCGGGGATCTACGGCCTCGAGGAATCCGACGACACGCGGTTCATCGTGATGGAGCTGGTTCCGGGAGAAACGCTCTCGGAGAAGCTTTCGCACGGGCCTTTGCCCCTCGAGGAGGCGCTCAAGATCGCCCGCCAGATCGCCGAGGCCCTCGAGGCAGCTCACGAGCGCGGCATCATTCACCGGGACCTGAAGCCAGCGAACGTCAAGGTCACGCCTGACGGACGCGTGAAAGTCCTCGACCTCGGGCTCGCGAAGGTCTTCGACACGAAGGTCGCCGGTTCCGAGCCGGACCTCTCGCTCTCGCCGACGATCGTCAGCGACGGCACGCAGCCCGGCGTCATCTTGGGCACCGCGGAATTCATGAGTCCCGAGCAGGCGCGCGGGAAGCCGGTGGACAAGCGAACCGACATCTGGTCGTTCGGTTGTGTCCTTTACGAGCTCCTGACCGGCCGTCGCATTTTCGCGGGGGAGACGGCGTCCGACGTCCTGGCCGCGATCTTGACCGCCGAGCCGACATGGGACGCGCTCCCTGCCGAGACTCCCGCGCGGATCCGCGACCTGCTCCGTCGCTCTCTTCAAAAGGACGCGAACCACAGGCTCCGGGACATCGGAGACGCGCGGATCGAGATCGACCAGGCGTTGGAGGCGCTCCGGGGGCGTCCGTTTCCGATCCCGCCACCGGCTCCTCTCCGACGTCGGGTTTCCGGAAAGCGGCCGACGGCAATCGCGGTCGCGGCCGTCGCCGCCGCCCTCGTCGCCACGCTCGCGATCGTCTGGACGGAGCGTCGCTCCTCCGCGCCGGCCGCACCCCGTTCCGCGGCCCGGTTTCTCGCGGTCCTTCCGTTCAAGGACCTGAGCGGCCAGCCGGACGGCCAGCTTCTCGGCGACGCGTTCGCGGAGACGATGAGCGCGCGGCTCGCGAGCGTGCCCGGGCTGCAGGTCGTCACACCGCGCGCGACGAACGAATTTTCGGCCGGAGAAAAGGACCTCGAGCGCGTCGCCCGGGCGACGGGAGCGACCCTGGTGCTGGGCGGCGCCATCCAGCGAGCCGGCGATCAGCTTCGAATCACCTGTTCGCTCGTCCGGGCGCCCGACGGCGTGCACCTCGGGGGAGAAGAGGTGACGACCCGCGCTTCCGACATCTTCGGGGCGCAGGATCGCCTGGCCGAGAGCGTGCTGTCCTGGCTCGGCGCCCGGAGCGGGGCGCGATCCCGCGGGCGCCCGGCAGCCGTTCCCCTGAGCAGCGCCGCGCAGGAGAGCTATTTGAAGGCGGTCGGCGCGCTCCGCCGCTACGACGTGCCGGAATCGATTGCGACGGCGGTTCGGATCCTCGCCGACCTCGACGCCCGGTACCCCGACTCGCCGCTGATTCTGGCCGCGCTCGGCCGCTCCTACCTGAACCAGTACGAAGTCACCCACGATCGCGCCTCGGCGGATCGCGCGATCGTCGCCTGCGAAGCCGCGCGGAAGATCGACGACCGTCTCCCGGAGGTGCACACGACTCTCGGACAGGTGCTCAAGATGACGGGCAAACCCGCGGAAGCGACCGAGGAGTTCGACCGCGCGCTCGCGGAGCAACCGTCTTCCATCGACGCCCTCCTCGGTCTCGCCGACGCGTATCGAATGACGGGAGACCCGAAAGCCGAAGCGACTTACCGCCGCGCGCTCGCGCTGCAGCCGACCTACTGGGCGGTCTACAACCAGCTCGGCTTCTTCTACTACCGAGGCGGCCGTTATGCCGACGCGATTCCGATGTTCCGGCAGGCCGTCACCCGGCGGCCGGACAGCGTTCGCGTGTACAACAACCTCGGAGCGGCATTGTTCAAGATCGACCGGTTCGCGGAAGCACGACAGGCGTACCAGGATTCGATCCGGATCAGTCCGAGCGACGGCGCCTACACGAACCTGGGAAACCTCGAGTTTTACGTCGGCAACTACCGGGCGGCAGCCGCCGCTTTCGAGGAGGCGGCGAAGCTCACGCCGAAGAAATACTTGAACTGGGCGAATCTGGCCGACGCATATCGGTGGACGCCGGAGCTCGCGAGTCGCGCGGCGGGAGCTTACGAGAAGGCCGCGCACCTCGCGGAGGGGGAGCTATCGGTCAATCCGGACGACGCCGCCGCTCACGCGACGCTGGCGATCTGTGACGCGAAGCTCGGCCGGATGGATCCGGCGCGCCATCACATTCGGCGGGCGCTCGAGATCGAACCGACAAACCCCGACCACCTCCTCTACGCCGCCATCGTCGCGGAGATCGCCGGAAAGAAGGACGAGTCGATCGACTGGATTCGCAAGGCCGTGAAAGCCGGCCTGGGAGCGGCTCAGATCGAGCGGGAGCCCGAGCTCAAGAACCTGCGAAGCTTCCCCGGTTTCGACGAAGTGGTCGCGTCGGCGAAGCACCGAACCTGACGACCAGCCGCAAACGATAGACTCGCGAACAACGGAGGAGAACATGCCAAAGACCACTCATCCCGCCAAGTCCCGGTGGTTCTGGACCTTGGTGCTCGTTTCGTCCCTCGTCTTTCCGGCTCTGAATCTGGGTGCACAGGCCGCGACGCCGACGCCGGCGCCGACCGGCACTCTCAAAGCGAAGGTCCAGATCGTCGAAGTCACGAAGACCGGCACGACGATCTCGGTGAACCCCGTCAAGGTCAAGCTCAAGAGGAAGCAGGAAATCGTCGTCTGGGTGACCAACGGCCTGTCGATGAAGATCGACTTCAAGCCGGGCAACCCCGCGCCCGGAAATCCGTTCACGGACCTCACGTGCAAGGGGAGTTTCTGCGGCGTGCTTACGCCCCCGGACGTCGCGCCCGGCGTCTTCAACTACAAGGTCACCGTGGACGGCGCGGTCCTCGATCCGAACGTCGAGGTGATTCCGTAGAAGAGCGGGCTACCAGTTCCGGACGCGGTCCTCCGGCTTCACGTAGTTCGCGTCCCCCTCCTTCACGTTGAACGCGGCGTACCAGGCGTCGACGTTGCGGAGCGGCGCATACGCGCGGACGGCGCCCGGCGAGTGCGGGTTCGTCGCGAGCATCTGGCGAAGCTGGTCGTCGCGTTGGAGCGTTCGCCAGACCTGCGCCCACCCGAGGAACACGCGCTGCTCTCCGGTGAAGCCGTCGATGACGGGAGCCGGCTGTCCGTTGAGCGACCGCTTGTACGCATCGAGGCCCAGGAGGATTCCCCCGAGGTCGCCGATGTTCTCGCCCATCGTGAGCCGGCCGATGATGTGCTGACCCGGGAGCTGCGGAAAGTTGTACGCCTCGTACTGCGTCCCGAGTTTCGTCGCCTGCGCTTCGAATTTCGCCGCATCCTCCGCCGTCCACCAGTCGCGCAGCATCCCGTTTCCGTCGGACTTCCTTCCCTGGTCGTCGAAGCCGTGCGTGATCTCGTGGCCGATGACGGCGCCGATCCCTCCATAGTTCACGGCCGGATCGGCGTTCGGATCGAAGAACGGCGGCTGCAGGATCGCCGCCGGGAATACGATCTCGTTCTTCACCGGCGTGTAGTAAGCGTTGACGGTCTGGGGCGTCATGCCCCACTCCAGCCGGTCGATCGGTTTGCCGATGCGGTTCACGTCGCGGTCCCACTCGAACTTCGCGGAGCGGATGGCGTTCCCCACGAGGTCTCCCTCACGGATCACGAGAGTCGAATAGTCCCGCCACTTCGTGGGGTAGCCGATCTTGACGCCGAACTTCGAAAGCTTCTCGAGCGCGCGCGCCTTCGTTTCGGGTCCCATCCACTGCAGGTTCTCGATCCGACCCTTCATCGCGGCGAGCAGGTCTGCGACGAGCTTCTCCATCTTCGCTTTCGACTCGGGCGGGAAGTACTCCGCGACGTACGTGCGGCCGATCGCCTCGCCCATCCCGTTTTCCGCCGCGTCGACGCCGCGCTTCCAGCGCGGACGCTGTTCTTCGGCACCGTTCAGGAACTTCGACCGGAACTCCCAGTGCGTGTCGACGAAGCGCTTCGAAAGGAGCGGCGCCGCTTCGTCGGCGACGTCGAACGCTTCCCAAGCCTTCAACGTCTCGACGGGAGTCTCGGAAAAGATCGCCGCGAGCTTCGGGAATGCGGTGTTCTGACGGACCACGGCGCGATCGGCCTTCCCGAGCTCCGCTTCCTGGAAATATCGACGCCACGGGAATCCCGGGGCGTTCTTCTCGAGCTCGGGGAGCGTGGCCGGGTTGTACGTCTTGTCGCGGTTTCGACTCTCGGCGCGGGTCCAGTGCGCGTCGGCAATCTTCGTCTCCAGGGCGACGATGTCGGCGCCGTTCTTGTCGGGCTCGTCCCATCCGATGAGCCGGAGTATGTCGGCGACGTATTTCTGGTAGCGCTCCTTCTGCGGCTTGAAGTTGTCGCGCAGGTAGAACTCCCGGTCGGCGAGGCCCAGGCCGGACTGCGAGAGGTAGAGCGCGTACTTGTCGGGGTTCTTCGCGTCGTCGGTGACATTCGCGCCAAAGAAGGATCGACCGAAGTCGGCCTGAGATTGCGCCATCAGGGCGGCGACGTCGTCACGTGACTTCGCCTTGCGGATGGCATCGAGCTTCGGCTGGATCGGCTTCGCGTCGAGCTTTTCCGCGGTCGCCTCGTCGAGGAACGTGCGATAGATCGCCGCAACCTTTGCCTCGTCGGAGCCCGGTTTCAGGCTCTTGTCCGCGGCCCATCGATCGAGCAGGGCCCGCTCCCGAGCCTCGGAGAGGTCGGTCAAAATCGCGAATGCGCCGTAGCTCGACTTGTCCGGCGGGATTTTCGTCGTCGCGACCCACTTGCCGTTGACGTAGCGGAAGAAGTCGTCGCCCGGCTTGACGGAGCGGTCCATCCCGGCGAGATCGACGCCCCATGACCCGTAGCGCTGGGCCGCGGTCGGGGGGATCGAGGCGCTGGAGGCCGCCGGATCCGCAGCGCGGGCTCCGGGAGCGACCAGAATCAGTGAAATCGCGAACGCAAGGAGTCTCGAGATCATGGTGTGGTTACCTTTCCTGTCTGACGAGCCCGGACGAGCGGGCGCGAAGGATAACAAATCGGCGGCAGGAGAAACGGGCGCGCGAAGCATCGAATTCCCTGGAGAGCCAAACGGGGACAGATCACGGTTTCACCATGGAACGCTGGTCAAAGGGCGCTTTCGTTCGGTAATCGGTGTTTCCAACCGAGAGGAGAAGCAAATCCATGAACGCGCCGATCATTCTCGTTCTTTCACTCGCCGCACTCGTTCCCGCGGCCGCTTCGCCGCTCGAGGCGAAGGATCCGGTGAAGACGCCGCGCGGTCCGTTGACCGGCAACTGGGGAGGAGATCACGCGGGCGCCGTGCTGACCGACCGCGGGGCGAAGTTCGACTTCGACTGCGCCGAGGGATCGATCGACGGCCCGATCACGCCCGACGGGGAGGGTCGCTTCGACCTGGCGGGTACCTACGTCCAGGATGCACCCGGACCGACGCGCCCGGGTCGAGAGCAGGGACGGCCCGCGCGCTACCGTGGAAAAATCGAGGACGACACGATGACGCTTTCCGTCGAGCTCCCGGGGAGCGACGTCGTCATCGGAACGTTCAAGCTCGTGCGGGATCGTCTTCCGCGCGTCCGGAAGTGCGGCTAGGCCGAAAAAAGCCCGGCGCCCTTTCGGACGCCGGGCCGAAGAAACGCTGACTGAGATCTACTGCTTCGGCCCGATCACCGGCCCGTCGCCGACCAGGAAGAATCCGGCCGGAGCGGCGCCGTTGTTGTTCGTGCAGAAGGTCTTTGCCGCTGCAGCCTGAGCCGCGACCGCAGCCGTCGGGGGTCCGCCGATGCCGTTCGCTACGGTGACCGTCGTGCAGGAGAACGCTCCGTTTCCGGTCCCGTCGCTCGTCCTCACCACGATCAGGTATACACGGCCGTCGCCCGTGTCGCGGCGCTCGGAGCGCAACCGCAGTGATCCGAGAGCGATGTTCCTGGCGTCGGGAGACATATCGCCGATCGTCTGCGGGTCGACGTCATCCTCGTCCGAGTAAACCGTGACCTGGCGGTTCGCCGGGCAGACCCCCGTCGAGGTCGCCGCGAGGCCGACGTTGATCAGGGCGTGGTTCGGGGGAGAGAGTGACGAAGTCGCGACCGAAGCCGACAGGACGCAGGGTGGGCAGGGTCCCCCGTCTCCCGTGTCGTCGGGGAAGCCGGAGATCGTCGCGCTGTAGCTAGAGCAGGTGCCCGTGGGACTGTTGGTCATGTTGACGACGACGACGAAGGTCCCTCCGCCCGGCACGTTGAAGGAGTAGGAGCCGGTCTGGCCGTTGGCCGGGCTCGCACCGATGTCGCCCAGGTAGTTGGTGCATTCCTGCGCTGCCGGCGTCGGGATGTAGCTGCCGAGATAGGACTCGGAGAAGATCTGATTCGCCGGAGGTTCCGAGCAGTTGGGCGTCAGGGCGACCGTGTAGCAGATCGGCGACGCGGCCGGGTTGTTGAACGAGTACTGGTCGAAGAAGCGGTTCGTCCCGGGCGAGCCGGCAATCGGTCCCGGACACCCCTTCTGCAGCGCGCATTTGCTGGGGTTGCCGTCGCGGCCCATCCGGCCGTCCTGAGTCGAATCGGTGTTCGTGATCGCCCCAGTCACCGTCACCGACGGTCCGCCGGCGCAGGTCGGCACGCTGAAGTGGAGGTCGTGCGCGGACTGGTGGTCGGAGCTCACGGTGAGCGTGAACTGGATCGCGGTGCCGCAGACGAAGTCCGGCATGGTGGTGAACGCGTAAGGCGTCGCGTTGTTGCCGCTCGTGTCGACGGCGAGATCGGGGAACGAGCTCAGGGCCTGGTTGATTTTCACCCCGGGAGTCGTGGTCGAGAGCGTGCCCGAAATGTGCGAGTCCGCGATGCAGCCGTCGTTGGAGACCGCGAGGTTGACCTTCACGCACTCGTCGCGATTCACGATGTTGTTGTTGTTACCGAGGCTGTCGTCGATCGACACGGCTCCGAGGTTGATCTTCGAGTTTCCGGTCAAGCAGAAGTTCGCCGTGGCGGTTCCGTCGGCCGCGACGTTGACGGCCTGGGAGGCGGCCGGGTTGCAGTTACGGAACGGGTCCACCGCGGTGACGGTGTAGGCGCCGGGAGGCACCGGGATCGAATAGTTTCCATTGGCGTCCGTGGCGCCGGACCGCCCGTCGGAGAGCTGGATCACGGCCCCCACGATCGGTTTGCCCGTCACGCAGTCGGTGACCGTACCGGTGATCCTGCCGCGCACGGGAGCGGTGCAGCCGTCGAACTTGAACTTTCCGATTCGTGTGTGCCAGTTGAATTGCGTCAAACCGGTCGGGTAGTACTCATTGACGTACCAGAACGTGCACTCGTCGACGGGGTCGAGCGAGAGCGAGGAGTAGTCGCCCCACCGGTTGCCGCTGGCCTGCTGGGACCCCAGACCCTGAAAGATCTTCGCCTCGCCCTGGAGGAGACCGCCCGTCTCGTTGAATGCCCGGCCCGCGAATGCGACCGACGGGTATTCCCCGGCGGAAGCGCTCGACGTGCTGTAGCCGACGGCCAGGTTGCCCTGGTTGTCGATCGCGGCGCTGCCCATCCAGCGGTTCAAGCCGGTCGGCAGGTTGGGCGGAGTCGGCGCATCGGGCGCGAAGGTCGCCTGGTCATAGACGGAGAAAGCGCCGCCCGGAGTCGTGCGGCGCAGCTCGTAATACCGGGGCGCGGCCTGGTGCTCTGCCGCCGTTGGGAACCGGGTCGTCAGGTGGACGCCGACGTTCACGGTATGGGTCGAGACGAGGGACTCGACCCCGTCGCGGTTCCGGTACTGCAGCCGGTACATCAGCCGATCACCGATCGTGTCCAGCCGGTCGGCCGCAGTCGACGGAGGCGGCTGCTCGATGTCCGCTCGTCCGCTTGGATTCAGGGGATCGAACGCGGCCACGGCGATCGGGCTCTCCGGCCGTTCCGTGAAAGTCGAGTTGGCCGGCGTGTCGAAG